>JBGVPJ010000034.1:0-2883 GCA_045126955.1 Faecousia sp.
CGTCCGGTTGTCATGCGCAAATTTCAGTAAATTCCAGCAGTTTCGTCCCTATTATACCTTGTCTGGGACTGAATTTCTACTGGTTTTATGAAGTATGATCCGTCAATTCGGACTCACTGGCTTTTAGTTATTCACTCAAAGTATTCACCTACTTCATATCCGGCATCGGTGATTGCCTTTTTGAGCAGCTGAAGGTCTGCATTGCCGCTTACAGTAACCTGCTTTTCAGCCAGGTCAACCACAGCGTCGACCGTACCCTCTACAGCTTTGCAAACAGCCTCCACCCTTGCTTTGCAATGGGGGCACATCATACCGTTAACCTTAATAATTACTTCCATGGTTTTTTCCTTTCTGATATTCACTTCATGTTCTTTTAAATTTGTATGCTGAACCTGTGCCATATTATAATTAAAAAAGCGCAGGCGCAATGCGTTTGTAACCACAAAGAATGAGCTCATACTCATGGCAGCTGCTCCGATCATAGGACTTAACAGCAAACCAAAAATCGGGTAGAATACACCGGCAGCAACAGGAATGCCCAGGCAATTATAGAAAAACGCCCAAAATAGATTCTGTCGGATGTTCCGGATTGTAGCTTTACTCAATGAAATTGCGCCGGCTACACTTTGCAGTGAGCGGTTCATCAAGACGACATCCGCAGACTCCATAGCTATATCTGTACCGGAGCCGATTGCCATACCCACATCCGCAACGGCCAAAGCAGGTGCATCATTAATACCGTCACCAATCATCAGGACACAGCGGCCACGATCCTTCAGCTCCGCAACAACGCTTGCCTTATCGGTGGGCAGAACTTCAGCAACAACATGTGGGATGCCTGCCTTTTCAGCTATAAACTCCGCTGTCTTCTGATTATCACCTGTCAACATGATAACTTTAAGGTCAAGATCGTGGAGTTTTTGAATTGCCATAGGAGTATCTGCTTTCAAGATGTCTGCAGCTGCAATAGCACCCAAGAATTTTCCTGTTTCAGAAGCAAAATACAACGGTGTTTTACCAGCGGTAACAAGTTCTTCGTATTCAGGCACCGGAATATTCAACTGTTCCATCAATCTTCTATTGCCGCCATAGTATCTAGTATTATTAATTATACCAGATACACCTTGACCAGGCAAGGTCTGGAAAGAAGAAACCTCAAGCAGCTCTAACCCAATAGCCTTATCAAGAATTGCTTTTGCAAAAGGATGTTCAGACATTTTTTCCAGCGAAGCAGCAACTTGCATCAGTTCCTTTGCAGAGACGCAACAGGAAATGACATCCGTAACCGCCGGTCTACCAACAGTTAACGTACCGGTTTTGTCAAAAACAACGGTATCTATCCTGTGAAGATTTTCCAGCGCTTCCGCATTTTTAAACAAAATGCCCATATTGGCGCCTCTTCCGGTACCAACCATAATGGCAACCGGCGTTGCAAGACCCAGTGCACAGGGGCAGGAAATAACAAGTACAGAAATCGCATTGGTCAACGCAAAATCGAACGGTTTCCCTACTAATAACCACACCACCAGAGTAACCAGAGAAATACCCATAACTGTTGGCACAAAGATTCCTGCTATTTTATCCGCCAGGCGGGCAATCGGTGCCTTGGAACCACCGGCTTCTTCCACTAAATGAATCACTTGAGAAAGCGTTGTATCCTCACCGGTTTTCTCTACACGAATCTCCAAGTAACCTTCCAGATTGATCGTAGCCGCAGCTACTGCGTCCTCCGGGATTTTTTCAATAGGAACACTTTCGCCGGTAAGAGCGCTTTGATCCACGGAACCACGACCGGAAATGACCGTACCATCCACAGGAATGCTCTCACCGGATCGAACTACAACAATTTCTCCAAGTTTTACATCCTCGATTGGAACCGTTACTTCATTACCATTTCTGCGCACACAAGCAGTTTTTGGACTCAGATCCATCAATTTCCGTATTGCATCACCGGTCTTGCCCTTCGCCCTGGCCTCTAAAAACTTACCAATGGTTATTAAGGTAAGAATCATCGCTGCAGATTCGAAATACAGATTCTTGCGATATAACTCCACGGTGTTCCAATCACCGTGACCCATTGCATAACCGATTGAAAACAGCGCAAAAACACCGTAAACAATTGATGCGCCTGAACCAACAGCAATCAAAGAATCCATATTGGGCGCTTTATGATAAAGGGATTTAAAACCTCTGGAGAAATAAGCCCGATTCAGAAATACCGGAGGAAGTGTGAGAAAGAACTGCAGTAGTGTTGCAACTAAAGCATTCTCTTTTCCCATGTACCAGTCGGGCATGGGAAGACCAATCATATGGCCCATAGTGAAATACATCAAAATGACCAAGCAAATGGCAGAACCGAAAATTCTAATCTTCATCTGCCGTAATTGAGGATCATCACTTTTTTCAGGAGTTTTCTTTTCGCCGTGGACAACAGCTCCGTAGCCCGCCTTGGTTACTGCACCAATAATGCGCTGGCAAGTGCTATCATCTGTTACTTCCGCAGACATCGTACCGGCCAGCAAATTCACTTCCACATGTTCCACACCATCAATTGCAGAGGTAACTTTCTCAACTCTGGCAGAGCAGGCGGCACAAGTCATTCCGGTAATATCAAACTTAATTTGCATACTAACCTCCTAAAAATCAATTATCATTGACCTTTATTGACACCTAAATGCTTTTATGATACTATTCTACCATTGTAATTCCAATTTGCAAGTACGCACCTTTTAGTGCTATACTATCCTTTTTGAAACTATGGAGTCAACATGGATAATACTTTAAATTGCCCGGTCAGTGCAACGCTAAATCTGGTTGGCGGTAAATACAAAGCGTTGATTCTATGGCATCTGGCGGAAAAGAAACTGCGCTTCTCCCAGCTGA
>JBGVPJ010000035.1:0-3154 GCA_045126955.1 Faecousia sp.
TACTGAGTGCGTTGCCAAATATCAGGAGGTTTATGCCGAATGGGCACCCAATGAAAAGGTTGCCATGGAGGCTGCTTTTGGTGCATCTTTGGCCGGTAAGCGCAGCTTTTGTGCTATGAAGCATGTGGGTTTGAACGTGGCTGCAGACCCTCTTTTTACCATCGGCTATACCGGTGTCAATGGAGGTATGGTCATCGGTGTTGCCGATGATGCGGGCATGCACTCCTCTCAAAACGAGCAGGACTCCCGCCATTATGCAAGAGCATCCAAGGTTCCGATGCTGGAACCGGCAGACTCCGCTGAGGCGCTGGCATTTACGAAACTGGCGTATACCATCTCCGAGGAGTTCGATACTCCGGTTTTCATCAAGATGTGTACCCGCATCGCCCACTCCCAGAGCCTTGTACAGACCGGCGAGCGTACGGAGTTCAGCAAAACTTATGAAAAGAATCCCCAAAAGTACATTATGATGCCCGGCAATGCCAGGCGCCGTCACCCGGTGGTGGAGGCCCGCACCCGCGCATTGGTGGAATATGCCGAAACTGCAGCTATAAACCGCTTGGAAGAGGGAAATGACCGCTCCATGGGCATCATTACCTCCTCTACCTCCTATCAGTATGTAAAGGAGGTTTGCGGTGACCGTTTCCCGGTGCTGAAGCTGGGTATGATTTGGCCGCTGCCCGAACAGAAAATCCGGGATTTTGCCGCATCTGTTGACAAACTGGTGGTCATCGAAGAGCTGGACAGCTTCATCGAAAACCATTGCCGCCAGCTGGGACTTACTTGCGTGGGTAAGGAAGTGTTCCCCTGCATCGATGAATTCTCACAAAATCTGGTGGCCGAAAAGCTGGGTTTTGCCACAGAAAACGGCATCTGCTTGGAGGAAAACATCCCCGCCCGTCCTCCTGTGATGTGTGCAGGTTGTCCTCATAGAGGACTGTTCTACACCTTGGCAAAGAACAAGGTGACCGTTATGGGTGATATCGGCTGCTATACCTTAGGCGCCGTACCACCGCTGGCTGCATTGGACACTACCATCTGCATGGGCGCTTCTGTGTCGGGATTGCACGGCTTTATCAAGGCCGGCGGTGCCGAGGGACGGAAGGCTGTGGCGGTTATCGGTGACTCCACCTTTATGCACTCCGGCATTACAGGCCTGGTCAATGCCGCATATAATGAATCCGCCTCTACTGTTATTATTGTGGACAATTCAATTACCGGTATGACCGGCCATCAGCAGAACCCCACCACCGGCTTTAACCTGAAGGGTGATCCCTGCACAAAGATAGACTTGGAAAGCCTCTGCCGTGCCGTGGGTATCCGCCGTGTACGGGTGGTAGACCCTTATGATCTGGCTCAGTGCGATGCAGCACTGAAGGAGGAATTGGAGGCGGATGAGCCTTCCGTCATCATCTCACGCCGTCCCTGCGCACTGCTGAAGTATGTAAAACACGAAAAGCCTCTGACTGTGGATACTGACAAATGTGTCGGCTGTAAGATGTGTATGAAGGTGGGCTGTCCTGCCATCAGCATTGCAAACGGCAAGGCAGTTGTGGACAACACCCTCTGCACCGGTTGCGGTGTCTGCTCTCAGCTGTGCAAGCTGAATGCGCTACAGGCAGCCAAGGAGGTATGCGTATGAAAACAAAGAATATTATGATCGTCGGCGTAGGCGGACAGGGAAGTCTGTTGGCCTCCAAGCTGCTGGGTCGGTTATTGCTGACAAAGGGTTATGATATCAAGGTATCCGAGGTTCATGGCATGAGCCAGCGTGGTGGCAGTGTGGTTACCTATGTGCGATTTGGCGAAAAGGTCTATTCTCCGGTCATCCACAAAGGAGAAGCAGACTACATCGTGTCTTTTGAATTACTGGAAGCCGCTCGCTGGACCGAGTACTTAAAACCCGGCGGCAAAATTGTTGTAAGCACGCAGCAGATTAACCCTATGCCTGTGATTACCGGCGCAGCCGCATATCCTGAGCAGCTGGTAACGAAGATGCAGCAGGCAGGCATTGATGTGGATGCCTTTGATGCGTTGAAGCTTGCGGAGGAAGCCGGTTCTTCCAAGGCGGTGAATATTGTCCTTATGGGACACTTGTCAAAGTATTTTGAGTTTACACAAGAAGAGTGGATGGAAGCCATTGAACAGAGCGTTCCTGCAAAGTTCCTGGAACTCAACAAGAAGGCATTTACCTTAGGACGTAATGCTTAATCCATACCTACTACGCAAGGAGAAAAAGAACGATTATGTCGAAGTATTATCAGCCTGAAATTGAGACTGCCTCCCGGGAACAGATTCTCGCATGGCAAAATGAGCGCCTTGTGGCGCAGGTTCGGCATGTTTGGGACAATGTTCCCTACTACCGGGCAAAAATGGAGGCCAAGGGCGTGACACCCGATGATATCCGGGGTGTTGCCGACCTTCACAAGCTGCCCTTCCTGTCCAAAGATGATTTGCGGGAGGCCTATCCCTACGGTCTTTTGGGTGCACCGCTGAAGGACTGTGTCCGTATTCATTCTACTTCCGGAACCACCGGTAAGCGGGTTGTGGCATTTTATACCCAGCACGATGTTGATCTGTGGGAGGATTGCTGTGCCCGTGCGATTGTCGCCGCCGGCGGCACTGATGAAGATGTTTGCCAAGTGGCTTACGGCTATGGCCTGTTTACCGGCGGCTCGGGTCTGCACGGCGGCTCCCACAAGGTGGGATGTCTGACTCTGCCCCTCTCCTCCGGAAACACCGACCGCCAGCTGCAGTTCATGGTGGACTTGGGTGCCACCATTCTCTGCTGCACCCCTTCCTATGCCGCGTATCTTGCGGAAAGCATCCATGAGCAGGGCCTTCGGGATAAAATTAAGCTGAAGGCAGGTATCTTTGGTGCTGAGGCATGGAGTGAAGCCATGCGTCGGGAGATTGAACAGAGTTTGGGTATCAAGGCCTATGATATTTACGGCCTTACAGAAACCTCCGGTCCGGGTGTGGCCTTTGAATGTGAAGCACAGAACGGCATGCACATCAATGAAGACCACTTTATTGCTGAGATTATTGACCCCAACACCGGTGAGGTGCTGCCTGAGGGCAGTAAGGGCGAGTTGGTCTTTACCGCCATCACCAAGCAGGCATTCCCCCTGCTGCGCTACCGCACCCGTGATAT
>JBGVPJ010000036.1:0-6025 GCA_045126955.1 Faecousia sp.
CCGCCAGGTATATGACGAAAAAACCGGTGAAACCTGGGCAGATTATCTTTTAAGTCAGTCTTTGGAGAAAGCCAAGAGCGATTATGCACTGTACGACAAAGCTATAGCCGAAGGCTTCCAACTGTCCAAGGATGAAGAGGAAGCGCTTACCTACAACATAAAGCAGTTGGATTATTATGCCTTGTACGGCGGCTATAGCAGCCCCGACAAGTATCTTAGAGCCACCTACGGCTACGGCTCCGACGTGGAATCCTTCAAAGAGTACAACCGTGTTATTTCCATCGCCAATGCTTATTATAACAAGCACAAAGATTCTTTAACCTATAATAACGATGCAATCCGGGAATACGAAAAGGACAAATACAACAACTACTCCTCCTTTAATTTTGCCAGCTACTATGTAAGCTCCACGGATTACCTCACGGGCGGCACAGGCGAAGGAAGCAATAAGGTCTACTCCGATGCCGAAAAGCAGGCTGCCATCCAGGCCGCGGAAGAAATTGCTAAAAAGCTGATTGAAAACACGAATATTGATGATCTTGACAAAGCCATCGCCGCACTGGAGATTAACAAAGACAAGACAAATGTCTCTACCACTAAAAACAAAAATATGATGTTCACCAGTGTTCCCACAGCTCTTCAATCATGGCTTACCGATGAAAAACGCACAGAAAACGAAATTGGCATGGTAGCCAACGAAATTACCTCCACTGATGCAGACGGCAAAGAAACCAAGACCATCGGCGGCTATTATGTCGTGGTATATCAGGGCTGTGATGAAAACCTGAGACTGCTTGCCAATGTTCGCCATCTTTTGGTCATGTTTAAGGGCGGTACCACCGGCGCCGACGGCTCAAAGGTCTACACCGACGCCGAGAAAAACACCGCAAAGGCCGAGGCCGAAAGACTGCTGAAGGTATGGAAAGAAGGCAACGCTACCGAAGAGACCTTTATTGCTATGATTAAGGAACACTCCGATGACGGTTCTGCTTCCACCGGCGGTTTGTTTGAGAATATCCATGCCGGCACCGACTTTGTGGAACCCTTCCTGAATTGGTGTATTGATGAAACCCGTAAGAAGGGCGACGTCGATTTGGTGGAAAGCGAATACGGCTATCATATCATGTACTATGTAGGCGACGGTGAGCAAACTTACCGTGACTACATGATTTCCGAGGATATGCGTGCCGCGGATACAGAAAAATGGTATAACGGCATTTGCGAAAATGCCAAAATTACCCCTCAAAAGACCAATCGTCTGAATAAAGACCTGATTATCTCAACCATGGGTTAATCGCAAACTCTATAACAAACAAAACTGTGCGTCTCAAAAAGACGCACAGTTTTTGCATAAAAACCGCCTCCCGGGGAAAGCTTTCCCGAGAGGTGGTTTTTTGTCCGGTAAAATAATTCTATCTCTGGCCGGCAGTGCCGCAGGACTGATAAACGGCCTGTTCGGTGCCGGTGGCGGTATGGTACTGGTCCCCATATTGAGAAGACACAACGGAATTTCAGAGGAGGCGTGTTTCCCCACTTCCATAGCCATTATAGCACCCATCTGTATTGTTTCTCTGTTGTATTCCGCGAATAGTCAGCTTACCTTTGAGCAAGTACTCCCCTATCTGCTTGGCAGCACCGTTGGCGGCATTGCTGCCGGTCGTTGGGGGCAACACATTCCAACACTATGGCTACACCGCTTTTTGGGCGCTGTGATTCTTTGGGGAGGGATTCGGTACCTATGTTAAACTTTCTTACACTGCCTGTATCTGTTGTGTTGGGTTTTTTAGCAGGCCTGGGAGTCGGCGGCGGCAGTCTTTTAATACTGTGGCTAACCATGGCAGTGGGTATGGAATATGCAGATGCCCGAACCATCAATTTGCTGTTCTTTCTGCCTTCTGCCTTTATTGCCACCATGTTTCATCATTCCCAAGGCACAGTAGAACTGAAGAAAATACTACCGGCAGTGATATGCGGCTGCATCACCGCAGCTCTGTTCTCATTCGTAGGAAGGCAAATGGACACGTCACTGCTAAAAAAGATTTTTGGTGGTCTGCTCATTCTCACCGGTCTGCGTGAGCTTTTTTACCGACCCACAAAGGAGCAGAAAAAGTAGGATTACAGATTTCATATTGTTTCACGGCTCTCCGGAAGCGAGAGCCGTGAACGTTTACCCACCGATACTTATCCTCTTTTACGAAAGGCAAGATAGCCCTCCAAAATTAAGGAGGCGGCAACGGCATCCACGGTATCCTTGCGTTTTTGTCCGTGATAATTATGCTGAGAAAGGATATTGTGGGCCTCCACAGTGGTTCTGCGCTCGTCCCAAAGGTGCACCGGCAGGCCGGTCGCCTCCTCCAGCCGCGCAGCAAATGAGCGGCACAGTTCCGCTCTTGTCCCTTCGGAGCCATCCATATTCTTAGGAAGTCCTACCACAATCTCCCCCACATCCGACTGACTGACCATAGTGCAAATCTGCGCTATGGTCTTTTCTGTGTTTCTGCTGTGGATAACAGAGGTGGTTCCCACAAGACTGCAAAGCAGGTCGGAAACCGCAATTCCCGTCCGTGCGTCCCCGTAATCCACACCCATAATTCGTTTCATGGCATTTCTCTCCTTGTATTCTTAGTTTGCACCCATTATATAGCAAAATTCCCAAAAAATAAAGAAAAAAATTGTTGACTTCCACACACCCCTGTGTTAGAATGTATGTACCTGTGAAAAAGGGGTTTTTTTGTGCGCCTTTTTCAGCCCCGGGGCGGTAATTTGTAGTTAACCGCTTCCTAAATCTTACTCTAGCCGGGGTGATACAGGGAGGCAAATTTTTAAGGAGGTGCCGTTATGCGCGTGAAAGTCACTTTGAGATGCTCCGAGTGCAAGCAAAGAAACTACAACACCATGAAGAACAAGAAAAACGATCCCGACCGTCTCGAAATGAAGAAGTATTGCAGATTCTGCAAGAAGCACACCACTCACAACGAGACCAAGTAAGGAGGCAGCGAAATGGCAGATGTGAAAAAGGAAAACTGGTTCAAAAGAACCTGGGGCAAGATCTGCAGATACTTTCGTGAGCTCCGCAGCGAACTTAAGAAGGTCGTTTGGTCCACCCCTAAGCAAGTGCTTAAGAACACCTTAATCGTCCTTGCATGCGTAATCGTCGTGGGCGCATTTATTTGGTTGTTCGACTTTGTTGCTCGTTTTGGCATTGATGCTTTAATCAAGGCCCTCAGCTAAGGAGAAGAGCTATGGCAGAGGCTGCAAAATGGTATGTTGTCCATACCTACTCCGGTTACGAAAATACCGTAAAAGCCACCATTGAAAAAACTGTCCAGAGCCGCCAGCTTCAGGATCAGATTATCACCATCACCATCCCACAGGAAACCGTGACTGAAATCACCGATTCTGGCGTAACCAAAACCTACGATCGCAAGCTGTACCCCGGCTATGTGTTCGTAAAGATGGTTTATTCTGACGACACCTGGCATGTGATTCGCAATGTTCGTGGCGTTGCCGGTTTTGTTGGCGCATCCGGAAATGACCCCTTCCCCCTGACAGATGATGAAGTTTATGAAATGGGCGTTGAAAAGCGCGAGATCGTGGTCAGCTATGCAGTTGGCGACACCGTACGCATTCTCGACGGTCCTCTAAACTCCTTCACCGGCGTGGTGGAAAGCATGGAGGTCGACAAGAACTCGGTCAGCGTGATTGTTTCTATGTTTGGCCGGGAAACCCCTGTTGAGTTTGAACTCGATCAGGTGGAGTTACTATCCCAATAACGCATCGGATCGGATTTCCGATCGGACCGTGGGAGGGGCATAAAGCCCCGAAAGAAATGCGCAAAGCGCATATTACCACATTATATTCAGGAGGTGCTTATTATGGCACAGAAAGTCACTGGCATTATCAAACTTCAGATTAACGCCGCTAAGGCTACCGCTTCCCCCCCTGTAGGCCCCGCTTTGGGTCAGCACGGCGTTAACATCGCCGCATTCATCAAGGAATTTAATGCCCGCACCCAGGCAATGGAAGGCTACAAGATTCCCGTCGTTATCACTGTTTATGCAGACCGCAGCTTCACCTTTATCACAAAAACCCCTCCGACTCCCCTGCTGATCATGAAGGCAATCGGTCTGGCGAAGGGCTCCGGCGTTCCCAACAAGACCAAGGTCGGCACCATTACCCGCGCACAGATTTCTGAGATTGCCAAGACCAAGATGCAGGATCTTGAGGGTGCTACTTTGGAGGCTGTTGAAAGCCAGGTTGCCGGTACCTGCCGTTCCATGGGCGTTACCGTTGTTGATTAATTATAACTGTCCGAGCAATAATTTGGCTCGGTAATGTGGGAGGATTTTTCCGCATCACCACTATAAGGAGGATATAACAAGTGTTTAGAGGCAAAAAGTATAAAGAGAGCGCCAAGCTGATTGACCGCTCCGTTCAGTATGATCCCACCGAAGCCCTGGATCTGGTAGTGAAGGGTGCTTCCGCAAAGTTCGACGAGACCGTTGAACTGCACATCAAATTGGGTGTTGACTCCCGTCACGCTGACCAGCAGGTTCGTGGCGCTGTTGTCCTGCCCAACGGCACCGGCAAGACCCGTCGGGTTCTGGTGTTCGCAAAGGATGCAAAGGTTGATGAAGCCAAGGCTGCAGGCGCCGACTACGTTGGTGGCATGGAGCTGGTCGAGAAGATCACCAAGGAAAACTGGTTTGATTTCGACGTCGTCGTCGCTTCTCCCGACATGATGGGCGTTGTTGGCCGTTTGGGTAAGGTTCTGGGACCCAAGGGCTTGATGCCCTCCCCCAAGGCCGGTACCGTGACCCCCAATGTGGGCGCTGCTGTTCAGGAAATCAAGGCCGGTAAGGTTGAGTACCGCTTGGACAAGACCAACATCATTCACTGCCCCATTGGTAAGGTTTCCTTCGGTTCTGAAAAGCTGACCGAGAACATGGACACCCTGATGAGAGCTGTTATCAAGGCTAAGCCCGCTGCAGCTAAGGGTCAGTATGTGAAGTCCTGCGTGGTCGTTTCCACCATGGGCCCCGGCGTTAAGGTCAACACCGCAAAGTACGGCAACTAATTGCTACTATTTTCTCCCCGAAAAGCACAGCCTTTCGGGGAGAAATTTTTTGAAAAAATCCGAATCAAAAGGTCAATGTCGTTAAATTAGTGACATTGACCTTTGGTTCGGATTTTTTATTCTTTTTCGTTTTTTCCCAACTGGAATTCTACAATCGCCAAAGTAGCAGAGTACAGCAACACCGGTCCTACATTAAAGAAATGGCAATCCACCATGCTGGTAAAAAGTATCGCCGCAATTGACAATCCGGCAAATAGCTTCTTGTCCGAAAAATTGCGGATAAAAAGATACACTGTTTGAATTCTGTGGACAGCATATCCAATCAAGCAAACAATACCGCCGGTAGCCAGCAACTGAATAAACGTATTGTGCCAGCGTGGCGGAAACAATGTGCGAAAACTTTCAAGTCCGGCCCATGCGTAAGGCCAAAAGTCTACCGGAAAAAATGAGCCGCCAAAAATCGGAAATCGCAGAAACTGTTTCATACCCTCAATATAAGTTTCTGTTCGTTCCGGCGAATTCAAACCAATTTCACCCATCACATTGAAGAGCTGTTCCAGCTTATCAAAGAACAGAATCACTAACAGCAAGGTCAAAACTAATGCTGAGCCGTGTACAGCTATCTGCAAGCGCGCATGACGGCTGTGGTACAAAGAAAGGATATAACTGCTTGCAAAAATTAACGTGCCAACCAAGATAGAACCGCGGGAGCACGTAAACAATAGACCCACAAAGAAAAGGATTCCGGATACATAAGCAAAACCGGCATAACGCCCTTTTCCTGTCAAGAAGAAGGGCATGGGAATAATCATGGCAAATAGAGCACCCATGCTATTATAGTGTCCCCAGCCGGTTGCAATTAAATGTCGCAGAATTGCCCCGTCAACAATCACATTTGCAGTAAGATATATATTCAAAAGCTCTGCCAGCAGGACATAACCAACACAG
>JBGVPJ010000037.1:0-7043 GCA_045126955.1 Faecousia sp.
AAACAGCAAAGCAATGGCAAACAGACTGCCAATGAGCTTGTCAAAGGATGCAAAATCATACCCAAAGAAGACGAATGCGTAGTAGAAGCAGAACATCCAGACGGGGATAGCGGTTTTGTAAAACCGCTCCTTGCCGGAGAGCAGACAGATGAGGCCATATAGTAGGGCTGCTACAATTGGCAGAATGATTTGGCTCCACATATCGGTCCCTTTCGCACCGACAAACAAGACGCGGGCCACTGCCGAGCAAACCATGCAAAGGGCCACCAGCCAGGTCAGGCCGTTTTTCGGACTGACATAAAAGTTTGTTTTCTTTTCCATAACGACTACATTATAGCAAAAGTGACAACGCTTAGCAACATAAAAATTTGCCGGCTCTAAAAAAGATAACACCATGGAAAAACGAAAGAAAACCTTGCAATTTTTAACATTTTCCTGTATAATAAACTGATAAATTTTATTCTCTACGAGAGGTTTTTGCCGTGTATTTAAAAAGTTTGGAAGTGCAGGGCTTTAAGTCCTTCCCCGATAAAACACTGATCCGCTTCGGTGATGATATTACCGCCATTGTCGGACCCAACGGCTCCGGTAAATCCAATATTTCCGATGCCATACTGTGGGTTATGGGCGAGCAGAGTACCAAGACCCTCCGTGGTGCCAAGATGGAGGATGTGATTTTCGGCGGTACGCAAAAGCGGTCTGCGGTTGGCTTTGCCGAGGCGACACTGACACTGGATAATACGGATCGGGCCTTGCCCTACGATTCCGATGAGGTGATGATTACCCGTCGGTACTACCGCTCCGGCGACAGTGAATACTATATCAACAAACAATCTGCCCGGCTTCGTGACATCAACGAGCTGTTTATGGACACAGGTCTTGGCAGAGAGGGCTATTCCAATATTGGACAGGGCAGAATTGATGAGATTTTGTCCTTAAAAAGTGCCGACCGACGGGAAATTTTCGAGGAGGCGGCAGGTATTTCCAAGTACCGCCACCGCAAAGAGGAAACCGAACGGAAGCTGGCCCATACAGAAGATAATTTGATGCGCATCGGTGACAAAATTGCAGAGCTGGAGCTGCAGCTGGAACCGCTACGCATCCAATCGGAGAAGGCCACAAGATTTTTGGCCCTCCGGGAGGAGCTACAGGGCATTGAAGTTGCCGTGTGGATGGACAGGCTGGAAAAGCTCTCCGCAGAGGCCAAGAAGGCAGAGGAGGACTATACCTCCGCATCCTTTGTGCTGCAACAGGCCCACGAGGATTTGGACAGGCTCTACCGGTCCACGGAGCAGATGGGAAATCAGCTTCGCAACCAAAATGAAAGCTTAGAGAATCTCCGTGTGCAGGTAAGTATGCTGGAGGGTGCCCATCAGCAGATTGACGGACAGATTGCTGTCCTGCGGAGTACCGTGCAGCATAACGAAGAGAATATTCGCCGGTCACAGGAGGACTTGCGGGGGCAGGAGGACCGCAGCAGCGGTATTGCTACTCAGCTGGAGCAGGCAGATGCCCGTATTGTCGAAATTGATCAGGTACTTACTCAAAAGGCAGAAGAGCTGGAAATTCTGCAAAAGCAGTTATTGACCATGACAGCCGATGCACAGGGACTTACCCGGCAGTTTATGGAGCTGCGTACCCGTGAGGTGCGCCTTACCGCAGATTTAGCTGCCCGGGAGGCAGATGTCAGGACATTGGAAGTCGGTATGGCGGAGGGACAGGCAAGAATCACTCAAATCCAAGGGGATTTGGACACCGGAGCCGTCCGTGAACAGGAGGCTCGGGAACAGCTATCCGGCAGCCAAAAGCAACTGCGCCATGCCCAGGAAGAGGTCACTGCCAATCAAAATTCCATTGCCGGCTATACGCTCCGCCAAACCACTCGGGCAAAACGGCGGGATGAGCTGGCAGAACAGGTACAGAAGCTGCGAAGTCAGCTGGATGGCATTGCGGCAAAAGTACGGGTGTTCCGTGCCATGGAGCAGGACTTTGAGGGCTATCAAAAGTCCGTTCGACAGGTGATGCAGGAGGCCAAGCACGGCGCTCTGCGCAATATCCACGGCCCTATCTCTCAGCTGATTCGCACAGAGGATAATTATACCGTTGCCATTGAAATCGCCCTGGGCGGCGCCCTGCAGCAGATTGTTGTAGGAAACGAACAGGACGGCAAGGCGGCCATTTCCTTCTTAAAACGCACCGGCGGTGGACGGGCAACCTTCCTGCCTCTGTCTGTGATTCAGGGCAAGGCACTGAAAGAAAACGGCCTGGAAAAGTGCCGTGGCTTTGTGGGGATTGCCTCCCAACTGGTCAAATACGAAAAGACCTACGAGGGTATTATAGAAAATCTGCTGGGCAGAATTGTCATTGTGCAGGATATTGATGCGGCCATTGCAATGGCAAAGCAGTACGCCAATCGGTTCAAAATTGTCACCTTGGACGGACAGGTTATGAACCCCGGCGGCTCCATGACAGGCGGCTCCGTAAACAAGGAAGCCGGCATCCTTAGCCGTGCCAACGAGTTGGATAAGCTTACCGCACAGGAAAAGGATTTGACGGAGAAGCTCCGGGAGCTGGAAGCCCAATTCCAAGAGGCACGCCGTGCCGCAGACCAAGTGGAGTTCCAGCTGAATACCGCCAGAGAGCAGCTGCAGGAGGCGGAAAAGCAGGTGCTGACCCAAGAGGGACTTGTGCGGCAGCATGAGATTTGGTTACAGGCCATTTGCGATGCCAAGCAGGCCGCAGAACGGGAATTGGAGAGCCTGCAGAAACGGCAGAGCACCGACCGGGAGCAACAGACTGCCATTCGGGCGCAAATTGACATTTTTACAGCTCAGTTGGCAGAAACCCGGCAGAAAATTGCGGCACTTGAGGACACCCAGTCCGAGGCCGATCAGGCTGTGAGCGAGATTACCGACCGGATGAATGCCCTGCGTACGGATTCTGCGGCACTGGAAGCAGAGCGGGCAACCGCCAATTCCCACATTGCCGACCTGCGTGTTCTGCAGGCGGCTACCGAAGGAGATAAAAATAAGAAACTGGCAGATATTGATGCTATCCGGGCGGATAATCGCCGTCTGGAGGAGGAAATCCGTCAGCAAATCCTGCGGCAGGAGGAAAATGACGCCGAAACCGACAAAACACGCCGGTCTATGAACGAGGCCTTGCGTGAATACGCCCGGATTGAGGCGGCTAAATCCAAGGCCGAGGGGGATATTCAGGAGAAAAACAAGTCCATTCTCAATATGGAACGGGCTTGCGCACTTTTGGAAAATAAAAAAGAAACCACCGTTTTGGAGGAGCGCAATACCATCGATAAGCTGTGGGACACCTACGGCCTAACTCCCGGTACGGCTGGGGAAAAACGGGCAGAGATTGAGTCGATACCTGTTGCCAATCGGCAGATTGCCGAGCTGAAGCGGAAAATTTCTGCATTGGGAACCCCCAATTTGGGTGCCATTGATGAATTTGCCCGTGTCAACGAGCGGTACATGTACCTCACCAGTCAACGTGACGATGTACTGGGCGCCAAAAAGGATTTGGAGGGCATCATCAAGGAGATTACCCAGCAGATGACGGCGATTTTTGTGACGGAGTTTGCAAAAATCAACGAGTATTTCGGTAAGGTATTTGAGGAGATGTTTGGCGGTGGCAAGGGTCAGCTTCTGCTGGAGGATGCTGAAAATCCCTTGACCTGTGGCATTGAAATCCGTGTCCAGCCTCCCGGAAAGCAGGTAAAAACCATTACCCTTCTCTCCGGCGGCGAAAAGGCATTCGTAGCGATAGCACTGTACTTTGCTATTTTGAAGGTGCGGCCTACGCCGTTCTGCATGCTGGACGAGATTGATGCGGCGCTGGATGACCGAAATGTTGAGAGATTCTCCTCCTACCTACGAAACCTAAGCGCGAAAACCCAGTTTATTGTCATCACCCACCGCCGCGGTACCATGGAGGCCTCCGATGTGCTCTATGGTGTGACCATGCAGGAGCAGGGTATCAGTAAGCTGCTGCGTTTGGATTTGAACCAGATGGAAACCTATCTCGGTATTACGGAATAAAGGAGTAAACCATGGGATTTTTTAATAAAATCAAGGCAGGCCTCACAAAGACAAGAGATGCCTTGAGTAATACCTTGGGCGGAGTGTTCTCCGGCTTTTCCGAAATCGACGACGATTTCTATGACGAGCTGGAGGAGAGCTTGATTTTAGCGGATTTGGGCGTGGATACGGCCGTGAAGGCCACCGACCGTCTGCGAAAAACCATCCGGGAGCAGCACCTGAAGACCACCGAAGAGGCAAAAGAGGCACTGAAGGACATTTTGGTAGAGATGCTCAATGTGGGGGATACCGCACTGAATCTCTCCACAACCCCCTCCGTGATTCTGGTCATCGGCGTCAACGGTGTGGGCAAGACCACCACCATAGGCAAGATTGCCACCCAGCTGAAGAGCCAAGGTAAGAATGTGCTTCTGGTGGCAGGCGATACCTTCCGTGCCGCTGCCGCCGACCAGTTGGAAATCTGGTCCCAGCGGGCAGGTGCCGCCATTGTCCGCCAGCATGAGGGTGCGGACCCTGCCTCTGTGGTGTATGACGGCATCCAGTCTGCCAAGGCAAAGAGTGCGGATGTGATTATCATTGACACCGCAGGCCGCCTGCACAATAAGGCAAACCTTATGAACGAACTGAATAAAATCAGCCGCATTGTGGAACGGGAGCTGCCGGAGGCAGCCAAGGAAGTGCTGTTGGTTTTGGACGGCACCACCGGCCAAAATGGCTTAATTCAAGCCAAGCAGTTCAAGGAGATTGCCGGCGTGACTGCTGTTGCGCTAACCAAGCTGGACGGCACCGCCAAGGGCGGTATTGTGATTGCCGTGGCGGACAGCTTGCAGATTCCTGTGAAATTTGTGGGTGTAGGCGAGCAGGCGGACGATTTGATGCCCTTTGAAGCAAGGGGTTTTGTGGAGGCGTTGCTGTAAATGAAAGTAGTTTTGGCGAGCAAAAACAGACACAAGCTGGTGGAAATCAGTAAGATAACCGAGCAATTTGATATGGAGCTGGTGCTCCAGTCCGAATTGGGTGTGGACATCGAAGTGGAAGAGAACGGCACTACCTTTGAGGAGAACTCCCTCATTAAGGCAAAAGCCGTGATGGAGGCCACCGGCATGCCTGCACTGGCTGACGACTCCGGTATTGCTGTGGATGCCTTAAACGGAGAGCCGGGCATCTATTCCGCCCGATACGGCTTTGACGACACCTTGGATGACTGGGGAAGACTGCTTCTGCTGCTGAAAAATACGGAGCATGTGCCCGATGGTGAGCGACAGGCAAAATTCGTCTGTGTGATTACCATGATTACTCCGGAGGGTAAGGTCATTCAGGCCCGGGGAGAGATTCACGGCGAGCTGCTCCGGGAGGCGAGGGGAGAGAACGGCTTCGGATATGATCCGATTTTCTACTACCCTCCCATGGGCAAGTCCACTGCGGAGATGTCCCCGGAGGAAAAGAACAAAGTGTCCCACCGGGCCAATGCGCTAAAGGTGTTTTATGAGAAATTAAAGGAGGCGGGTTATGCTGACAAGTAAAGAACGGGCCGAATTAAGAGGCCGGGCCACCACCATTGATACTACCCTTATGGTCGGCAAAGGCGGCGTGACCGAGGCGTTGATTGCCGAGGCAGAAAACCAGCTGGATACCCGGGAACTGGTGAAGGGAAAGGTGCTGGAGGGTGCCATGATGACCCCGCGGGAGGTATGCGACGAAATCTGTGAAGCTACCGGCGCTGAGTGCGTGGGCGTGATTGGCACAAAATTTGTTATCTATCGTTTCAGCCAGAAGCTACAGGCTCAGCGGAACCACACCGGCCGCGCCAAGCGGAAGGAAACACCTGCAGGCAAGCAGAATCCTGTTCGGAAGGGCGCACAGGCTCGCCGGCAGGCGGCCAGAAAGGTACGGGAGCAGCGGAACGAATACTTCCGCCAGCAGGCAATTGACAAGGCCATTGAGCGAAATCGGGAGCGACAGCTGAAGAATTCTGATTGATTGACAGAAGGGGGGCAGATCAATGGAGCGAATCGGTATTTACGGCGGCACCTTTAACCCGCCCCATGTGGGGCATATCCGTGCGGCCCAATATGCCATTGAAGTACTACAGCTTAGTAAGCTCTTGCTGATACCCTCCTGTGTTGCCCCTCATAAAATATTGCCGTCCGATTCACCTACACCGGAGCAGCGTGAGCAAATGCTGCAAATGGCGGCGGGGGAGAAGATGGAGGTTTGCGACATTGAAATTGCCCGGGGCGGTACCAGCTACACCTATCAAACGGTGGAAATGTTGGCGGATATGTACCCGGATAAGGAACTGGTGCTTTTCATGGGCACGGATATGTTCCTGTCCTTCTTCTCTTGGAGAGAACCTCAAAGGATTTTGAAAAAAGCATCTGTCGGAGTGTTCTATCGGGGAGATGCGGGGGAATTGGAACAAATTGTGGCGCAAAAGGCCAAAATGGAAGCAGACGGAATAAGGGTTTATTTGGTGGAGAATCCGGTGACGGTCATCTCCTCTACGGATATTAGAAGACTGCTGGTATTTCAGTGTGCGGATGCTTTCCTGCCTGATGCGGTGGCAGAGTATATTCGGCTAAAGGGTTTTTACGGCACCGGGAAAGACTATCGTCAATTGCCCATGGAGAAATTGGAGCAGGTGGTTGTGGGCCTTCTAAAACCCAGCCGGGTGGCCCATGTACTGGGTTGTCGGAATGCGGCGGCGGAACTGGCAAGGCGTTGGGGCGCTAACGAAACCGATTGCGCCCGTGCAGGCTTGCTTCATGATATTACCAAGGCATTGGACGGGCCGCTGCAATTGACTTTGTGCCGGGGATATGGTATGGTATTGGATGAATTTTCCAAACATAATCCCAAAACCCTCCACGCACTTACGGGAAGTTTGGTAGCAGAGCGTATTTTTGGGGAGAATAGGGAAGTGGTAGCCGCAATTCGCAGCCATACCACCGGAAAAGCAAATATGAATACTTTGGAAAAAATTCTGTA
>JBGVPJ010000038.1:0-2268 GCA_045126955.1 Faecousia sp.
CTACTGCACCATGATGGTTAAGACCCACCTGTCCCTCTCCGATGACCCCACCAAGAAGGGTGTTCCCACCGGTTGGAGACTGGCTGTCCGCGACATTCTGGAGTACGGCGGAGCCAAGTTCCTGTGCCCCATGGCCGGCACCATCTCCATGATGCCCGGTACTGCTGCTGACCCCGCTTACCGCCGTGTTGACGTCGACACCGAAACCGGCAAGGTATCCGGCCTGTTCTAAGACCTATCTAATGACCGGCACAGGCGTCCCCCGCCTGTGCCAGTTTGCCAACAGGGCTTCTCCCTGCGGAGAAGACAAATTGCTTAATTAAGGAGAAATATACTATGGATATGACAATGGAATCCTGCCGCAAATTTGTGGAGGTTTTGGCATCCGATGCACCCGCCCCCGGCGGCGGCGGTGCTGCTGCACTGGTTGGTGCCATCGGCACTGCTTTGGGCAACATGGTGGGCTCTCTCACCGTAGGCAAGAAGAAGTATGCCGAAGTGGAGGCTGAAATCATCGCACTGAAAGCAAAATGTGATGCTCTGCAGACCGAGCTTCTGAATCAGGTCGAGGCTGACGAAGTGAACTTCCTGCCTCTGGCAAAGGCCTACGGCATCCCCAAGGATGACCCCACCCGTGATACCGTGATGGAGGAAGCCACCATCATCGCCTGCTCCACCCCTATGAAGATTATGGAGCTGTGCTGTGAAGCCATCGAATACATCGCCGTATTTGCCGCAAAGGGTAGCCGTCTGGCTGTTTCCGATGCCGGCTGCGGTGCTGTGTGCTGCAAAGCCGCCCTGCAGGCTGCCAGCCTCAATGTGTTCATTAACACCACGTCCCTCAAGAATCGGGACGTGGCCGAGGAGATGAACGCCAAGGCAAACGGTATGCTTAACAAGTACTGCGCAATGGCTGACGAGATTTTTAACACCGTCAAGGCAGGCTTCGGTCAGTAAGTGGGGATGCCCCCACGGGCAATGCGTGCACAGTGCGGAGGGAATCGTTCGCCGCTTCCTCGGCTCGATTCGCGGCCGTTTTGGTATCAGCACAAAATTGATAGTTTAAAACTATTAATCTCACTTCAATACTATATTGATTCGCTCCGCCCTTTTTGCAATAATAGGGCACAGAGATTATTCTACATACTAAGGAGATTTTTGTTATGGCAAAGCTGCTGTTGGGCAAGGAAGTTACCGATGCCCTGAATGCAAATCTGCAAACCCGTACCGCTGCCCTGCGTGAAAAGGGCATTGTTCCCACCTTGGGTATCATCCGTGTGGGCGAGGACCCCAGTGACCTGTCCTACGAGAAGGGCGCTACCAAGCGTGCCGAGCTGGTTGGTGTGGAGGTCAAGAAGTTTGAGCTGCCCGCCGATGCCGACAAGGAAGCTGTGCTGGCCGTTATCGACCAGGTAAACGCTGACGACTCCATCCACGGCGTGCTGATGTTCCGCCCCCTGCCCAAGCATTTGAAGGCAGACCAGAATGAAATTTGCAACCGTCTGGATCCCAAGAAGGACGTGGACTGCATGACCCATATGTCCAACGCCGGTGTGTTTGAGGGATTGAACGATTTGGGTTACGCCCCCTGCACCCCCGCTGCCTGTATGGAAATTCTGGACTTCTACGGCATTGACTGCAAGGGCAAGAACGCCGTGGTCATCGGCCGCAGCCTGGTGGTCGGTAAGCCCGCAGGCATGATGCTCATGGGCAAGAATGCCACCGTTACCACCTGCCACACCAAGACCGTGAACACCGCAAAAATCTGCAAGGATGCTGACATTATCGTATCCGCTGCCGGCGTGCTGAACAGCCTGACCGCTGATTTTGTCCGTCCCGGCCAGGTAGTCATCGATGTGTCCATCAACTGGGATGCCAACAAGCCCAACGCCAAGGGCGGCTTGGGCGGTATCGCCGGCGACGCCAAGTTTGACGAGGTGGAGCCCATCGTGGATGCCATCACCCCCGTACCCGGCGGTGTAGGCTCCGTCACCACCTCCGTGCTGATGAAGCACGTTGTGGAAGCTGCTGAAAAGCTGTAATCAAATCTTGAAAAGCACGGACGGAACACCCGTCCGTGCTTTTTTGAAAAGAAGGAATAGAATGAAGAGACTCAAAAACCTGCCCCAAGGGCGACGCTCCATAGAGCAGCATTGGTTTTGAACGGCCCTTTTTCGCCTAAACTGCACAAAAAGTTCCCGAAATGCGTCAGCATTCCGGGAACTTTTATGTTTGTTTATCCGAAAAATTACCACTTCAAAACTGCTT
>JBGVPJ010000039.1:0-9288 GCA_045126955.1 Faecousia sp.
GCAGTTCGCCGAACAAAAGTGTTGCAGCGGTTGCAGTTTCCGTCTTGACTGCTTCGAAATCATACTCCTCGTTGCGGACCATGTCGGTCAGGTAGCCAATGATGTCGCCGTTCTGGGTACCTTCTTTTCTGGTAACGGCGCCGTTTACTGCGTCATAAGCAAAATATGTATTTTCGGTCTTGCCATCAGCGCCGAACAAATAAGCAAAGAACTGGTTGTCGGCAGTGATGCTATAGGAAACGGCGTTTGCGTTGCCCTCTGCATCGGTACCGTAGGTGGCATCAAAAATCTTGAACAGGCTGTAGGAATTGCCAACAGTAGCATTGGTGATGGTGATAGAGCCGGTGTTCTCAGTTGCAAAAGCAGCAACGCTGAGAGAGAGAACCATAGTCAGCACCATAAGAATAGATAAAAACTTTTTCATAGTAATTTTCCTTTCTGCAGTAATTATTGTTGGAATCAGTCAGGCGCATAAAATAGATTTTACGCCAATTGCGGAGGCCTATCGCTTTGACCTCCTTTCGTATCTGCGCCTCAAGCTGAATCCGTATACAAACGGGCCGAACACAAGTATCAGTCCGCATAGTATATAAAGAAATGTTCCAATGCCGCCGGTGGACGGAAGCTCATAACCGCGCAGGTTTTTCACCGTTACGGTCAAAAGCTGATTGCCGGTGGTGTACTCGCCGGAGACCCCATTGGGTACGGAAATCAGATTTCCTGCCGAGTCATAGAATTGCAGAGAAACCGTGTCACCCTTGGGCCTGAGCGCGAAGAAGATCTCCTTGGTGATCACGGCATAGCCGTTGGGCGGTTTTTCCTCTACCAGCTTATACAGGGTATCCGTTTCCAGGTTCAGGAATATGATGTGACCATCTACACCTGTGGTGATGGATTGCACCAAAAGAAATTCGCCGTTTTCTTCCCGATACAAGCCGAACTCTGCGCCGGCAAGGGGTGTATTGCTATCAGAGTTCACTTTATTCACAGAAAGTGTAAAGGATGTGCTTTTCCACTGGGCATAGAGTGTTGTGACCGGCTCGGTGAGCACAATAGGTGCATCTGGCGCATAAGCCGTTCCACTGCCGTCCGGCTTGGTATTCCAGCCGGTAAAGACATAGCCGGTTCGGCTGAACCATGCTGTGCCATCTACCTTTGCATTGTCCCAAACGGCTGCAGTAGCATTTTTCTTGTAGGAAAAGCCCATTTCGTTGGGATAGATATCCCATGGCGCTCCACCGTTTGGATCATATCGCAGATAAACAACATCCTCTGCCTTTGCCCATTGCGCTGTAAAAATCATGGTTCTGGGCCATCGTACAGGCACATGGTCTCCGGGCTGGTAAACAATGCCGTTTCGGTCAAGCAGCCATCCCACGAATACCATATCCGGGTCAGTGTTGGCGGTTTCGCCACGAGAGGCAACCGGCACCTCCGATTGCCAGATGGTGTACTCGTTGACATCTGTGGGTGCAGTTCCCGGAATACCACCCTGCGGAGCGTTGGGATCGTAAACTACCTTAGTATGAGATTCATCCCAGGTTCCGTAAATGCGGATCACATTTACGACCCGTTCCTCGCCGTTGATTTTGCGGATCTCCTGCACACCGTATTCGCCGTACATGGGAACATCCCAGTCGAATCGCTGGAACTGACCCTCGCCGTACTCCTGCCATACCCAGCCCTGCGGATATACCGACATGGTGGGATACTGGACAAGCTCGCCATCATCGAAGTAATGGGATTCAAAGGGCTCTGTGGAAGAACGGTCATCGTAGTATTCCACAATGTTGTTGGATATCTTCTCCCATTTGGCGATGAAGATCATGGTGTTGTTCTCGCTATCGCCGGTGGCAACCATAGACGCCCAGTCCTCTGCCTCCAGCACGAAGCCGTTGGTATCCAGCCAGCCGGCAAATTCATAGCCCTCCCGGCTCAACAGGGGATGCTCTTCATAGTCAGGCATACCGAACTGATACTCATCAATTCTTTCACCGTAGACTATGTTCTCATATTTGTCGATTTCATTGGCGCCGTCCCCATTGCTGTCATAGCCCAGGTTGAACTGGATGTTCATATGCAGGCGGGTGTAATAGAAAACATAGGCTTTGTCAATGTCTATGAGGCTATCAACACCGTCGTAGATATCGTAATAGCTCCAGTAGGTGGTGCCGAACAGGGTTTTGACAGAGGTTCCTCCCAGCTTGCTGGTGGTTGTGTTCAGGTTTGTATAAGAGGCGCTGCCCTCCTTCACGCAACCAAGGAGTTCCTTTTGAGTAAAATCGCCTGTGTGGTTAACAACCTCACATAGCTGGGTCTGCACCTTGTAGCCTATGCCATTGATCGTGAAGTCTGCTGTTTCTCCAGGCAGACACTCAACTGCGTACATCAGCGCAATTTTATCTTGCGCGGCAAAAACTGCCGTCAGGCTATAAGGCGCCAGCTTGCGGCCGCTGCCGCTGAAAAAGTCTGCGGACAGGTCTTCCCGTCGGGAGGAGAACAACTGGTTGTTGCTGGTGGAGTACCAGTGGAAGGCATTGTTCCTTGTCGTCAGCCAGCTGCCGCCTACGGGATAAACCTCATAGATTCGCTGGCCGTATTTCATATTGTGGAGGGTGTAGTAGTTGTTATAGGAGCTACCCACCCGGGAAGCTGCCGTGTAGCTCCAGCGGATGTTTTCAGCGGAAACGCCGGTGGCGCTGACATTCTGACCGGTAGATGTAGGTTTCGTGCCGGTATAAGTCACAGAGCCGGTGATCAAACCATCTCTGTACAACTTATAGATATCGATATATGCGCCGGAATTACTGTTTACGATGGTAAACACGATGTCATTACGCACACGCATATAGTCAAAGTTGATAATGGTATCTCCCACACTACTGATGGGGCGTGTGCTGTAGGGAACTTCGCCGCCGGTGTAAACATCATCCCAGTTTACTTCATCCGTCCAGGTAGTCCCCGTGTTGTTATAAATGAAATAGGTGGAATACACATCGCTGAGCGTTGCGCTCTGGGTCAAGGCCGCGTTCTTATAAACCGGGTATTCCACACCGTCGACCACACAGACCACCTGGTGGGTGCCGGTCCTGTTATTTCCGCTTCCGCTGTAGGTGGATTTTACCCGGATCTGGGAGCCTGCTTTGGCATACCAGGTACCCAAAATATCTGCCTGTGTCATGCCAGTATCGTTAGCATTTTCGATCCGCAGAATCGCTTCAAAAGGTACATAACCGGCTTCCCATTTAGCATAAAAAGTGGTTGTCTCACTAATCTTTTGTATGCCCGATACCGGAGTACCGTCCTTTAATGTCCATCCCGCAAACTCAAAGCCTTGCCGTTCCGGCCTGTATTGATCCAAGTTGATTGAGCCGCCAACAGGCACGGTTACCGGGTCTACCTTTGTACCGTAGGTGACAAAAATTGCTCTGCAAACCTCCTGCGTGCCGGGATACAGGTACAAGTCCCGTCCGTTGGCGCCGGTCAGGTAGCCTTCCATTTGGCTGACAGGGACATGGAAATTGTAGGCATTAGAACATTCCTTTTCCAAATACCACTTTCCATCCCACTGCGTTCCCTCCGGTTCATTTCCGGGCGTGTAGGGAAATGCCGTTTGATTTTCTGTTACGCTGTAAGTCATTAACACGAGTGGTGTTTGTCCCTCTCGGTAAAAGTCCATAAAGTAGACATAGTAGCCATTCTCTCTGGGACTCCATTTAGCATACAACGTAGTATCTTCATAGAACACATATTCGGCAGTAACCGGTTGTGTAAGATCGCTATTCAGGTACCACCCGTCAAAGGCCATCGCCACGGAGTTGTTCTTCCAGCCCGGTGTGGGCAACAGCGCAGGGCGGCTGCCATAGGCGACCTGCATCGCTTCAATGGGATATAGTTGTTCCGAATACTCGCCCATATCAAAACGGACCGTAACAAACTGTCGCCATTGGGCGGTATAAGTTACATTGGATGTTACGGGTCTGGACAGAACCTCGTCATAACTGTATACCGTCTGATTGTCACTTGCCAGCCAGCCTGCCAGGGTATAGCCCTCGCGGATCCACTCAGCAGGCCCTGTTTCTGTGGGATAGTTCCTATAGCCCACATATTCCGTCACGGTTTCAAAGCCTTCTGATTCAAAGTTGACCTCAAATTCCGGTGTATAGCGCAAATACAGAGAGATGCTTGTATCTGCTCTGTTTTTCCATTGCTGGTTCTGTGTGCCGTTTGTTTGGGCATATGCCAACCATTGGGTATTGCCGCTCTTATAGCGCCATACCGTATTTATGTTATTGACCGATACGGATGTTTCCGTGCCGAAGTAGGCACTGTGATACACGCCCAGATCATAATCGAATTGTTCCGCAACTTTTCTTTTCGATGTGCTATCGACCTTGAGCGTTGTCAATTTTATTGCGGGAAGTTCCACAATACGGGTCGTCCCGTCGTACTCCACAGGAAGCGCGTATATGTCGATGTTATAGGTGTTTCCGGTTTTATTGATACTGTACAGCGGCAGCGACTGTATGTACGCCTCTCTAACTGCGGCTGTGGGGATGTATCCCACAATTCGTGGATCATCTTTTGCGATTTTAACCTCCGCAACCGCATTGTCCCAGTCACCGCCGACGGCAGTTATCATTTCGTCTTCTGCCACAGGCTCTTCCAATGCAGTTACGATTAGCATCTTATCGGCATTTCCGTTGCCATCGGTATCAAGGAACAAAATGTTTCCGTTCATACCCACATGATCGTCCGGCTGAGACAAGATCTCCTTGTCAGCGCAAAGCTGCATCATATTGTAAACGCCGGGACTCCAAGGAATCGCATCCTGAGGAACATCGGCATAGTGCAAACAGAAGGCGGCAAACATCGCTGACCAATCCCCGTGGGGATTTCCGTACCATTGACCGTATCTGGTAATTCCTTGCTTGGTTTCACCATCATCGTTAAGAATATAGTTCTTCTCGCTTTCCGTGACTCCGATCTGCGAAAGAGCAATGCGAGCTAAGTTTTCTGACCAATACTTTCCGAGATCATCAGGAAGCGATGCCTCCCAAATTTCTGCCGTTTCTACATCTGCTGCAGGATCGGAATAACAGGAGATTGTGTGGATGTGCTCTTCATATCCGCATATTAAAGCGTCATCCTGCAAACATTCTTCTGTATGCTGATGCTCTTCATAGCCGCATGTTGCGCTGTTTACAATTGTAACGCCTGTCATGCGCAGATTCCATACGGTGACAAGCGCAACGATCAGTGACAGAGCTGCCAGGATTACTACAGCTCGCCGCCACCGTCGTTTTTCAGTATTCAATTGTAACATGTACTGTTCAATGAAACTCATAAACGCTTGTCCTTTTGATACTTAAATGCTGTTTGTTAAAAAAAGCGAATGCTCTTAAATGGCCATATTCTAAAGAAAACCTTTCCTACAATTTGGTCTTTTGGAATGCAACCAATTAGCGAGTTGCGAGAATCGATTGAACTCTCACGCATATCTCCTATTACAAAGTACTGCTCCTGCGGCACTTGGAAAGGAAATTCCAGATCACATTCACCTAAAGCCAATTGCTGCACATAGGGTTCATCTAACTTTTCACCGTTAAGATATACAGTGCCATCGGTATCGATTTCGATCCAGTCACCAGGGAGACCGATCACACGTTTTATCAGAAGCTTGTTGTTCCATGTAAAGCCGCAAAGATCTCCGCGGTTAAAACGGGTCGTTTTGGTAAGCAGCACGATGTCTCCGTTTGACAGCGTTGGCTCCATACTGATTCCCTCAATTTGAAGCACCGGTAAAACAAGCGTTGCAATCAACACGGCAACAGCAGCCACGATCGTTAAAACATATACTGTTCCACGCAAGGCTTTGTTATAGGCTTTCTGACGACGGTATCGCTTTCGTTCTGTTTCAACTTGATTCTTTGTAGGAAGAGAAACTTCCTTTTTCTTTCTGTGTAACATACCTATCACCCGTTACCCGAATGGTCCTGACCATATTCTTCCGCAATCGCTTCGATAGCAAAATCATAATCGCCCTGTGTCTTTTTTGCGCCCGCGATAATTTTCTCCGCTTCTGCTAGTGCTTGTGCAAGGATCCGCTGACGCTCCGATTTGGTCTCTTCACGCATTAACTTGATTTCATTTAAGTATTGCTCTGCGGCATTTTGTGCACTGCGGAAGCAATTATTAATTTCAAGGGCTGCATCGGCAATATTACCGGCATTACTCAAACGAAGCCGCTTGTCTTTGAGTTCACTTTCCAACTCTTGTGTCTTTTCACTCAGTTTGTCAATTTGCAATTGGAGCTGGTAGATAATTTCGATCAGCTGCGCTCTGCTGAGTCTTTTAAATTCCTTATCAGTCATATGCCGATCCTCCTTTCAAAGATAATCTCCGTTTTGAACTTATACTCTATCACATATACTCTTACAAACCTTTTACAAAGCACAACATAACCTGCTGAAAAACCATAGAAAAATCCATTTGGGGCAGTCTGCTTTCCTGCGGTCGGAAAATTCCTTGCCGACCAGCTTTTGCACAGCAAAAATGCCCGACAGACCATAAATATCTGTCAGGCATTTTACTATTAACCTATCACATAAAATTTAGAAATCGGACAGCACAAAAGCAATTTATCCTCTGGTACCGAAGGTATCAAACACAGGATTACCACCAACGGTATAATTGGTAGTATTATGGATATAAACATCGTAAATACCGCCATTGATGGTAATGGGTGTCTGGGTTGTGCTGTTATCTATGGTGACAACAGAGTTAGCAAAGTCAGAAATAACCGCATACTCCTTTGCTTCAATGGTACCACCGGTAACAGTAATGTTTTCGCAACCCACACCGTAACCGCTGTAGAGCCCATTGACAGCCTTAATCACAGCTGCATCCGCAATGGTGATGGAACAGCCTGCGTTAGGCGCAAACACTCCGTAAGAAGTACTAGTGACCTGTGCGTTACCGGATACAGTTACAGTTGTGTTAACGGAGTTTGCATAAATGCCATAGCCTACACGGAAGGAATCACCCGCACCGCTTCCGGTAACTTTTGCGTTGCCGGAAATGTTGACAACGTTGTTTTCTCCCTGGGCAGTTCTATATGAGCCGGTGTTAACACCGCAACAAGTACCTACAACAACCGCATCTCCGGAAATATTGACTACAGAGTCGCTGTAGACCGTGATGGCAACGGCTTTGGTTGCGGTGGTTTCAATCTTGCCGCCGGTCATATTGATGATCGTTTCACCTTTGCAAACAACGCTGGGATTATACATATTCGCAAAGGAAGGCTTGCCAGACAGTGTGCCGCCGGACATATTGATGGTAAGCTTGCCATCGGCAATAATAGATTCCTTAGAGGAGATCAGTGTGCCGTTGGTCACATTCAGAATATCGTTGCCCTTCAACTCAAAACCGACAGTAACACGGTTACTCCAACCGGCAGACAGAGTGACTTTAGAGGACTTGCCCTGGGCGGTACGCACTGCTGCATAACCATCAAAGGAGCCGCCAGCCATCTCAAATGCACCGCCGTCAACGAACACGCAAGCACCGTTGGAAGCAGTATTTTTGATAGTAAAGGAACCTTCCAAAACAGTCAGGTCGCCACCTTCGACTACCGTAAAGGTAGCAGGTGCACTGCTTACCAAATACATACCATTGGGATTCAGAGAGATTTTCTTGTTCACGGTGATGGTCTCAGTAAGAGGCGCAGCTGTTGTGTTATAACTTTCTCTCATAACCAGAATATCGCCATCCACAGCGGCATCCATAGCAGCCTGAATGGTAGCAAATCCCTGCTTAACACCGTTACGGGTAATGGTTACAGTGGGGTTGAAAGCAACTTCGATCTCACACAAGTGAAGAACTTCATAGGTGATGTAGCCTTCTGCATCCACAACGGCTTCAGCCATCTTAACACCATCATGTAAGATCTTAACCAAGTCACCTTCTTCAAACTTTTGGCCAACATCCAGTTTAACAGTAAGAGGCTGGTCATTGCCAATGGTTTCCAAATCTACGATATTGCCATCCTCGTCGTAGAATTCTGCATGGGCAAAATAGACAGATTCTTCTTTGTACACAGGCTCGGCGTGAAGCAATTCCAGCTCATCCGCCACAGCACCAAGATCACCCATAGTATCTGCAGGCACTTCGATGGTCATATGCTTGGTCTTGAACAGGCCGGCACTGGGATTGCTCGGATCAACGGGAACCTTGTTGGATACAACCGGCAGTACTGCATTCTCATCATAGTCATTGCCAAAGCTGTCGTTTTCATAGGTCAGCTGCGTTGCAACCAGCTCCACGCCCATATCGATGAAAGGCGGAGTGGTGCCGGTCTTGTAGTTGGCCTTGTTACCAACAGATTCGGGCATATAGATAATCAGCGCCACATAGTCCTCATAATGGGTAGTAGCCAATGCATTCATCGGCTCCAGTTCTTTGGTTTGGCCCTGGTAAATATCCCCGTTTTGTGTTGCATCCAAGCCCATATCGGCACCAGCAGCAGACTTGGCGCTGTCACGGTCATAACTGCCGACGGTAGCCTTATCAATGGGAACCACCTTGAACACCAGATGATCGGAAAGCAGGAAGGATTCCCCTTCTACATTGATGCCACCAACCTCGTCGTACACATTCACATCCAACCGATACTTCAGAGCCAAAGTACCGGCATTGCCAACTCTCAGGTATGCGACCTCGGTGTGGCCGGGCTCCCACAGAGCATCATTATCAAACAGCATACTAGGAACATGAAAGCAGGTAATCTGTACGATCATTGGTCTAAAAACTCATTTTCCACTTGAGAATAAATTTAACACATAAAGTCTTACAAGCCTCTTACCAAACTGCACAGTTGAAAAATTATATCTGCTTTTTCTTCTCATTCAGCAAATTATTACCACCAGACTATCTGATGGTTTGCTCTGCGGCTACAAACCGCTGTTCCCTGCTTGTCTCTAAAGGGATTCTTTTTATCTGCCGATACAATCATAACCACCGGCCGTGCCGGTGGTATGCACTAGCCCCCTTGGGGCATGCCCTCGGCTGAGCCTATAGGCTCGTCGAATTTTCTTTCGCTTGCGTGTTCTGCCCTACTACCGCAGATGCGGTTATGTGCGCACCGAAGGCCCCCTCTGACGAGGGGGCTGGATTTTGCGAAGCAAAAGACTGGGGGAGAGAATTTTCTCTGCTTGTTTCTCTCCCTCCGTCAAAAATCAAATAGATTTTTGCCACCTCCCTCATCAGAGGGAGGCTTTCCGCTGC
>JBGVPJ010000040.1:0-7411 GCA_045126955.1 Faecousia sp.
GCTTACGCTTAAACAATTCCATTTCATAATTGTCCAAGGTGTTACTTGTTCGTCTTTGCGTTATTCAATTTACAAGGTACATCCGCCTCCCACTCTCGCGGTCAGCTTGCTTATGTTACCACAGGACTTCCCATTTGTCAAGCACTTTTTTCATTTCTCAGCAAATTTCTTTTTTCTGTGGATTGCTCCCGAAACTGTCGTTCCAGCGCCACAGTATCTTAACAGAATCACCGCCTCTTGTCAAGCCTTTTTATAGCAAAATCAGCCTCTTTTCCAATACTTTTAAATAAGGCAATTTATTTTCAGGGTTCCATGTCCTAAGCTTAGGCAATGTGATGTGTGCAGGCAGAAATTGCGCCGCAGCTACAGGGTCCACTTCCCTATCTGCCATGCACACCTGCACAGACTTTTTGAGGCTGTGACGCAACTCCTGTGCTACATCTTCTGCCCCCTCTGTGATAAGCAGATACTCCGCAGTGTCTAAATAGATGGTACCGGAGGTGGTGGCTTTTAGATTTTCCAAAGCAGATATACCACTGTCGCCCTCACCCACGTCTCCGGTGTCCGTGGCGATCACTACTTGATTTTCCTCTTGATAGATTACCACCACCTCAACGGGGTGCAACCGGGCAATGTCTGCGCCCTCCACCGGCGCCCACCAAAGTGCCGCAATTGCTACTATATAAATACTGAGTCGTTTCATTTTTGATTTCTCCTATCCAGCGGTTTCAGCTTTGGATTGCGCAGTTTCATATTTTTAAGAGGCGGTCGCAGAAATCTACCGGAATGTGAGAGATATGCTTCACCCAAAGAACGCAGGCTGCCCAAATGGACCAGTAAAATCAGCACACCAGCCACCACACCGTATATTCCTCCGATTGCCGCCAATATGCAAATTAAAAACCGCCATACCCGCACCGCCTCTGCCAAATCCCGATTGGGCAGCACGAAACCGCAAATACCTGCTATGCTCACCGCGATCAGTGCTACGGGAGAAATAAGCCCCGCCTCCACTGCGGCAGTACCCACAATAATGCCTCCTACCACGGACACAGACTGTCCCACTGCCTGTGGCAAATGGATGCCGGACTCCTGCAGCAATTCAAACGCAATCAGCAGACCCATTACCTCCGATATGGTGGTGAAGGGCACGGCCTGCTTGCTCTCAACCATGGAGCGCAGCATAGGCAAGGGAATCACCGCCTGATGGTAAGTTGCCAAAGCAATATAGATTCCCGGCAACAACAAGCTGGTTATCAGCGCCAAATAGCGCAAAATCCGCAGAGCGGAGGCTAAAACAAAATCCCTATTTCTGTCCTCGGCGCTGTCCATCAAATACATTAAATCAGCAGGAGCCAAATAACCGAGAGGCAAACCGTCCACCAACAGGCCCACACGGCCCTCCAAAAGTCCCTGACAAAATCTGTCTGTGCGCTCAGTGTATCGGATAAGAGGGAAGGCTGTCATCCGAGAGCCGGTCACATATTCCTCCACTGCAGAAGAGGTTACAAGACCGTCAATGTCAATTTCCCGCAGGCGTGCCTTCATTCGTTCCACCAGCTCCGGATTGGTGAGTCCCTCCAGATAGGCTACGGTCACATTGGTTAAGGAACGCCTGCCAACCTTGGTTTCATACAGGCGCAGGTCGGGACTGCGGAGATGGCGGCGAATCAAGCTGGTATTGGTGCGCACAGTTTCTACAAAGGCATCCTTGGGACCCTTTACGGTATTCTCCACCTCCGGTGCATTGAGCCCCCGCTTTTCCCCGGTCTTTACTTCAAAGGCAATAGCCCCCACATCAGGAAACAACACAACGCAAAATCCGTTTACCAGTTGTATCGCAACATCATTTAAATCCTTACAGACAACTGCCACAGAGTTATAAATCCCGCCCCCCAATGCAAAATCATAGAGTTCCTGCATTGTGGAAGCGGATAGATGCTCGGTGATGGGTTTAAAAATATACTCCGATGTGGCATCTCCGGAGGTCAAGCCGTCGATGGCATAGGCATAGAGGGTAAACGCCCCACGCGTTAAAGGCCGATAGTAAAAGTCCCCTGCCCCACGGAAAATTTTGCGGATATTGTCATTGGTTACTTCCCCTGTATACATCTTCCTCACCTCGGAGGTAGTTTGCCCAAAGAATGGCGCTTTATAATTGCAATTTCGAAAGGAAAGTGGTATAGTAATTATAATGTATTGTTTTTTGGAGGATTCCCCATGTCTTCTGTGATTGCTGCCATTTCTACCGGCAACCAAATCAGTGCCATCGGCATCCTGCGTTTGACAGGCGACGGCTGTGCGCAGGTTGCGGGAAAGGTATTTTCATTAAATAGCGGTCTTCCCCTATGGGAAGCTCCCAACCGGAAACTGGTGCTGGGTACCCTGCGGGATACCAAGGGCCGTACCATCGACCAGTGCATGGCCGTTTACACCAGAGCACCTCATACCTACACCGGTGAGGACACGGTGGAATTTCACTGCCACGGTTCTCCCGCCGTGCTGGCCGAGGGACTGAACGCCCTCTTTGCCGCCGGTGCCGTACCTGCCAAGCGGGGTGAATTTACCAAGAGAGCCTTCCTCAACGGGCAACTGGATTTGACCCAAGCGGAGGCGGTTATCGATTTAATCGAGGCAGAAACCGCAGATGCGGCCGCCAACGCCGCCGGACAGGTGGGGGGCCGTTTGCAAAAAAAGCTGTCTCCCATTTACAACGACTTGACGGATTTGTGCAGCCATTTTCATGCGGTGCTGGACTATCCGGACGAGGATATTGAGGATTTTGGTTTAGAAAGCTACACCGGCACCCTGCGAGGCCATGCCAAAACCCTCTACGCCCTGCTGCAAACCTATGGGCAGGGACGTATTCTAAGGCAGGGTGTCGCCGCAGCCATTGTCGGCAAACCAAATGTGGGCAAATCCAGCCTACTTAATGCCCTTGCCGGCTACGAACGGGTCATTGTCACAGAGATTGCCGGCACCACCCGGGACACTGTAGAGGAAGCCGTGATGGTCGGTTCCACCCGGTTGCGGCTTATCGACACCGCCGGCATTCGGGAAACCAGTGACCGGATTGAAGCAATTGGCGTGGAGCGTTCCCGAGAGGCCGTGGAAAAAGCCGACTTGGTTCTATTCGTTTGTGACGGTTCAAAGCCTCTTACGCAGGAGGACAGAGCAGTCATCGATGTATGTTTGGAAGCAGAGAACGCCATTGCCTTAATAAACAAATCCGACTTGGGCAATGTAGTAGAACCCTCCGACCTGCCTTTTATGCAGGTAATTTCCGTTTCCACTAAAACCGGCGAGGGTCTTGACCAATTGGCCGATGCGGTGGATGTGATGTTTGCAAACGAAATGCCCTGTGACGGCTCCATTCTCACAAATCCCCGACAGTTTGACGCCATCCGCAGAGCCTACGAGAGTATGCTGGCCGCTTTACAGGGATTAAAGCTGGGACAGACACCGGATGCGGTGCTCACCGATGTGGAAGCCGCTATGGAAGCCATGGGTGAGGTCACCGGCAACACCGTCCGGGAGGATATTACCGCGAGAATTTTTGAACGATTTTGTGTAGGAAAGTGAGTACCATGATATATTTAGACAACTCTGCCACCACCAAGCCCTGTAAAGAGGCGATGGAGGCAATGACCGATGCGCTGACGGAACACTGGGGCAACCCCAGCGCTCTCTACGGCTTTGGCATTGAAACAGCCGCCATGCTCCGCACCGCCCGACACAAGGTGGCTGCCGCTTTGGGCGCAGAACCGGATCGGGTGTTCTTCACCTCCGGCGGCACCGAGGCGGACAACTGGGCTATCTTCAGCACGGCCAAGCGCTATGGCAAGCGGAATAAGCACATTATCACCACCGCTGTGGAGCACCACGCCATTCTAAACTGCATGAACGAGCTGGAGCGCCAAGGGTACGAAGTAACCTATCTTCAGCCGGATGCATTGGGCAACATCTCTTTGGATTCCCTGAAAGCCGCTCTGCGGAAGGACACTGTTTTGGTGTCCATTATGATGGTCAACAACGAAACCGGCGCGGTTATGCCCATCCCCCAGATGGCAAAGCTCGTCCACAAGCTCTCCCCCGATGCCGTTTTCCACACCGATGCGGTACAAGGTTTTTTAAAGATTCCCTTTGCCGCAAAGACCTTGGGCGCGGATTTGATTTCTATTTCCTCCCATAAAGTACACGGCCCCAAGGGCGCAGGCGCACTGTATGTAAGTCCCAGACTCAAATCCTTCCCTGCACTGCTTTTGGGCGGTGGACAGGAAAACGGTTTCCGCAGCGGTACCGAGGGCACTCCAGCTATTTTCGGTTTTGCCGCCGCCTGCGAGGCCTGCAAGACCACTCTACAGCAGGACATTGCAAAAGAAAAGGAACTGCTGAATGGCTTGATCGAAAAGTTATGTAAACTAGACGGCTTAAAAATTAACGGCGCTCATGAAGCACCGCACATTCTGTCACTGGCGATCCCCGGACTGCCCACGCAGAATTCCATCAATCTTCTGCAGGATGCAGGCATCTGTGTGTCCGCAGGCTCTGCCTGTGCAAAGGGTCATCGCAGCCATGTGATGACTGCCATGGGTCTTAAACCGGAGGTTATCGACGGGTCTTTCCGTGTTTCCATCTGCCGAGACACCACTGCCGAGGAGCTGGACAAGCTGGCAGAGGTAATTGAAAAAGAACTACTCCCCCGGGCAAGAGCTTAAAATTTGGGTCAGGCACATTGCCTGACCCTTTTTGTTTTAGGTGAATGATGTATATGCGTTATTGTAAGGATTTCTTACTGTTGTACGTTATTGGTGAATTGTAACCACACGCCATTATTGTTCACATACAGGTTTCCTTGATAGTAAACATGTTGATTATTGAAAGAGGTTAGAGTAGCTCCACTGGTATTGTACAACGAAGCACTGGGCAGACTATCAACAGTAATATAGTCCAAATCCTTCACAAAGATAGACGATCCCGCGGGATTCGATGTGTTGTAATATTCAAATTCTCTACTGCCTGTAATGCCTGATAAATCGATATAGGTATCACACGGATTATTAACATCAGACATCTTTAGAGCAACTGTCGCATTGCCAACATTACCAGAAATATTGGTTTTATCACACTTTCCTGTAATAGTGAAGATTCTCCATTCCTCGCTCATCATTTGAGCGTCGGCAAATTTGTCCCACCCACTCGGACCATCGGTGTAGTAGATAAGATAGAATGCATTTCCTGTTATCGATGTATTGCTGAGCATGGTTTTTGTTTCAAACACTCTAAAAATACACTCAAATATATTATTTACAACAAGATTATATTCCCAGTGTTCATATTTACCAAAGCCAATTTTAAAATAATCTACATAGTTATTTGAAAAATGCATGCCCGTAAAATTTGTTCCTGTCAACAAAGTTACACACTTTGATAATCTTCCATTGATATAGTTGTTAGTAATAACACTATCAATGCAATCCGTAGCCAATGTCCCGCTCAACTGAAAGAAAATATTTTCAGTAATTTGGGATTGAGCCTTCATGCCGCCCATAAACACGCCGTCAAAGTATGTAAAATTACATTTGTGTACCCACGCGCCGGAAATTTGGGTTTCTATAAGAGCGCCGGCATTTTTTGCGAAAAATCTAAGTTGCTGAAGGAAAATATTCTCAGGTGCATTTTTGAAAAGCAATTCTCCTTCAAAAACGATGTTATATGTATCATCTTTAACTGGGAAAGTGCTTAACCTTGCAGTCACATCTTCTTTGCCATACATGACAATCTTTGTTAAGCCTGTGCAGTCCAACTCCGTTACCCTGTAGGTGTTGCGCAAAAATACCGGCTTTCCTGTTTTTAATGCTTTTTGCACTGCTGAGGTATCGTCTGCGACACCATCACCAACCGCACCAAACATCTCCGGTGTCGTATATTCTGCTATCTCACCATTTTGGCCGGCAGCCTCAACGCCGGTGTCTACATCACCAATCCACCAGTTTCCGTTTTCTCCAATATGTGGGGCAATACCATGGACACCATTTGTGCCGTCAGTACCATTTGGGCCGGCTGCCTTAACGCCGGTATCTGCATCACCAATCCACCAGTTTCCATTTTCGCCAATATGGGGGGTGACACCGTCTTTGCCGGGAGTACTTGCACAACCTGCTAATAATGATGCCGCAAGAGCAAAACACACGATAATCGCTATGATTGCTTTGTTTTTTCTCATTGTTATTCTCCTTCACTTTTTTGTTGTATTGTAAAGATTTCTTACTGTTGTGCGTTATTGGTGAGTTGTACCCACTCGCCATTATTGTTCACATACAAGTTTCCTTTAAAGTAAATATGTTGATTATTGAAAGAGGTCATATAATTTCCCTTGCTGTCGTACAGCCCGGCATTCGGCAGATTATCGCCATCAACTGTAATATAGTCCAAATCCTTCACAAAGATGGAAGTACCCGCGGGATTCGATGTGTTGTAATATCCAAAATCTATTTCGCCTGTAATGCCTGATAAGTCGATATAGGTATCAAACGGATTCTCAACACTATAATACATCTTTAAAGCAACTGTCGCAGTGCCGGAATTACCGGAAATATTGACTCTATTACTCTTTCCTCTAATACTGAAGACTGTCCATTCCTTGCTCTTCATTTCACTGTCGGCATTATCTCCCCATCCATCTTTAGCCAAGGTGTAGTCGATTTTATCAAATGCATTTCCGTTTATCACTGTATCGCTGAACTGGCGTTTTGTATCAAACACTCTAAAAATGTTGCTAAACAAATTGCCATCAATTCGATTGAATTCCCAGAGCTCATATTCACCAAAGGCAGTTTTGCAGTAACTTACGGTATTACCTCGGAAAATCATTCCTGCAAAACCCCCGCCCGTGAACAAAGTTACACGCTTTGATAATTTTCCACTCATATAGTTGTTAGTAAAAAGACTGTCAATACAACCCTTAGCAAGTGTCCCGCTCAACTCGTAGAAAGTATTTTCAGTAATTTGGGACAGAGCCTTCATGCCACCCATAAACACGCCGCCGAAATTTGTGAAATTGCATCTATTTACCCACGCACCACTAAGTTGGACGTCTAGAAGAGTGCCCTCATTTTTAGCGTAAAATTGGACTTGCTCAAGAGATAATCTGATAGGTGCATTTTTAAAAAGCATTTCTCCCTCAAAAATGATGTTATATTCATCATTCTCAACAGGGGAAGTGCCTAACCTTGCAGTCAAATCATTTTTGCCAAGCATGACAATCTTTTCCACGTTTGTGCAGTCCAGCTCAGTTACCCTGTAGGTTTTGCTCAAATATATTGGTTTTCCTGTGTTTAATGCACTTTGCAATGCTGCGGTATCGTCTGCGATACCGTCGCCAACCGCGCCAAACATCTCCGGTGTCACA
>JBGVPJ010000041.1:0-2320 GCA_045126955.1 Faecousia sp.
GCTTACGCTTAAACAATTCCATTTCATAATTGTCCAAGGTGTTACTTGTTCGTCTTTGCGTTATTCAATTTACAAGGTACATCCGCCTCCCACTCTCGCGGTCAGCTTGCTTATGTTACCACAGGACTTCCCATTTGTCAACAACTATTTTTATTTTTTTCAAACTTTTTTCTGCCGCTATTTTACCGTTGGGAGATGTTGCTGCTCACATCCGCCAAAGCATCCCCGGCATCGATAACCGTCTCCTCCCGAACAGCCATATCTCCCAGGCTTACCATACCACAGAGCTGTCCGTTTTCCACCACGGGAAGCCGCCGGATTTGGAGTCTGCCCATCAAATGAGCCGCCACGCCGGTATCCACATCCGGCCGCACAGAGGTCACCTGTTCGGTCATTATTTGACGCACTTGCGTATTGCCCGGCACTCTGTTTGCCGCCAGGCAACGGGTGACAATATCCCTGTCCGTAAGCATGCCGCGCAGCTTGCCATTGGCGCACACCGGCAATGCACCGATATTATACTGCGCCATGGTTCTTGCCGCTACTTCCACGCTCTCCTCGGGGTGAATTGCCACCACAGGATAGGTCATAATATCCTTTATCTCCATAGTCATCCTCCTTTATGGAGAAAGTATGACCAAAACCGGAAGTTTTTATTCTTTTTTATATTCGCAATTTACAATATATATAATAGGTGTGATTGCCGATGGTCATTACCAATATAATCCCCTTAAAGTAGTCTTGAAACCTTTTTGTTTTCTCAAGTGTCTACTTTAAGGGGGATTGTATCACCCGTCGGTGACGTCGACGGGCTTATTTTTATAAAATGCATCCATAAACCACATTCCGCAACCGAGGTTGATAATAATCCTCCTGGGGGTTGAGCATATGGTGCGCATAGAACACTGATAGCTTCAGCTTGGGGTCAACGAGTACGGTAGCACCTGCCGCACCACCCCAGCCGAACTCGCCCAAATTACCGGTGGAGCCTGCCGCTTTATCGATCAGCGTACGCACACCCAAGCCATAGCCATAGCCTCGCAGCTGAGGCCAGTTAAAGTTCTTCAATTGATCCTCATTGAGCTGATTGGTCCGTAGCAGATCAATGGTGCCGCTTGATAAAATCTTCTCTCCCGTGGCGCCCACACCGCCGTTAGCAAGTGCCACACAGAGCTTGGAATAATCCGAGATGGTTGTGGTAATGCCACCGCCACCGCTATCATATGCAGGGCCTGTCTCCGATGTCTGTTGCAGACCCACCGGCTTATAGAAACCATCACCTCCGGCCGCTTTACCGGCCTGCTGTGCAATATGGCTCTCTGCTTTTCCGTTAATATACTCATATTGCATAGCCATTTTATCCTGCACAGATTCATTGTGATAAACAGCTTTGATATCCAAAGGCGCAAAAACATTCTCCTGAACATACTGAGAAAAACGTTTGCCGGAGATCACCTCCACCACCGCCGCCAGCACATCGTGGGACAGGCTGTATTTCCACCTTTCTCCCGGCTCAAAGGCCAACGGATCAGATGCCAGACAGCGTATCACCGTGAGAGTGTCCATCTTACCTTCGGTCAGCTCCCGCGCTTTTTGGAAGGCCTGGGTGTCCCTGTTATAAGTTAGGCCGGAGGTCATGGTAAACAGTTGGCGCAGGGTGATAGGATTCTCTGCCTTTCGCAAGCCTTTTTCATCGGAGATATACATCTCATTAAATTCGGGAATAAAAGCATACAGCGGATCATCCAACAGGAATTTGCCCTGTTCATATAACTGCAAGGCTGCAGTAACGGTAGTCACCTTCGAGCAGGAATAGATATTCACAAAGTGATCCAAGGTCATCGGGATCTGCTTTTCCACATTCGCATAGCCGGAAGTATAGGAAAAGACTTCTCTTCCCTCCAGGCACACCTTCACGCCGTTACCGGGAATACGCCAGGACGTGAGGGCATCTAAAAAATTTTTTAACGCAGTAAAATCCATATTCTCTCCTTACATCTGTTTGTACAGCTTAAATACACTCACCAAATATATACCTATTTTGAGTATAGCTAAAAATCCTTGCAATTTCAAGGTGCATTTTGTCAAAATACAGAGATTCTGTTATACAACACCGTAGCAAGGAAAACATCATTGAAAAAGGCTGCGATTGTATCAGAATCACAGCCTTTTTCTGGTACGCCGGAAGGGACTCGATATGCATTTTTGCTCCGCAGGAGCAAAAATTAAGGTAGCCACCAGTGTTTGCACTGGTGGCAGCAAGTGTCCACCGGACACTTGCATTTAGATGGGTTCGAGTCCCTTCGGCAATAAAAATATG
>JBGVPJ010000042.1:0-17670 GCA_045126955.1 Faecousia sp.
CTTTGGCTTTTGTCCACTAACGACGGACTTTTCGAAAATCGCTTTTTTAAATCACCAATTCTCAAGAAACTAATAAAACACTAAAAGCAGCGAGGTGAAATTCACCTCGCTGTTACTCTTTGCGCAAGATTATGTATCGCCGTGCAAAATCTGTCAATTGGTGTCAATGTTGTCAGTAAGGGGTCTCCCTCACGGATGCGGAGGGTGCGGCGAATTTCTTTCGGAATGACAATTCTCCCCAAATCGTCCACTCTTCTGACAATGCCAGTAGCCTTCATAATATATCTTTCTCCTTTACAGACATCTCGTAGGGGTCATTCATGAATGACCCGCGGGCGATTCATGAATCGCCCCTACAATAATTTTACAAATTACGCTGTTAGTATCTGTAAATGAGAGAAGATTATACTGGCTAAAAAAGATTATTGAATTTCAATCCACATAGCCATTGTGCTTTCTTTTGGGCATTCAGGAACAATAAGATTATTGAATAGGATCTCATCATGCACTGTCATCATACGTGTGTTCAGGATAACCATTGATTAAGTAAGTTTCATCCATACTGCCCCGGGACGGTTTTCCCATTGTTCTGCAAATTGCTCGAATTCTTCAAACGAAACCGGTTTCCCGTTAATTTCAAAAACGGATTTTTCATAATCAGGCGCATAACCGTATTTATCCGACACAGGTTTTTTGTCATCCGCTTCAAAATAGAATTTGGCGATGGTGGATATTTGATATGTGTTTTGGCTAAAGCTTATGGTGTTGTAGTCGTTTATGAGCGCACCGCTGGAACCTTGAAAGCTTCCGTCTTGTTTTAAAGCAAGAAACCCTCGATTGGGCAAACTATATCCGTAGATGTTTTTGTTTTCCTCGCGAAGAATCAAATAGGTGTCCGCATACGGTGCTTCCGACACGATCAGTTCCTTCTTGCCGTCTTTATCCAGATCGACAAAGGTATACTCCTGGGGAACAAAAACGTTCTCTTTTTCGTAATAATCCTTATCTTCAGAGTGTTTGTAATAAGGCTTATACGCATTTAGATAGACAGTCGTTCCCTTTTGCGTAATGAAGGGGCTTTTGTTGTATAAAGTCGAGAGCAGGTCCATATCGGCAACATCGATCTTATCGGGTTCTTCAACGCGGCCCTCGTCTATTTTCCCCAGCAGATCTAGGGAATAGACCTGTGATGATCCCACTGCATACCAATCCCACAGCGCTGTGTTATTATCCGGAAATTCCGCTTGGCTGATCCAAATATACCGGATATCCACATTAGAGGCCACATAGGACTGATAATACTTACCGTCTATCTCAATAATCTGCCCGGTCTCTATCTGCAGTTTACCAACGTCCCGATATTTGGAGGAGGGCCCTGCCACATACATCTTAACCGCATAATCGTATGCCTCTTTCAGCGGAAGGGAGGAAATGCTTCCGTTATCGGCTGTAATAAACTGTATGGACTCCAAGACATAGGCAAATACCTTTTCGTAGGTTTCCTTCTCCTCTGCAGGATATCTGACTCTAAAACTGTAAAACCGTGGGCCTTCTATTAAAGCGTCATACAAAATGCCGATAAACTTTGTATTATCTTCCGTATAGGAGTAGACCACTTTTGTGCAGGTGTAGCCCCGAATCGTCTCTTTGGTGACGGAGTCGATGACTACATTTTCATAAGAACGGGAAAAGGATTTCAAATATTCCTCCTGCGTACGCTCTTTGCCGTTGTAAAGGTATGCGAAAGTGACATCTATGTGAAGTTGACATTTTTCTCCCATCACGGAATCCCGGAAATAATAATCGACATTATCCTCTCCGCTGGCAGTAAAGCATTTCCAGGAATTGGGAAATCTGAGGGTGAATTGGCCATTATTGAAAAGCTTCTTGTCCCCGGATTTGACCACTCTTTCGTCCGTAATTTCCCGAATGGCATAGGGATCTTCCGTGGTCTTGGGTTCCCACACGGAATATCCGATCCTGCAAAATAAATCCTCAAAGGCTTTTTGGGAAATGGCGATCAGTTCTTCGTCATCTGTATAAAAGACATCCTCTTTTTTTCCTGAAATCATCCCGTAATCATCGTCAAAGGTCTGCTTGACAGAGAGCGCGCCATCCATGATCGTTATGTATCCAAAGTGATTCTTGCCGCCTCCAACGGTTGCATAAACAATACCCGGGTACTTTTTGTCATTTGTGTGATGGAGTAAGAGCGTTCCTGTTATAAAATCTTCTGCTCCCACCTTCTTGACAGAACCTTTGTAGGTATATACCTCCATTGTTGTGTTTTGATGAATGAACAATTCCTCTGTTCCGTTGTTATCGATGTCTTTCGTAAAATAAAGCACTAATGTGTCGGTTACATACGCATTCAAGAAGTCTGCATATGCCTGTGCTGCGGTTTTCGTTCCCTCCGTGGCCCCGGGTTTGTAAAACTGGTCTTTCCATTTCTGACTGTCCAAATCCCAGAAGGAATTGGACGAAAAGTATTCCGCAATTTGGGAATCGGACTTGTACACATCGATATCGCTGATTTTTTCTACCAGGCAATCTTTTACGGTGACAGCTGTTCCGTTTTCATATCGCTGTTCCACAAAATATATTTGATTGCTGCTTGTATCCGGTTCCCAATAAAGAGAATGACTGGGTTTGAAATTCTTTGCAACTGCATCGTAATAGCTGATGCTATAGGATGTGATTTGGCTTGCTGTGCGTGTAGACAGAATGCGATTGTTTTCTTTGTCGATTATGAAATTGGGGAGATTCTCAAACTGGGGTGCATAAACAAATTGGCTTTCGCTCTCTTGCCACACATATGCCTGAAAATATGCAGCGCTGGCAGATTGCTGATAGGGGATGAGCATATCTAAATTCCCATCAAAGGTAACATCAGCAAAATATAGCACCTTTTCTGCAAACAGCTCATTGCCGGACAGGCTAATCGTCTGGATATCCTTCTTCGCTGCAGGGTCCGTAATGGTAACGGATTGCGCAATGCCCGGATTTTCCTTGCTGTAGTTCACGACAGCGGTATATTCAGGACGGGAACTGTTTACCCGGAATGTGATTGCCGGATCGGACTGCGCCCCATTATTTGGGGTGGTCGGTATCGTATTATCTGTTGCATCACTGGGGTCGGTCTGCTGGGTGGTTTCGTCTGTATTCTGGTCCACGGGGTCTGTCAGGAAGCAGCCTGCTGCCACAATGCTGGCAACAATGGCAACTACAATGATCCAGAACGCAGGTTTTTTGTAGTTCAGCACAGACTTCACCCTCTCCTTTACACCTATCTCGCCGAAAGCCAAGGGGCAGGCGGCAATGATCCGACGGTTCACACTGCAGTTCAAAAGGGCCTGGGAATAGTCCGCCTTTTGCTGAAAATCCAGTTCTTTAATGACCTTTTCATCGCAGGCAAGCTCAATATCTCTGCACAGCAGCACATAGCCCAACCAAAGCAGAGGGTTGAACCAGTGGAGGGTCAGAATCAAAAAGCCAATCGGCTTCCACCAATGGTCCTTACGGCGGATGTGGGCATTTTCGTGGGCGATCACATACTCCATATCCTGCCCGTTCATGTGGAAGGACAAATAGATTTTCGGCTTGATCAGGCCCAACACAAAGGGTGAAACCACCCTTTCGCTCTGGAAAATGTTATCCCGCAGGCGAATGGCCGTGCCGATCTTGCCCTTTACCCGGAAATAGCTGATGACGGTATAGGCCAGCATTCCGGCAATACCCACCAGCCAAACAGCGGACAAAACGGGAATTGCGGTCTGCACAGGATTGGTGGGTGTTGTATCCGGGACAGGGGTAACGGGATCCCTGTCCACAGGGGTATCCGTGCCGTTGATCACGGGATTCTCTATGCCATCAATCACGGGATTCTCTATGCCATCGATCACGGGATTCTCTATGCCATCGATCACGGGAAAGTCGGAATCAATGACGGGCGCATTGTCTACCAATATCTCGGGATTGATGGTCTCCGCGCTGGGAATCAGGCTCATTACACTCTCAATGGAAAACGGACAAATCAGCCTGACAGCCACAATGCCCCAAAGAAGTACGGAGATCCATTTGGGCGCTTTTTTCAGAAGTAATCTTAACAGCAACACAGCCAGCACGATCCAGCTTGCCGATATGCTCATATTCACAACCTTCAGGAAGAATACGCTCATTTTGATTCTCCCTTCCGATAGCGGTCTATCATCTGCTGGACTGTATCAATCTCTGCATCGGAAAGCTTCTGATGTTTTGTAAACGCTGCAATAAATGCCGGCAGAGAGCCTTCAAAGGTTTTCTCCACCATTTCATTCAGCTCCGCTGCTTGCACCTGATCCTTTGTTACAAGAGAAGTAACCATGGTGTTTTCATTCTTTAACACACCACGCTCAGACAAACGCTTAATAACGGTGTATGTAGTAGTGGGCTTCCAGCCAAGCCGCTCCTTGCAAAGGTCCACAAGCTTGCTGCTTTTGACAGGTTCGTGTTCCCACAGAATTAAACAAAAACGATATTCACTTTCATATACCTTCGGTGTATCCATAATTGTTACCCCTTTCTCTAATGCGTTAGAGTTCATATATACTCTAACATATTAGAGCAGTCGTGTCAAGCGCTTGCTTAAAAAAGCGAGGTGAAAATTTCACCTCGCTTTTGCTATGTATAGGTCAAAATATGCTATTTTCCGTCAAAAATTTTTCTTCAAAAATCGCCCGAAAGGCCAGTGTCTATGCGGCTTTATCACACTTTTGTGTTATTATAACACGAGCCTCCACTCTTCTGACAATGCCAGTAGCCTTCATAATATATCTTTCTCCTTTACAGACATCTCGTAGGGGTCATCCATGAATGACCCGCGGGCGATTCATGAATCGCCCCTACAATAATTCTACAAATTACGCTGTTAGTATCTGTAAACACACGGAGATTATACTGAAGTGATAAAAGCAGATGAACGAACATTGTTATAGATGCCAATACAGATAAAACAGCGGAGTGAAAATCACTCCGCTGTTATTCTTTTGTTTAGACTATGTATCCTTTTACAACCAAACGATAATCTTTTCGATGGCAATAGCTTCCAATACAAACCGTAACTTTCCTGGGAAAGCCCGTTCGCGTTTGGATAGGATGTGATCCTCCGGTATCAGAACAGTACAATAAGGAACTGCGATATAAGAACGACCGAGATCAGTGCAATAGGATAGGTAGCCGCATAAGCGGAGGCAACTTCTTCAGTTCCTGCCACGTTGATCAGGGTTCCCAGTGCAGGAGTAGAGGTCATACCGCCGGTGAGAGAGCCCAGATTGTTGAGCAGACTCAGCTTCAGAACATATTTTGCAAAGAAGAAGCCGACAATCATGGGAATTATGGTAATAATTATACCATAGACAAAGTACATGGGATCAAAGTTTGCAACGAACTCCGAACCACCGGGAATACCGGCACCAATGAGGAACAAAACCAAGCCCAGCTCCCGGAAAAGCTTCAGTGTATGCTGGGAAGGCATAATGTTCAAAGAGCCGATTCTTCCAAAATGACCGAACACAAGGGATACAAGGAGGCATCCGCCAGTGGAAGTCAGAGAGAAGCAAGTGCCGGAAAGGCCTTCACCGGTAAGGGGAATCTTAATCTTGCCGATTACCGCACCCAGAACAGCGGCAAGTGCAAAGACACCGATGCCGTGGTCATCCAGACGGAGGGTGCCGGCTTTCTTCTCTTTGGCGCCGGTATCAATCTGGGTAAGCTTTGCTCTCTCTGCAGTCATATCTGCCTTGACGATCTTGGGAATGAGCTGGACAAAGAGCACCACGCCGACAACACCGAAGATATAGGCGATACTATGACCCACAGATACCAGACCCTCAAATTCGGGAGCGACCGATGCCTTGGCGGCAGAGAACGCGGGGGTAGAGGTCAGTGCACCGGAGAGAATTCCGACAATCATAGCGGTAAATGCCGCAGGATCTGTGATGGATCCACCAAAGCCAAATACGTTTCTTCCCAGCAGAATACATCCGGCAGTGGCAAGACCGCCAGCCAGAATAACGATCAGACCGAGAAGAACATAGGATTTCAGATTCTTCTTCATGTTACCAAAGAACTTGGGACCGGCAATAAAACCGACAGAGGTAACGAAAAGAATCAATCCCAGATTTTCGATAATAGTCAGCGCTTGATCCGTGTAGGATTTCACGGAATCACCGACTTTAATCGTCAGCTGAGCATCCAGTTTGTCGTAGAAAAATACACCGAAGACAAGTGCGATGAAGAACACACCGGCATCACCAAGGGAAACTCCCTTGATGTTGATACGGCCGAAAGCATATCCAACGAACAGGATAGAAAAAACACAAAAAATCAGAAAGGTAATCCCAGTTACGGGAATTACACCGCCAAAAAGATTCATAACCGATCTGTCTTCCTTTCTTACATACCTGCCTTCTCACCGGTATAATCGGGGAGAAGCTTGGGGGAAACCATATCAGAAACGATACCTGCCTCGGCACGTTCTTTTTCAAATGCGTCTACATGGGACAGAGACAGTGCGCCGGGCTCTGCAGTCTTGGCGGCAGCAGCAGCGCTCTGGCCGGCAATTCGGCCGAATACAATGATGTCCAGAAGAGAGTTGCCCATCAGACGGTTGCGTCCGTGGATACCGCCGACTGCCTCACCTGCAACGAACAGATTCTTCACCGCAGTGGTCATGCAATCAGCGCTGATATCCAGACCGCCGTTCTGATAGTGAAGGGTGGGATATACCAGAATCGGCTCCTTGCGGATATCGATACCGTATTTGCCGAACATACGCATCATAGCGGGGATTCTCTTTTCGATAGTGCCCTCACCGCCGATCTTCTCGATCATAGGAGTATCCAACCAAACAGCCTTGCCGCTGCCGGTATCTACACCACTGTCCCGATCGCTGCACTCGCGGATGATGGAAGCAGCAGCAACGTCACGGGTTTCCAGCGGATGCATGAACACCTTACCGTCGCGGTTGACCAGCTTGGCACCCAGAGAACGAACCTTCTCTGTAACCAGCGCACCGAAGATCTGCTCCGGGAATGCGGCACCGGTGGGATGATACTGCAAAGTATCGGCGTACAGCAAACGTGCGCCGGCTCTGTAGCCCAGCACCAGACCGTCAGCGGTTGCGCCGTAATGGTTAGAGGTGGGGAAGCCCTGATAATGCATACGACCGGCGCCGCCGGTAGCGATAATCACAGTTTTGGCACGGGCGATCAGCAGTTCCTTGGTCTCCATATTCATAAGGACTGCGCCTGCGGCGTTGCCGTTTTCGTCCAGGATCAGCTCGATGGCAGCGGTGAAATCCACTACGGGAATACCACGATTTAGCACCTCATCCCGGAGGGTACGCATAATCTCTGCGCCGGAGTAGTCCTTGGCAGCATGCATTCTCTTACGGGAGGTGCCGCCGCCGTGGGTGGTGATCATAGTGCCGTCGGGTGCTTTATCGAACTCAACGCCCAGATTATTCAGCCACTGAATGGCCTCAGGTGCATTGTTTACCAGCTCGAACAGAAGCTCCCGTTTCGCTGCAAAGTGACCGCCGCCGAAAGCATCCAGAAAATGGATTGCGGGGGAGTCATTGGGCTTGTCGGCGGCCTGAATACCGCCCTCTGCCATCATCGTGTTGGCATCACCGATACGGAGCTTGGTGACGATCATCACGTTGGCACCTGCTTCGTGGGCCTCGATCGCTGCGGAAGAACCGGCACCGCCGCCGCCGATGATCAGCACGTCCACATCGTAGTTGGGATGGCTCAGATCAATCTCAGATGCATGAATCCGGCTGCCTGCCTGCAGCATCTCTGCCAGCTCTTTGGGCACTTTCTCGCCCTTATTGGGGCCAATCTGAAGGAGTTCGAACTCGTCCTGCTTATAGTCAGGGTGATAGGCTGCCAGCAGATCTTCCTTCTCCTTGGCGGTCATACGGGCAGGCTCATAGGCAATATTCGCCTCACGGGCAGCTTCCACTGCCTTTATGGAAGCGGTAAATTTCTCAGAATACATCGGTGCGCCTCCTTATTTCTCGATTTCCCGGTGATTGTACAGTTCCTTCATTTCCTCCACAGGCTTCTGCATCAGCGCTTCCAGAAGCTCAGTAAAGGTGCCGTCCTTGATCTCCTTGACACGGTCTTCCAGGTGACCGGTCTTGGGAGCCAGATACTTGCCGTTCAGACGGCGTGCCAGCATGGCAACCTGAGGATGGGAGATGCCGGCGGGACAGCGGGAAGAGCACACACCGCACATTACACAGTCAAAGGACTCTTCAGCGCATTTCTCATACTCGCCCCGCTGTGCGTAAGCGATGTACTGCATGACATTGAGGCCCTGTGTACAGCTCTTGGTGCAGGCATTGCAGCCGATGCAGGCGTAAATTTCGGGATACAACTGCATCATGATCTGCTCGGTGGGCTTTACCTCTTCGATATTATATACCTGCTTGACAAGCGGGAAGAAGGGCAGTGTAGCAACGTACATACCTTCCTCTACCTTGGTCTGGCAAGCCAGACATACCTTGAGTTCCCGGTCGCCGTGGATTCGGTAGATAGTAGCGCAGGCACCGCAGAAACCGTTGCGGCAGCCACAGCCCCGTACCAGCTGATATCCTGCGTATTCCATGGCGCGCATAATAGTAAGATTATCCGGCACGGAATACTTCTTGCCGAACAAATAAACGTTAACCATTGATTCCATATAAGATCTCCTTATTTGAATTAGAACCCGATTTTCCCCAAGGAGGAGACGGGCAGATTAAACAGTGACATTCGTACAGTCGTAAGAGACGAGGAGGCCTTCTGCTGCGCAGGTTCCGAGAAACCGAAGCTTCGCTCTCTCCCCTCTTCATCAGTACTCGTCGGGCAGCTCATCCAGTTCGTCGAAGCGGAACACGGGACCGTCCTTACAGATGTACTTGTTGGCAACGTTGCAGCGTCCGCATTTACCGATGCCGCACTTCATACGCATTTCCAGAGTAGTATATACCTGCGTCTTTGCGAAGCCCAACTCCATCAGACCGGCAAGGGTAAACTTGATCATGATGGGAGGACCGCAGAGGATGGCGATCTTATCGGTATCAAAGCCCAGCTCCTTGACGTAGTTGGGAACGAAACCAACGTGACCGTTCCATTCCGGCTGCTCCCGGTCAATGGTCAAATGCACACGGATGCCGTCGTCCTTCACCCACTCGTTGATGATCTCCTGATAGTCCACCAGATCCTGCATGGAGCGGGAGCCGTACACGATATCGATCTTGCCGTAGCGGTCACGGTAGTGACGGCAGTAATTGATAACGGAGCGAAGGGGCGCAAGTCCGATACCACCGGCGATGAAGAGCATATTCTTGCCGGCAAATTCGGTATCTACAGGGAAAGCGTTGCCGTAGGGGCCACGGATGGTGATCTGCTGACCTACTTCCATAGCATGGAGCCACTCGGTCACACAGCCACACTTTTTGATAGAAAACTCCATGAACTCCTCATTGGTAGGAGAGGAGGTAATGGAGAACATGGCCTCGCCCACGCCGGGGATAGAGAGCATGGCACACTGACCGGGACGGTGAATAAAGGGTTTCTGTCCGTCGAGAGTGACCACACGGAATGTTTTCACATCGGGAGTGTCCATACGGATATCCGTAACAACACCAAGCTGAGGAATCAGCGGTTCTTTGCGGTCATTCATCTTTTTTGCCTCCCAGGTTTTTCATTACTTTGACGATATTCATAGAGATGGGGCAGCGAGCCAGACAACGGCCACAGCCTACGCACATGAACAAACCGTCGTTATTGGTGGGATAATACACCAGCTTATGCATAAAGCGCTGGCGGAACCGCTCCAACTGTGTCAGACGGGGCTGACCGGCAGACATCTTTGTGAAATCGGAATACATACAGGAGTCCCAGCAGCGGAACCGCTTGATGCCGTGTCCTGTATCGAAATCCTTGATATCGTAGCACTGACAGGTGGGGCACACAAAGGTACAGGTGCCGCAGCCCAGACAGGTTTCGGACATATTCTTCCACTCCGGTGCCTCAAAAAGGTCGTGGAGCTTGCCGGCGCCGAAGCCTTCCGTGGTAAGAGTGGCAAGCGGCAGTTTCTTCAGGCGCTGGGAGATCAGCTCCTTTACCTCATCGGCTGCGGTATCCTCGCAGGATGCTGTGCAGCTCTCCAGCAGAGCCATGAGTTTTTCACCCCGCTCCGTATGAGCGGAGAGATAGATATTTTCCTCATCGCACCAACAGGAAATATCTCCCTTGGGCTCGGAGGCATCAATGCCAAACGTGGAGCAGAAGCAGGTTTCCGCAGGACGGTTACAAGCCATCGTGATGATCAATCCATGCTCACGGCGGGAGGCATAATAGCTGTCCACCGGCTCTGCCAGGAATACCCGGTCCAGCACCTCAAAGCTCTTGGCATCGCAGGCACGGACACCGAAAAGGATAAAATCCTCCGACTCCTCACGGGTGTCAATGATTTCGATGGATTTTCCCTCCATCTTGAACGCCATCAAATTCTCCGTCTGGGGGAAGAAGAAATCCTTGGCAGAGCGAACGGTGTTCAGCGCAGAGGATAGCTTAACGCCATCACTGTAACGGGTGAAATGTGCCCGGCCGTCCTTGCCGTCCACAGGGAGATACACAGTGGCCTGCTCCGCCAGTGCGGCGAGAAGGCTGTCCATCTGAGACAGAGAACATTTACGCATTAGCAGAATCCCCCTTTGCTGCAGCATCACAGGGTTCAATATCCTCGGTGGTGTAGTTCACCAGCGGAGCGCGGGAGCCGACCTCGGCACCTGCTTGATAATCGCCGTAGAAGCTGTTGATATCTTTAATAAATTTCCGGTTTAGCAGATGCAGAGGAATGTGCTGGGGGCATACCCGGGAGCACTCTCCGCAGTCGGTGCAGCGGCCTGCCACGTGGAACGCACGGATTACGTGGAACAGTTTCTCCTCAAAGGAATCGGAAATGGCTTTGTTTTCCACACCGGAGTTGGGATTGTCGAAGACGCATTTTTCGCAGGTGCAGGCAGGGCACACGTCCCGGCAGGCATTACAGCGGATGCAGCGGGACAATTCGTTTTGCCAGAAAGCAAACCGCTCGTCTTCCGTCATGGCCTCCAGCTGGGCAACCTCATCGAAGCGACCACTGTCAGCAATTTCACCGTTTTCACCTATCAGCTCGTCATAAGCGACCACCTTGGCAGATTTGCAGTGACGGCAACGATTGGGAAGCGCATCTTCCCGGTTCATCTGCACATCTCCGTCGTAAAGGGTATGGGCAATTACGATGCCATCCTGAGAGGTGACTCCGGTAACGCCTTCTCCTGCGATGGCGCGGATGCTGTGCATATCCAGCATGCCGCCGCAGGGGACGCCCACGACGTATACTTTTTCCCGATCAAAACGATGCTCGGTCAGAAGCTGGTTGAAAGAGTAGGAATCGCAGGGCTTAAGGAAGACAAGAATCTTACCTTCTCCCCGGCGGGTTTCCTCAATCAGATACTTAGACATATTGGCACCGCAGAAGTCGCCCCAGACAAAGTCTTTCAGCTCTTCTGCCGAACGGAACAGAGCAGGGGTGACATCATAATCGAAATCGCCGGCCTTCCAGCCGTAGACACGGCTGACAGTGCCATCAGCCAGAAGTGCCTGTGCCCGATCGAGAAGCCGGGCGGCGAGAGCACTGTTATTTATTTCTTGCATCTCAGATCCTCCAGTCTCTTGTTTTCACCGAGAGCGGTGACCTGTGCCACAAAATCATTCATGGTTGCGGCGAACTTGGCACCCTCTGCGGCGGATACCCACTCTACGCGGGTACGCTCCTTCTCAATGCCAAGATAATGCAGCATTGAGAACAGCAGTGCCATACGGCGTCTGGTGTAGTAGTTGCCGGAAGTGTAGTGGCAGTCTCCCGGATGGCAGCCGCAGAGAATCACGCCATCTGCACCGCGCTGGAATGCACGGAGAATGAACATAGGATTGACACGGCAGGAACAGGGAACACGGATAATTTTTACATCTGCCGGATAGGCGAGGCGGTTGTTTCCTGCCAGATCGGCACCCGCATAGGAGCACCAGTTGCAGCAGAACGCCACGATTTTCGGCTTATATTCGTTTACTTGCATATTGCATCCACCTCAGCCATAATTTGTCTGCTGGAGAAGCCCTTCAAATCCATAGCACCGGAGGGGCAGGCGACAGTACAAGCACCGCAGCCCTGGCAGACAGCGGGATTGACCTGTGCGACACGGCGCATCCGTGTGGAACGGTCGGGCATGCGGAATTCCTTATCCGCATAAGTGATGGCACCGTAGGGACAAACCCGCTCGCAGCTGGAGCAGCCGTTGCACATCAGCTCGTTGGACTGTGCCACGCAGGGGTTACCGGTCAGTTTATCTTTGGAAAGCAGACCGATTACCTTGGAAGCGGCGGCACCTGCCTGAGATACGGTTTCGGGGATATCCTTGGGGCCCTGGCACGCACCGGAGAGGAATACACCGGCAGTGGGGGACTCGACAGGACGAAGCTTGGGATGTGCTTCGGTGAAGAAGTCATTGGTGTCCATGGAAGCAGTCAGCATAGTTGCCAGCGGGCGGGCCGACTTATCCGGCTCGATAGCGGCGGCAAGGACAACCAGATCGGCCTCGATATGCAGCTGCTTATCGGCAAGAAGATCGGAAGCCTGTACGATCAGCTTGTCTCCCTCGGGAGTAACCTTACCCACCATACCCTTGATATAGTGAACGCCGTATTCTTCTACCGCACGGCGGTAGAATTCGTCGAAGTTCTTACCGGGGGTACGCACGTCTATGTAGAATACATATACATCCGTATCCGGGTATTTGTCACGGGTCAGCATGGCATGCTTGGCTGTATACATACAGCAGATTTTGGAGCAATACTCCTTGCCCTTGGAAGCGGCGGCACAGCGGGAGCCAACACACTGTACGAAGACGATGGTGTGAGGATGCTTGCCGTCAGAGGGACGGACCAGTTTACCTGCGCTGGGGCCGGCAGCATTGGTCAGACGCTCGAATTCCAAAGAGGTGATAACATCCTTGGACTGGTTATAGGCGTACTCGTCATACTTGTCCATAGAGATGGGATTGAAGCCGGTAGCGGCAACGATGGCACCGTACTGTTCCTCAATGTAAGTATCCTGCTGCTTATAGTCGATGGCACCGGCGGTGCAGACCTTGGCGCAGACACCGCATTTGCCGTTCTTCAGCATATTGCAGTGGTCGGGGTCGATAGTCGCCACCTTGGGCACAGCCTGTGCAAAGGGGATATAAATTGCACGGCGGTTGTCCATGCCCAGATTGAACTCGTTGGGAACGTTTTTCATGGGGCATTTCTCGGTGCAGGCACCACAGCCGGTGCAGACATCTTCATTGACGTAGCGGGCTTTGCGCTTGATGGTCACGTTGAAATTTCCCACGAAGCCCTTGATATCGGTGACCTCACTGTAGGAGAAGATACGAATCTTCTCGTGCTGTGCTACGTCCACCATTTTGGGAGTCAGGATGCAGGCAGCGCAGTCCAGCGTGGGGAAGGTCTTGTCCAGCTGTGCCATTTTGCCGCCGACAGTCGGCTTAGTCTCCACGATATCTACGGGGAAACCGGCATCAGCGATGTCCAGTGCAGTCTGGATTCCGGCGATACCACCGCCGATCACCAGAGCACGTTTGGTAACAGGCGTTTCACCGGGTGTCAGGGGTGCGTTGAGATTCACCTTGGCCACGGCGGCCTTAGCGAGAATGATTGCCTTCGCGGTACCGGTGGGAATGTCCTTATGTACCCAGGAGCATTGCTCACGGATATTGGCGATCTCCACCATATAAGGATTCAGACCGGCAGACTGTGCAGTCTTACGGAAAGTAGCCTCGTGCATACGGGGAGAGCAGGAACAGACAACAATACCGGTAAGGCGATGTTCCCGGATTGCGTCGCGGATGATATCCTGACCGGCTTGGGAACACATATACTGATAGTTGGTGGAGAAAACAACACCGGGCTCATTTTTGAGCGCCTCTGCCACTGCGACGACGTCTACAGTGCCGGCGATATTGCTTCCGCACCAGCATACGAATACTCCGATTCTTTGCATTTACGTTTCCTTCCTTATTTGGTGTATTTCCGGAATGCGCTGACGATAGCTTGCTGAGGCAGTTCTTCATCCAGCATAGCGGGGATCTGATCGGCAACCAGATGATTCTTACCCTGTTGGCGAATCACCATCAGGCGTACTGCTTCTACCAGCTTGGCAGGCTCCACATTGCGGGGGCAGCGATCCACACAGGCAAAGCAAGACAGACATTTATAGAGGGAGTCAGATTGAAGAAGGGGTTCGATGTCCCCCGACTCCACCATGTAAACGAACTGATGGGGATGATATTCCATCTCGTCATAGGAGGGACAGGTGCCGGAGCACTTGCCACAGCGCATACATTTCAGCGGATTGACACCGCTGGTGCGGAGAATCTGCTCCTTCATTCGTTCCTTATTATTTTCCATCGCAATGCTCCTTTACGCCCAGAGCCTCTGCGAGAAGCTCGGTAAAATAGACGACCGGCAGTGTGTTGGCACCGTTCTTTTCCAGATTGTAGCGGCAGAGAGGGCAAGCGGTTACCAGGAACTCTGCACCCTGTCCTACGGCATTATCCAAAATTTTCCGGCTCTGCTTTGCTGCCTGTTCCGGAGATTCCAATGCAATATAGCCGCCACAGCACTCATTGCGCTGTGCATAAATTACGGGCGTTGCGCCCAGTGCCCGAATGAAGTCCTCCAGAATCTGGGGGTTTTCCACGTCATCCATTTGCATGGTCTGACCCGGACGGAGCAGAAGACAGCCATAGTAGGCGCCAATCTTGCGACCGGTGAGAGGGTTCTTTACGGCCTTCTTAATGTTCTCAAAACCCACCACATCCCGGAGCAGCTCCAAAAAGTGCAGTACCCGGGTACCGCCGGTGTAGGACATATCGGGAGCCATGTAACGATTTACACGGTCGGCGAAAACCGGATCGGTTTCAATCTGGTGGTTGGTTTGTTTCAGCACGTTATGGCAGGCAGAGCAGACGGAGACAAGAATCTGATCCTTGGCCTGTGCCTGTGCCAGCGCCCGTACGGAGGAGAGTTTGGTGGCAATTTCATCCTGGCCCATGGAGAAAACACCGCCGCAGCACTGCCAGTTCTCCAACTCCTCCAGAGTGATGCCCAGTGCCTGTGCGCTGTGTCTGGCATAGTTGTCCAGTTCCTTTGCCTTGGTACGCAGTGTACAGCCGGGAAAATAGCTTACAATCATTTGGTGTATCCTTTCGTTATCAATCTTCCTTGGCGACGGTCGCTCAGACCATCTGCTCGGGGTGGAATACTTCGTCAAATTTTTCTTCGGTTAGGAAGCCCAGCGCAATGCAGGCCTCCTTCAGGGAGATGTTTTCCTTATATGCCTTTTTGGCGGTCTTGGCTGCGTTCTCATAACCGATGTAGGGATTCAGTGCGGTGACCAGCATCAGAGAGTTGTGCAGATTGTGGTGCATCTTCTCCCGGTTGGCTTTGATTCCCACAGCGCAGTTCTTGTTGAAGGAAACGATAGCTTCTGCCAACAGACGGGCGGACTGCAGGAAATTGTAGATGCAGACAGGCATGAACACATTTAGTTCAAAGTTGCCCTGAGAAGCGGCCATGCTGACAGCAACATCATTACCCATGACCTGTACAGCTACCATGGTGACAGCCTCGCACTGGGTAGGATTGACCTTGCCGGGCATAATGGAGGAACCGGGTTCATTCTCGGGAATGAAGATTTCGCCCAGACCGTCCCGGGGGCCGGAGGCCAGCCAGCGGATATCGTTGGCAATCTTCATCATATCGGCGGCCAATGCCTTGATGGCGCCGTGGGCAAATACCAGCTCATCCTTGGAGGTAAGGGCATGGAATTTGTTCTGCGCCGTAATAAAGGGTTTGCCGGTGAGAGCAGCTACCTGGGCGGCAACCTTCTCATCAAATCCCTTGGGGGCATTCAGACCGGTACCGACGGCAGTGCCGCCCAGTGCCAGCTCATACAGAGGCTTTACGGCAAGGCGGAGCAGCTCGGCATCTCTTTCCAGAGAGGAACGCCAGCCGCTGATCTCCTGACTGAAACAGATAGGAGTAGCATCCTGCAGATGGGTACGGCCACTCTTGACGATACCCTCGTTTTCCTTTTCCAGACGGATAAAGGTAGCGATCAGCTCTTCCACAGCGGGAAGAAGCTTGTCCTCCATAGCAATCACAGCGGCGATATGCATGGCGGTTGGGAAGGTGTCGTTGGAGGACTGGCTCATATTAATATCGTCATTGGGGTGGAGCAGCTTGCTGCCGGCGATTTCGTTGCCCCGGTTGGCAATGACTTCGTTTGCATTCATATTGGACTGGGTGCCGGAACCGGTCTGCCAGACAACAAGGGGGAAATGGCTGTTCAACGCACCGCTGGTCACCTCATCACAGGCGGCAGAGATAGCGGAGAGTTTTTCCGCCGTCATTTTTTCGGGCTTGAGAGCGTGGTTGGCAATCGCGGCAGCTTTCTTCAAAATGCCGAAAGCGCGGGTAATCTCCCGGGGCATGGTTTCGATGTCCACACCAATCTCAAAATTCTCGTGGCTGCGCTGCGTCTGCGCGGCCCAGTAACGGTCGGCGGGAACCTTCATCTCACCCATAGAGTCATGTTCAATACGATATTCCATAACATCTCCTTTCCGCCGCCAAACAGCGGCACAAACACTTTATGAATTTTCTCAAAACGAATCGAAACCCATTTCGAGAAAATTCGGGGTGTGAAGCGGTTGTTCTTTGCATATTGCAGAGTGATACTTACACACCAAGTTTTCAAAATAAAATCGCAGAAATTGGGCAGAATCGACAGAACTATCAAAAGTTTACAGCACGTCGATATTTTGCAAAAAGCCTATATATACAGCGGTATGCCTGCCGTGGATAAATCGGCAGGCAGGCGCACAGAAAGCATCCGGAAATCCGGGGTTATTGTTGTGCACCTGGCAAGCATCCGATCAGATGCTCAGTGCGTGAATAATCTCTTTTAGAGTGTCGGTGCGCTTTCTCGGCAAAACGTCTTTCCCGTTGGTTATGGGAATCGGAATTTTACACTGTACACCGTTGCAATCCTAAAAAGCGGAAAATGAAACGGCGGTGGACACCAATCCGAGAAATTTATACACATAAATTATAATGCAAGCACTGCCTGTTGTCAACAAAAAAAGGTTTGGTGATTCTACAAAAAACACTGTTCCTTAAAGGCATATTTAAAAGAAATATTCCCTTAACAGCAAAACATGCGTGTAGTTTTACACGCATGTTTTATCAAAGATGCAACCGGCTACTGCCGTTTTATTAAAAACGGAAGGTTTCCTCAAGGCCCAGCCAATTTTGGTCCTTATCACTGAGCTTGAGCGGCGTGCCGTCGGCGAGGGTATAGCCTTCGGCGGAAGCGGAATTGTGATACTCCCCTACAACCTCAGGCCACTGGATGCCGATTGCAGGGTCGTTCCATGCAAGACCGCCCTCGTCATTGGCGTGGTAGAAGTCGTCGCACTTGTAGCAAAATTCTGCGGTGTCGGTTAGCACCAAAAAGCCGTGGGCAAAGCCC
>JBGVPJ010000043.1:0-2855 GCA_045126955.1 Faecousia sp.
TGCGAAATGGCCTTCACCGGCGGTAATGGATACCCGGTCGCTCTCACCCTTGACCATATATGGCTGTTTGTTTAAGGCGGTGGGGGCATACAGCAGTGCTTCCACACCATCGGCAAACCACTGGGGCGCGGTTCCGGTATACTGGCTGACCTCGGCTGCGGTTTTGGACTTGTGGGGCACGCCCTGGGTCTGACCATAGCCGATGGCGATAACACCATTGATACGGACATTGGTGGCATCCATATGTTTCATTGCTCCCTTGCCGTTGAACATACCGCCTACCCACCAGGTATTCAAGCCGAGGGTCTGGGCATACAAGCACAGATCTGCTCCGCAATAACCCAGATGCTCGTCAAGATCCGTGCCGTCCTTACCCGCAAGGATGATGTAGCTGTGAACAGACCGGCTCAGCAGCATTTTTGCCATACCGCCGATACCGTCGGCATTGCCTGTAACCAGCTTCATGTTCAGGTCGTGAAGCTGGTTATTTTCCGCAATCCGGGCATTCAACAGTTGGACCAGCTCAGCGGGGATGGGTTTGTCCGTGAATTTGCGGACCATGTGTCTTTGCTTGACTGCTTCTTTGATCGTCATAGTGACCTCCTATTTTTCCCTCGGGTGATAAATTCCCATTTGATCTTGAACAGTTCTCCTATAAGGAAAAACTTGTACCTGGCATACAGGATCAGATCCACTGAGCCAAGCATGGTGTTGCTGACGGTCATGGCAAGGTCGATCTTTGAAATTCTCCTGTGATATACAATATACCTTGGCTCCCATATACTTGGGTCAAACTTCTTTTTGAACTGGTGTAACTTTTTGAAGTGGTAGCCGGCATCCATTTTCTGAAAGATAGCATTCAACAGTCTTTCCACAATGGTCATCCCGGTTTCTCCTGTGCCGATCCCTGCCAACGGCGCAAAGTTCAGACTGATTTCCGCAATACCTTCTTCCCGCACTGCTCTGGCAACGGAAATGATCGCGTGTTCCATGCTGCCGGTAGGCGCATCCATCTTTCGATGCATCAGGTCTATGCAGAGCTTCTTTCCATGATCATAGGGCAGGAAGGAAAGAAATATTCTGCCAGTTTCTTGTGGGCAACACTCGGCCCGTTCTCAAACATTGCATCCAAAAAGGCTTTCCTTGCCGTATTGTAATAATGATTCGGCGCACTTTTCAGCACCGCCGAAGAACTCATCTGCAGGACTAAAGGAAAATTCATATGTGCAAAATCCATAATCCCCGCTGCCATGGAAATCCCTGCACCGGTTATGGCAACCGTGTAACGGCTGCCATTAATATAATTCTGCAATCGTAAAATCTGTTCCTCTATATCACGATGCCCTTTCAAACTGGCTGTTGTAAAGTTCTGCATAAAAACCTCCCTTCGCCAACAATTCTGAATGATTCCCACTTTCCACAATATCCCCGTCCTTCATAACCAGAATCAAATCTGCATTTTTAATCGTGGACAGACGGTGTGCAATCACAAAGGAGGTGCGTCCTGCCATCAGCTTATCCATTGCGTTCTGGATCAAAATTTCCGTCCGGGTGTCCACGGAGCTTGTGGCCTCATCCAGAATCAGCATGGGCGCATTTTCTATCATGGCCCTCGCAATCGTGACAAGCTGCCGCTGCCCTGCGGACAGGCTGGCATTATCATTCAATACGGTATCATACCCTTTGGGAAGCGTTTTGATAAAATGGTGTAATCCCACCGCTCTGCACGCTGCTATCATTTGTTCATCCGTAACGCCCTCTTTGGAATAGACAATATTCTCCCGGATTGTCCCCTCGAACAGCCATGTGTCCTGTAAAACCATACAGAACAGGTTGTGGACATTTTCACGGGTAAGTGACTGAATCGGCGTGCCGTCAATCCTAATTTCCCCGCCCTGTGCCTCATAAAACCGCATCAGGAGATTTACCATCGTGGTCTTTCCCGCCCCGGTAGGCCCTACAATGGCAATTTTCTGTCCGGCTTTTACGGAAGCTGAAAAGTCATGGATAATGGTTTTATTTTCGTTATACCCAAAACGGATATGTTCAAATTCCACATTCCCATCCACCTCTGCCAAATGAACGGATTTCCCGCTTTCATCCGCCAGTTCTTCTTCCCCTAAAAATTCAAACACACGCTCACTGGCTGCCGCCGCAGACTGTAAACTGGTGGCTGCCTGTGCAAGCTGTGAAAGAGGCTGCGTAAAGAGACGGACATACAGCATAAACGCCACAATCACGCTGAATGAAATCGTGCCGTTCAATGTCAGAACCGCACCGACCACACAGAGCACCACATACCCAAGGTTTCCCACAAAAGCCATGAGCGGCTGCATCAGCCCGGACATAAACTGGCTTTTCCATGCGGAGTTATATAACCGCTGGTTCATTTCGTGAAATTCTTTTTTTGCCGCTTTCTCACCGTTATATGCCTTCACCACATTATGGCCGGAATAGGTTTCCTCTATATGCCCATTCAGCGTACCAAGCTCCTGTTGCTGCTGCTTAAAATATTTCTGCGACCGGGAAATGATAAGCATCATCAGACCAAATCCTGAAAAGGCAGCTAAGATAGCAGAAACCGCCATAATCCAGTTGGTATAAAACATCATAACCAAAGAGCCGACAAACATAGCCGAAGCCGTCACCAGTGTCCCAATACTCTGGTTCAGTGTCTGCCCGATGGTGTCCACATCATTTGTCACACGGGACAGGATATTTCCCGTACTGGTCCCGTCAAAATATTTTAACGGCAGGCGGTTCATCTTCTGTGAAATTTCTGTCCGCAAAGATTTTGAAACTTTCTGCGTTATAGTTGCCATCACCATACCCTGGATCAGACTGAACAACCAGCC
>JBGVPJ010000044.1:0-2276 GCA_045126955.1 Faecousia sp.
GCAGTGCATGAGCACTATTTGCTACTCCACAGACGGTGGCAAAAACTGGGTATACGGCAACGGCGTGCCGCACAGCACCTCTGAGTGCCAAGTGGTAGAGCTGCAGGATGGCTCCATCATGATTAATTGCCGCAACGAAGCCCGCCAAGGCAAGCGCATTGTGTACGTTACCAAGGATTTAGGCAAGACTTGGCAGCCGCACTCCACCAACCTCAAGGACCTGCAGGAACCGACCTGCCAGGGGTCTGTGGTGAAGGTGAAGACGAAGCAGTACGGCGAACTGATGCTCTTCTCTAACCCCAAGAGCGGTGGCCGCAACCACATGACCATTCGCACCTCTCACGATGACGGCAAGACTTGGAATGAAGGCTACCTGTATGATGTGCGCCAATGCATGGGGTACTCCTGCATAGCCATGACGGATGCCAACCATGTGGGTATTTTCTACGAAACCTGCCACAACAACGGTAAGAACGGCTGCCGTGGCATCGGTTTTATTCGCATTCCGCTGGAAACCGTTGTGACCGGCAAGGAAGTCCCCGCCAAGAAGGCCAAAATCGGCAAGAAGAAGTAACCCCTTCTTCCCGCCCTTCCCCTTTCAACACCGCAACGCTTCCCGTTGCGGTGTTTTTGTGTAGGGCATCGTACACTTAAATTACAGAAACCGTCTTGACAATATTAATCTGAAAGATATAATGGGTAGCATGAATTTACTGCGAATTGTACGTAACAATATTACCAGTTTATACAGAGTTTTTAAAACTTATGATATCAGGTTGGTGCTTCATATGGTATACAATCGTCTTAGGTTTAGACAAGCCGATGATTTTCTTAAAGCTGATAGACCCGCAAAATTCCGTTTTCTACACAAACATTATGGACATCTGCTAGAAAAATGCCGTAAAAACCCCACTAGTAACAAACCTAACGAGGGACCGATTTGGGTGTTTTGGTGGCAAGGCAAGTCTAACATGCCGGAAATCGTTCGTTTCTGTTATGAAAGTATTGAAAAGAATAAACCCAACGACAGACCGCTCATACTATTGGATAAAAATAATCTAAATGAATACATTGATATTCCTGACTATATAATGGATAAGTTAGAGAAGAAATGTATGACCTTAATACATTTTTCTGATATTGTCCGAATGTCATTACTCTCGAAACATGGAGGATTGTGGATGGATGCCACGGTTTTTCTAAGCAACAAATTGCCAAGCAATATATTTGATAATTCTTATTTTAGTTGTAGAGAGCCAGGTCGTCCATTTGCTGTATGCAAGGCAAACTATACTGTATTTATGTTAGGAGCCGCAGCAAATGCACCGTGGGTTGTATATGCTCGTGATTTTTTATATGAATACTGGAAACGATCATATAAGTTATTAGATTATTTACTTATTGATTATATTTTGATGATGGCTTTTGATTCCATCGATGAGCTACGGGAGGAAGTGAAAAAAGGTGTCATTAATACAGAACACATCAACACGCTTCAAAATGACCGCAACGAAACATGCGATCCCATACACTATCAAAAAATGATGTCAGAATGTTCTGTATATAAGCTTTCTTATAAACTTAAGTATCAAGAAAGAGATAATGAAGGAAATCTTACGTATTATGGCATGATGCGCAGCTCCGCGCGTAATTAAATCATTCCCATCCCACAAAGGTGTAGTATTGCCCCTTTGTGGGATGGACGATAAAAACGCGCAGATTTCACAAGCAGGATTAACGTCCTTACACTTTAACAAAGTTCAGATTCCGAATTTTATACCGAAGCTTATCTCCGAACAGCCCCATTATACAGAGGATCCCCATACACTAATTCCATAATGACGGGTTGTTTTGTTATGAATACCTAATGACAAGCCATTTCTCACCGTTACCTTTGGCTTAACGGTGTTTTGGCTTGCCAACACAGAGCTTACATGCTAAAACTATTGGCGCATGAAAGACACCTTCACTCAATTCATTCGCCTGGGCTTTGTTATCTTAGCCTTGGGCACTGTTTTGTATTGGGTGGAGCGCACATGGTTTGCACCAAACCGCGTGATTTGCGAGCAAGCAGAGCTGGATGCTGCCGGCAAAGGGCATATCTGCTGGCAAACACTCATGCAACAGTACAACAAAGACGACATTATTTGGATAGATGCCCGCAGCTTGGCCGACTACGAAAAGAATCGCCTTGCAGGCACCAAATCCTATCCCCTGCGTCCCGGCCCGCAGCGCGACGAGCTTTTTCACCGCATTGAAGAACGCCTCTTCCAAGC
>JBGVPJ010000045.1:0-7237 GCA_045126955.1 Faecousia sp.
TGGATAAGGTGTTTGAGCTGTTCCCCCGACTGAAGGAACGCCGCAAGCAGATTGCCGGCACTCTCTCCGGCGGTGAGCAACAGATGCTGGCTATGTCCCGGGCATTGATGAGTAAGCCTAAGCTGATGATGCTGGATGAGCCTTCCATGGGTTTGGCGCCTATTTTGGTGGATCAGATCTTCTCCATCATCAAAGAGCTTCATGCCGCCGGCACAACCATTTTGCTGGTTGAACAGAATGCCAGCAAGGCCTTGGAGATTGCCGATCGGGCATACGTTCTGGAAACCGGTAAAATCACCCTGAGTGGTACCGGCGTTGAACTGATACATAGCCCCGACGTGCAAAAAGCATACTTAGGCGGATAATTTTGTTACACCCCCTGCATAGAATCATGCAGGGGGTGTTTTTATGTGCCGACGCAATCAGCTTTTGGGATGTGCTCTGCTGACTTTTGGCCTTGGGGTGCTGGTGGGTACCTGGCTGGAGAGCGGTCTTTTCTGCCACTTATTCGGAATGTTTGCCATTTTTTCGGGTCTTGCTACATGCCGCAAAAAATAATTGGCATAAACTTGTCCTTTGGGGAATATGCTTTGGTATCAGAAGTCCCATAAGGAGTGATTTGCGTGGAAATGCAGTTTGATAGAATTCCCGTGGCATACTTACAAAAATTAACCGGACAGCTTCGCTCCCAGGAGCAGACTTTGGAGGTGCGACTGCCGGACGGTATGCCGGATATTGGCCGTGTCTTAGGCACCTGGGGGCAGGTGATTGTTCGCGGCAAGGAATGGAACAGCGACAATATGGCAGTTTCCTGCGGCGTGATGGTCTGGGTGCTCTATACCCCGGAGGACGAGGATGGAGTGCGCAGTGTAGAGGCGTGGCTTCCCTTTAATATGAAGTGGGAGCTGCCGGATACCCGGCACGACGGGAAAATTTTGGTATCCTGCCTTTTACGGAGTGTGGATGCCCGGAGCACCTCCGCAAGAAAGCTGATGGTGCGGGCAAGTGTTGATGCCATGGGAGAAGCATGGCTTCCCGGGGAGACACAGATGGCTGTGGCGGGGGAGCTGCCAAAGGATGTGGAGCTGCTGACCGCAACCTATCCTGTCATGCTGCCCCGGGAGGCAGGGGAGAAGGCGTTCCTACTGGAAGAACAGTTAAATTTGCCTGCCAATGGGCCAAAGCCGGAAAAGCTGATGTACTATTGCCTCCAGCCGGAGATTTTGGACAAAAAGGTAATGGCGGGGAAGGTGGTATTCCGTGGAAACGGAACTCTGCATGTGCTCTATCGCGGTGAGGACGGCAGGCTCTACAGTTGGGATTACGACCTGCCATTTTCCCAGTATGGGGATTTGGACGGAGAGTACGACCAGGATCCCACCCTTTCGGTATCCCCCTGTGTGACCAGCTTGGATTTGGCACTGGATGAAAACGGTGCATTGCAGCTTAAGGCCGGTCTTTTGGGCCAGTACCTGCTGTGTGATCGCTCTATGGTAACGGTTGTGGAGGATGCCTACAGTCCTCGCAGAAGTGTCGTCCCGGTACAGGAGCAGCTACAGCTTCCTTCTGTTTTGGACCAAATTGCCCAGTCGATTCACGCTGAGGAATCTGCCCAGGCAGAAATACAGCAGTTGGTGGATTTGACATTCTACCCGGCGTACGGACATACTAAATCCGCCGACACAGGTGTCCGGTTTATGATGCCCGGACAGTTTCAAATGCTTTACTATGACCCTGAGGGGGAACTGCGCAGCATGGTGACCCCGTGGGAAGGGGAGTGGGGGATCGATGCCACAGAGGACAGTATGGTGGATACACGGATTATTCCTATGGGGAAACCCCAGGCGGTGCCGGGGGCGGGAAGTGTCAATCTCCGAGCAGATATGAATGTGGAAGGGACTGTCTTCTCAGGACAGGGAATCCCGATGATTACAGGCATGGAGCTGGGCGAGCTGGAAAAGCCCAAGGCTGATCGCCCCAGTCTCATTCTGTGCAGAAAGGGTAACCGACGGCTGTGGGATGTGGCAAAGCACACCGGCTCTACGGTGGAGGCTATTATGGCGGCAAACCGGTTGGAAGCAGAGCCGGAGGACAGCCGGGTGCTACTGATACCAGTCTCATAAATAGGAAAATCGCCGCTGCGTGGGAGATGCGCAGCGGCGGTGGCGGTTGTCGCATTCGGGGAGAATGTCCGCCTGATAATAGATTAGCGCAGAGCTTTTTGGGATGCAAGGGAATCCTGTCGAAGCTCTGTGCTTTTTCTATACTGCATTCAAAAATATATTGATTTCTGTTTTAGGGTGAGGTACAATAAATGCATTAAGTTTGTGCCTGTATCGATGCAATTGCTACAAGAGTGCTAACTTCAGAAGAGAACATAAGAATAAGGGAGAATCTATGAACAAACTGTTTAACCTCGATAGCCCATTAATGATATGTCTGTCGCGTTTTGCGGATATGATTTTGCTGAGTTTACTGTGGTTTGTGTGCAGTATTCCAATCATCACAATTGGGCCATCCACCGCCGCACTCTATTATGTGACCATGAAAATGGTGCGGCAGGAGGAAATAAAACTGGGCGCAGGCTTTTTTCATGCATTTAAGGCCAACTTTAAGCAGGGCATAATACTGAATTTGTTTTTTATTGTTGTCGGTACGGTTTTGGCTTTGGACTATCTTATTATGGCTGGTGTAGAGGGTACTTATGGCGCAATCTGCAGTGCATGTTTTTTGGTGCTGGGCATTTGGGTGCTATGCATCATGTTTTACACCTATCCGTTGCAGGCGCAATTTGTGAATCCGGTTCTTCGCACACTGAAAAATGCGGCAATTCTGTGCGTACGGAGACCGTTAAACACGGTGGTTGTATTTGCTGTGAATATGGTGCCTGTTTTTGTGGCAATGCTGTCCTTGGCGTTGTTCATTAGAATCATGCCTGTATGGGCTTTGCTGATGCCCGGTGCCGCTGCCTATGTATGCGCCAAGCGATTTGTAAGAATATTTGATCCGATGATTACACCGCCCCTCAGTCAAAGTACGGAGGAGACTTAGCATAATCCCGGAGATGGTCGTGAAAGACTGTCTCCGGATTTTGTTTCTTTGATTTATCATTGCGTTCCAAATGCGGTTGTGCTATAATATGTAGGTACCTTAACAATGATCTGGGAGGGAGTCATGGAATTAGAGCACAGAATTATGAAAAATATGATGCGGATTGCGGCTAATGCGCGTCGTAAGCACAATGGTGTAACCCGTGAACACCCACATAGCTGTTATGGTTATGGTCATATTCTTGATTTGCTGTCCGAACATGATGGTTTGACGCAGCAGGAAATTTCAGAGGCCATCGGTATTCGTCCTCAGTCCGCTTCAGAAGCAATCGTGAACATGAAAAAGCAAGGATTGATAAGTAAACAGACAAATGAACAGGACAGGCGTAGCAGCTTGGTGTTTATTACCGATAGGGGAAAAGCACGACAGGCCCAATTGCTGAATGAACGGCAGCAGAATGCAAAAAGAATATTCGCACCGTTAAGTGAAGAGGAAAAAACAGTGTTGTTGAATTTGCTGGACAAGGTATCGGCTGCACAGCAAGAAAGTAAGGAGGAGACATAAATGGCACCGCATGACATAAGAAGAGGTGTGCACCCGAATTATCAAATGCCTGCAGCACCCAATGGAATCAAAGATGTACCACGCTATCTTTCGGAATTGTTTGGGGGCTTTTTTAAGCGATTTGGTTATATTGTAAATTTGGTGTGGAGAACCGGCCACTGGATTCCGGTATTGCTGTCCTTTGTTGCATTATTCAAAGGTGTTACCCCGGTTGTCGGCTCGTTGATATCCAAGAATATCCTCAATGGTTTGCAAGAGGTTATCAAGGCGGGCTATTTGCCAGAGGGTGACTTTTGGTCATCTAATATTCTATACCTGCTGATTATGCTGTTTGCATATCGGCTGCTGATACAGATTGTCAATAATGTGAACAATGCCCTCAATCGTATTGCCGGAGAGAAGGTGGTCCATGAGGTTAAAAGCCAAATTATGGAAAAGTCCAAGGAGCTGGATTTGGCCTCCTTTGATAATCCGAGCTTCTATGAGAAAATGGAAAATGCCAACCGTGAGGCCGGACACAGACCGTTGCAAATTTTGACCCAAACCTTTGGCGTGGTCAGTTCCGTAATTGAGTTGATCAGCTTCTTGATCGTATTGCTGTCAGCACCCGGTCTGTCTTGGATTACCTTCGTGGTATTGCTGGTTTCTGTACCATCTGCAGTGGTCAATTTTATATATCGAAGAAAGAACTTTAAGTACATGCGCTTTAGTTCTAAAGAGCGCCGGCAAATGAATTATTTTTCAAGCACGTTGGTGGATAAGGACCTTGTAAAAGAGATTCGTCTGTTTGATCTGTACGATACCTTTATTGGCCGCTATTTTACTGCGTTTAAAACCTACTATAAGGGTCTGCGGAAACTGATTCTGGGTGAGAGCTCCTGGCATATCATTTTTGCTGTTGTCACGGGCGCACTCGATCTGCTGTTCTACATTATTATTGCTAAGCAGGTATTCACCGGACAGATTCAAATCGGCGATTACACGTTGTATACCGGTGCCATTGCATCTGTTTCAAGTTGTATTGCTATCTTAATTTCCTCCACGGGAAGTATCTATGAAGGAACACTGTTTATTGATAACTTAATTGCTTTTATGGAAGAAAAGCGAAGAGTTGTGCCTCAAATTCAGCCTGGTTTGCCGGTTTCCCGTGGGGAGGACCACACCATTGAGTTTGTAAATGTGAGCTTCCGATACCCCGGAATGGACAGGGATGTTTTGAAAAATGTCAGTTTTACCATTCGTCCCGGTGAAACCATTGCGCTTGTGGGTTTGAATGGTGCAGGAAAGACTACGCTAATCAAACTGTTAACCCGACTCTACGACCCAACTGCCGGACAGATCCTGCTGGACGGCAAGGATTTGAGAGATTATGATTTGAGTAGCCTTTATCAGACCTTTGGTATCATTTTCCAGGACTTTGGCAAATACGCTTTGAGTGTAGAGGAAAATATCCGACTGGGCAGTATTCATAAGGAAGTATCTATGGAGGCAATCAGATATGCATCCAAGCAGAGTACTGCCAGCGATTATATTGAAAAATTGCCGGATGGTTACGATACCCCCTTAATGCGTATTTTTGAGTCAAACGGTCTGGAACTGTCCATAGGACAATGGCAGAAGCTTGCCATTGCCAGGGCATTCTATGCCGATTCCGATATTATGATTTTGGACGAGCCTACCGCATCTCTTGATCCTATGGCGGAGCAGGAGATTTTCAATCAATTTGATGCGCTCCGCAACAACAAGACAACGGTGTTTGTTTCCCACCGCCTGTCCAGTGCTACAATTGCGGATCAAATCATGGTGATAGAGGACGGCTGTTTAATTGAAAAAGGAAATCATAAGGCGTTAATGGAACAACAGGGTAAGTATTTCCAATTGTTCACAACGCAGTCCAAGCGTTATATGGCCGACGATGATGAGTGTGAAAACACACGGCCCAAACGCCACCTGCACGGAAATTGTAAAGACGGGTCGGAACCTGTTTGCGGTAGAGAGATTCTGTAGAATTTGAAAGCAGGTAGGTGAATTGTGCAAAGTTGACAAAAAATGGGTTAACGATTTGTGCAAAAAAAAGCAACCAAATTTAAAGAAAGTATGAAGTGTGATATTGTTTTCTTGAGAGTTTTGGAGTATAATAGTCGAGAATATACTGGGATGAAATATGTATATCGCAGAGACCAAAAAATGGGGGTGCCGCACACAACATACTTGCCCGACGATATCGGCTGAGACTATCGAATCGTGGTTGCGAAATCAGCCAAAAGGAAAAGTGTTATAAAGAGGAATGAAAATGAAAGCGGGTATGCCTTTGTGTAGGGGAGCCTGTGAAAGACAAAAGAGAATAATTCAGCGAGTATATGGAATAGGCCTCACAGTGTGAGCGTTGCAGACGAAAAGAGGGGCGTGGAGACGTCTTGATTGGGAGCATCTGCTTGCAGAGAGGCGGGAATTCCATGCAGAAAAAATTATAGGAATGAGGAAATGATATGATGCAGAAGATGAGAAAATGGGTTGTTGTTTTGCTTGTAGCCTGTCTGCTTTTGACTTCTGTTGCGCCTGTTCTGGCAGACGGATCCGGGAGTGGCAGCCAGAACGGTGGAAAGAATGATAAAGACTGGACGTATGACTCGAGTTCATACAATAGTAAGAACACCTATTATTACTACATGGAGAATCACAAAGAAGCAGCCTATCCTAAGAGAGAAATTGCTGTGGATGTGACGAATTTCCGTGTTATCCAACCTGATTTTGCCGGCGTGCAGGCAGACACCAAGCTATACTCCGATAAAGAGGGTTCAAGCAAAGGTGTCGAAATTGAGGCCAAGGGCGAGAAGGTGGTGTTTACCGTAGAGATTCCTGAGACGGGTCTGTACGGCATAGAGTTGAATTATTTCCCTTTGGCAAGCAGCGGTAGCCAGATTATGTTTGGTGTGCAGATTGACGGCGAAGTGCCCTTTACAGAGGCAAACAGCTGTGTGCTGAGCCGTGTGTTTACAAACCAAGCCATTGAAACCGATGAATACGGTGACGATCTTCGTCCTCAGGCTGTGCAGACTCCCCAGTGGCGCAAGCAGTTTTTGTTTGACAAGACCGGTGTTTCCGGCGTTCTGCACTTTTATTTTGAAAAAGGTACCCATGAGATGTCGCTGTGCTTTGATGGTACACCGATATTGCTGGAAGGCTTGACCTTAAAGCAGGAGAAAGAACTGCTCTCTTACGAGGACTATGTAGCTAAGTATAAGCAAGAGGGAGCCGCAGATACAGCGAAGGTACTGAAACTGTTTCAGGCAGAGAAATACCTTTTGCAATCTGATTCCTCTTTGTGGCCTGCTGCAGATAAGAGTAGCTCCCTGACCCAGCCTTTCTCATATGAAAATATCAAGATTAACTATGGCGGTGGCCTTCAGTGGAAGCAGCCCGGTCAGTGGATCAGTTGGGAGATTGATGTGCCTGCAGATGGTTTCTACAATCTCGGCTTAAAGTATCGTCAAAGTTATCTGGACGGCTTGTTTAGCTCCCGTAGGGTCTACGTGGATGGCGAGGTGCCGTTTAAGGAATTGGATGCGGTTCGTTTTAATTACAGCGGCCAGTGGAAGAATTTGCTTTTGGGCGGTGAAGC
>JBGVPJ010000046.1:0-4566 GCA_045126955.1 Faecousia sp.
CACCGTTTTCACCCATCAATGCGTGGACCTCGCCGGCCTTCAATTCAAAATTGACGCCTTTGAGCGCATGCACGCCGGAGAAATATTTCTGAATGCCTTGCATTTTCAGAATTGTTTCGCCCATTGTCATATCACCTTTCCTACTATAATCAACCGCAGATTTATGGCGTTTGGAAGTATTGTACATAATCGAAACGTTTCAATTGTGCGCCTTTCCCACAAAACAGGTGAATCTGTAAAAAAGCCCCTCGGGCTTTTCTTGTACGTTGCACACAATGTCCATATTCTTGCCGTATTACCCTTATAGTATAATAAATATAGCCAAAAAAATCAAGCTTTATTTTTCTTTCTCTATTGACAGTACACAATAGATTTTATATCACACTGTTGCACACTGCGTCTGTTCATCGCCAAAAGGCGTGGAAGCCAAAGGCGTTTTTCCATGTCGGTGCGGAATGGGTAATGGTAAAATAAGGAGGAAATTTTTATTGCAAACAACAGGTATGTTGGCGATTATCCCGTAATTGGTATTCGCCCCATCGTTGACGGCCGCCGCTGACCCAGCTGGCCAAAACGAACCATTGCCATAATCGTGCTTCCTTGCACAATTTATACAACAAGTATCCCGCTCCAGTCGATAGTCTAGTACAAAACAGCCAGCATTGTCAATGCCTCCTTGCATTTTTAACGAAATGTTTACTTTTTTCTGCCGCCACAGAAAAAATCTGCCTGCAAAGGCAATCCAGCAAAGACAAAAAAGGGTAACTATTAGACTGCCCCGGTTTGTGCAAACAGCGCAAACCGGGGCAATCTACATAGAAAGGGCACTTCTTTTCTTTCAGCCAATTGCGGCATTTGTTTTCTTTGCCGCTATCCGGCTAAATTCCGCCTCCTCAGGCATAGGAAAATCATGCTGAATTTCCCCTTGTGTGGCAATTATTCTCCACCGAAAATCAAATTGCCAAAATACTCGGGGCAGTGAAACTTGGGATGCTCCAGGTCAATGGGGTTCCAAGCAAGATAGTGTGGCTTCACTGTCAAATCGCCGCATTTGTAGGCATTGGCACGCATCTTGGTGCCTTCCTTGGCCTCAAACTCCGGGAAGAAACGACGGATAAAAGCAAAAGGAATCTGATAGGTCAGCACCCAGCCACCCTCAGTAAACTCCACCTTGGAATTAAACAGGGTTTCGATTTTTGGCACCAATAGCCGCATTAATTCCTTAGGTGTAGGGCCGTAACCTAACCAAATAGCCCCATTAGGATTCATTTCTATGTTAAAATAACCCGGGCGCTCCACAGGGCTGAAGAAAAACTCCAAACAGCTGTCCAAGCAGACCATAGCCAGTTTTCCGGTTTCCTCCATGCGAATATGGGGCTCAACAGCCTCCATGCGGAGATAGAGAGCCTCCTGGTCCCAGCAAAGCTGTGCTTGCGCTGTAATGTCAATGGAGTCTGTCCACAGAAGGGTATCAATAGGCATAACGGGAATGGTGCTCCAGTCGGGGATGCCTTGAATTTTCTTGATTGTATAACTTCTCATGTTCTTATTCTCCTTGTTTATAATCAGCTTTTCACTATTTCCAAAGTAGCATCATAGAGGGCAGCCTTTAAATTGGCACTACTCAAATTCACGCCAATGTACATAAGGAGCAATCCCTATTGAACAATTATATTTGGGCTGCCATGCCCACTATTGTAGTCATGGCAGCCCAATCTGTCAAGAAATTAATACCCGACTTTCTCCCAGCATTCGCAGGGAGCAGCCAGCTCTTCGCTTATATAAACCTGAGGCTTCCGGTGTCTCCGATTATACGCGGCCTTCCAGCTGGTTATCGTAGTGCAGGTCGTAAGCCTTCTCCTCGGGGGTGAACTTGCGCAGGGTGTTGATGGTCTCGCCGTTCTTCCACTTCCGGTCGTTTACATCCTCGGTAGTACCCATAACGGTGATGTTCAGCTGACGGTGACGGGCACGGACATGGTCCCAGTCGATGAAGTAAACGTGAGCAAATTCGCCGCCGTCCAAAACGCCGTCCTTGATAGTCATGGTCTCGCTGCGGCCAAAGAATACGGAACGCAGGTGGCCGTCAGTGTTCATAGAGGTGTAGTTGCCGGGCTCGTCAACATAACGGCCAAACTGTGCATGGATGGGGCCGGGATGGCGATAGTCGCCCTCGTTGGTGTAGTCGGGGATCATCTTGCGCATGATGTCCAGCAGATCGTGCTGCAGGTACTCCAAATCGAAGGAATCGATGTCGTGGGAGCACTCCTGAATCATCACGGAGCAAGTGGTGTGGTGGGAAGCAATGCAGACAGTACCGTTCTTAATGCCGGACTCCGCAACGATAGCGACAACTTCCTTGGACACATCGTGGAAGGTAGGAATCCAACCCCGGGACTGTAGTTCCAATTCTTTCTGATAGACCTTAAATTCCATTTTTTGTTACCTCCAAAAAATAATTGATAATATCGTTAAGCGTGGCGGTCATTCCATGCCTTACGTACTGCAGAAAATATCTCATCCACCATGGCTGCCCGGTCTGCGGCCCAGACCCATGATGTACTCCTATTGCACTAACCTCATTTTTTGGCATAGTGCCTACTTATTCATGTAAATAATAAACCCAACAAATCTATTTGTCAATTCATACCTGCCCATTTTTATGTTTTGGCCAAATTAAAATCGCAATAATCGTCAAATATTGCAGGTGAATTTTTCTTTTTTGCTTGAACGCAAATATCGTTTGTGTTATAATCACCGCAAACAATATTTGTTATTTAAGGAGGATTTCCCATGAAACCAGAAAGTATGGAAGCGATTTATCAAGCCTATGACATCGAACAAGCCTGTATCGGTGAAATGAAAGCCCATATCGATGAGGCGCAATTCGCCAAAGCCGTGGAGCTTTTAAGCAATGCTCCCCGTATCGGTACCGCCGGTTGCGGTCACTCCGGCATTATCTGTCAGCATCTGGCACACTTAATGTGCTGCATTGAACGTCCTGCCCGTTTTATCTCTCCGGCAGAGGCTGTCCACGGTGCCACCGGCTTTTTGCAAGCCGGCGATGTAATGGTATTCGCCTCCCGGGGCGGCAAAACCAAGGAACTGCTCCCCATCGTGGACATTTGCAAAGCCAAGGGCGTATCCATCATTACAGTCACTGAAAACATGGAATCTCCGCTGGCGCAGGCTGCGGACGTGGTTCTAAAGCAGCATGTAAATCGGGAGACCGACAAATGGAATGCGCAGGGCACCACCTCCACCACTGCCCTTTGTATGATTTTCCATGCGCTGCAGGCAGCTGTTATCGAGGAGACCGGCTATAAGGCAGAACAATTTGCTCTTATTCATCCCGGCGGTGCGGTTGGTGAACGGCTAAACCACAAAGCACTTTAATAAGAACAAAGCGCAAGGAAAGTGTACAGCATGGCTACCGGCAAGCTGAAGATTGACATTCGCAAAAAGGCCCTTTCGGTGCAGTTAAACTGAGGATATTCGCTCTATGACAATTAAAGAATATTTCAAAGAAGGAATCAAAGCTATACAAGATCGCCCCCCCAAAGAACGTTTGGCGTATTTTTGGGAGTACTATAAGTGGTACGCCCTTATATTTCTCTTGGTCATTGTCCTGTTGGTACAGGGAGTGCTTGGAGTGATAAACAGACGGGAAACCGCCTTGTCCGGAGTCCTGCTCAACTGCAAATTAGGTGTGGCGGACAAAGAATTCCTGCACGATTTCTACGCCTACGCAGGCATAGACGAAGCGAAAGAATCCGCCGCCTTTTATACCGACCTTACCATAACCAACGGACAGTCAAAAAATGATCTGAATGCTTTTCAGCGCATTATGGGCGGTATTGCCGTTAGAGATACGGACTTTATCGTAGGAAAATCGGATGCGTTTCCTTTCTTTTCCTATAATTCCACCGAGATTTTTATGGATCTACGGGATTTTTTGAGTCAGGAAACGCTTGCACAGGTGTCCGACAGGCTGTATTATATTGATGGTGAATTTTTAAAGCTGTTTCAGTTGCCCCCAGGCACTGAGATAACCGCAGACATTACCAAAGCCCCCGATCCCCGCAAACCGGAAGCCATGGAAGACCCCATTCCCGTTGGAATCGATATCAGTGATCACGAGGCTTTCCAATCCGCATATTTTCTCGGAAAGCCTACCATATACTTAGGTGTTGTATCCAATACCACACGGCCGGACACGGTCATGAAATTCATTGAGTATTTGCTTTCTTAACCGGCAAATATCACACTTGTTCCGCATAGTGATTTTTTGGACATAAATTAGACCGCATCCTTTCGTGAAATGATACGAAAAAGGATGCGGTCTGGCTTTTTGCCCTGAAACAAAAGAAAACCCCGAAACTCAAGGAGTTTCAGGGTTTTGGAACTGCTAGCCGGTTCAAGCAAGCCGACACATAAAAAATCAGCCATCCCGATTGGGATGACTGATTTTTTGGGACCGACACTCAAAATGGAACCGGTCAAAAAACTTGATTTTCTTAAATAAGATGATCTGTAAAGTACATACCTAAAATTATTCTTAACCAA
>JBGVPJ010000047.1:0-50924 GCA_045126955.1 Faecousia sp.
GTGTCACGGCGTTAAGCCGTGACGGAGCGGTTGTGCTCGTAGTGACAATCCCCCAGTCACCGCCGTGGGGTGACAGCTCGGTGAGGCGAGCCCGGTCGGCGGCTCTGACAGCCCACCCGGCTGTCAATCACTACCGCCGACAGCGCTGCGCTTACCCTTTACACAACGGGGCCTTAGTGCGCACCTAACCGCATCTGCGGTGGTGGGGCACCACACGCAAGCGAAAGAAAACTCGATGAGCCTATAGGCTCGGCAGGTTGTAGGCCCTAAGGGGGCCTGTGCATACCACCGGCACGGCTGGTGGTTATGATTTGCGTAGGAGAGCCACGAGACGTTTTTATATGTCACAATTTACAGCAGTGCCTTTCGCAATTCCTCACCGGACTTGGGAGAGAGATAGGCCGGAGGAATATCAAAAACGGTTTTACAGCCGAAGCTGCCTTCTTTTGCCAGTCGCCAAGCGGCACGTGCATAGGCCACCAGTATACTGGCGGTAAATTCCGGGTTGGAGTCCAGCTTAAGTGCATATTCAATGCGCTGGGCAGTTTCACCGGCTTGTCCCGTTACGCCGGTGCGAATCACAAAGCCGCCATGGGGGATGCCGCTGTGGTCCCGCCGCAGTTCATCCAAGGTGATGAAGTGGACGGTGGTATCGTAATCGGCAAAGTAGCCGGGCATGGTCTTGATTTCTCTTTCAATGCGCTCTGTGTCGGCTCCGGGTGCTGCCACCACAAAGCACTCCCGGGTGTGTTTTTCCCGGGCGGTAAGGGTGGGGTTCTCTCCGGCACGTACCCGACGCAGGGATTCCTCCACGGGAACGGTGTACTGACGGGCATCCAACACGCCTTCGATTCTGCGGATGGCATCGGAATGGCCCTGACTGACCCCCTTGCCCCAGAAGGTATAATCATTGCCTTGGGGCAGGATGCAGTTGCCCAAAAGCCGCTGTAAGCTAAACATGCCCGGGTCCCAGCCCACACTGATGAGCGCCACATGGCCGGTCTTCCTTGCGCTTTCATCGCAGGCGGCAAAGTGTTCCGGAATACGGCTATGGTTGTCAAAGCTATCTACAATATGGAAGTGCTGTGCAAATTCCGGACTCTGCATGGGCAGGTCGGTAGCGCTGCCACCGCAAAGTATCAGCACATCAACAGTATCTTTTTTTTCAAGCAGGGCATCTACGCCATATACCGGCACACCGGGGGTGCAAAGGGTAAGGGAGCCGGGATTTCGGCGGGTGAACACGGCAACCAGTTCCATATCCGGATTCTGGCGGATGGCAAGCTCAGCACCACGACCCAAATTGCCGTAGCCAAGGATGCCGATGCGGATTTTATTTTCCATAAGTCATTCTCCTTTCATCGAAACAGCGGGGTGGATAGGTATCGGTCGCCGGTATCCGGCAGTAGTACCACGATGGTTTTGCCCGGGTTCTCCTCTGCCAGAAGGAAGGCGGCATGGAGGGCGGCACCGGAGGAGATACCCACCAAAACGCCTTCGGTTTTTCCCAACAGCCTGGCGGCTTCGTAGGCCTGCTCCTCGGTGACGGCAATAATTCGGTCATAGATTGCGGTATTGAGCACCTTGGGCACAAAGTTGGCGCCGATGCCCTGCAGGCCATGGGGCCCGGCCTTGCCGCCGGAGAGCAGAGGTGAGCCGACAGGTTCCACCGCCACCACTTGTACGCCAGGCTTTTTCTCTTTTAAATACTCACCAACACCTGTGATGGTGCCTCCCGTGCCAACACCGGCCACGAAAAAGTCCACATCACCCTCGGTGTCCTGCCAAATTTCCGGCCCGGTGGTGGTTCGGTGGGCGGCCGCGTTGGCGGGGTTGCCAAATTGGTCGGGGATGAAGCTTCCGGGAAGCTCTTTTGCCAGTGCTTCTGCTTTGTCGATGGCACCCTGCATGCCCAGTGCGCCGGGGGTCAGCACCACCTCTGCACCGTAGGCTTTCATAAGTGTCTGCCGCTCCACGCTCATAGAATCGGGCATGACAATAATGGTTCGGTAGCCTCTGGCCGCCGCTACACAGGCAAGGCCGATGCCCGTATTTCCGGAGGTTGGCTCAATAATCACAGAGCCCTCCTTGAGAAGTCCCCGGTTTTCTGCGTCTTCCACCATGCTTAGGGCAACCCGATCCTTTGCAGAGCCGGCTGGATTGAAAAACTCAAGCTTTGCCAGCACCCGAGCTTGAAGGCCTTTCATTTTTTGCATAGCGGTCAGTTCCAAAAGCGGCGTATTGCCGATGAGTGCACTTGCGGTTTTGTAAACAGCCATATCCCAGCCTCCTGCAAATATTTACTAAATTATACTCCCAGAAAAGATTTCTTGTCAATAGGAACATTGACAAGGGGTGCATCCTATGATATAAAAAGGAAAAGTGCGAGGGAGGATGTATTATGACACCGTTTGAAGAAAAAATTGAATCTGTGGTAGACAGTATTTTGCAGGATTACCACGGCGATCGGGATATTGATAAAATCGAGCTGTCTCGCAAGCCGGACAAGGATGTGGTGATTGACATCATTGAAAAGCTCCGAAGAATCGTATTTCCCGGTTATTTTAAAGATAAAAATTACCGGATGTACAATGCCAAGCACAATCTGTCCATGCTCATTGAGGATGTGATGTTTAATTTAAACCGTCAAATCGCGCTGGTGTTTCAGAGCGGCGGTGAGTTGGAGGAATCTGCACAGATGCACGCCCAGGATGTGTGCTTGGAATTCTTTCGGCAGATTCCCTCCGTGCGCGCCATGGTGCAGACGGATTTGGAGGCGGCTTATGAAGGTGACCCGGCGGCAACCGGTATGGCGGAGATCATTTTTGCCTATCCGGGTCTGTTTGCCATCACCGTATACCGCCTTGCCCATGTGCTGTACACCCTAAAGGTGCCCATGCTCCCCAGAATCATGACCGAGCATGCCCACAGCATCACAGGTATTGATATTCACCCGGGTGCCACTGTGGGAAAGTATTTCTTCATTGACCACGGCACCGGCATCGTGGTGGGCGAGACCACCGTGATTGGGGACAATGTCAAGCTCTACCAAGGCGTGACCTTGGGTGCGCTTTCCACCCGCGGCGGTCAGAGTTTACGGGGCAAGCGCCGCCATCCCACCATTGAGGACAATGTGACTATCTATGCCGGTGCCTCCGTGTTGGGCGGGGAGACGGTAATTGGCAGAGATTCGGTTATTGGCTCCAATGCCTTTATAACCAAGTCTGTAGCACCCTGCACCACAGTGTCCATCAAAAGCCAGGAGCTGCAGATGAAGACCCGGGCAGAATGTGCCGACTGTAAGCAGATATTCTGGTGCGAATAATTATTGAGGGCGTGTTTGTAACACGCCCTTCAGAGTGTCAATAAACCCCCAAATCGTCAAAATCCAATTTTTGATGATTTGGGGTTCTTCTTTTCTTCGGATTCATGCGTCAATTGGGCATATAAGCGACAGGGGGTGCGAAAATGCTTGCTATGCAAGGGATTTTGACTTACTGCACAAACGGGCGGACTACCGTACCTATGTACGCCGACGCCGCCCGTTTGCTTGTCTTTGGGGCTTTCTTGACCTCTGCCGGTTGCGTCAAAAATACTTTTTTGACGCAACCGGAGGGCGTGTTTGTAACACGCCCTCTTTATGTTATGATTATGCGTCCGAGGGAAGCAAAAGTAACATGGGATACAGCAATTGCGCCTGCGTACCATCAATTTGCTGCCATTCGCCATCGTCTCTGCGCAGATAGTCATAGCCCTGCTGCACAAAAATGCTGTCCGGTCCGTGGGAATACCGCAGGGTGAATCGACAGGTGATTTCGTGAGTATTCTCCGGGATAATCGGCCCAAAGGGGCGTATTATCCGCAGATAGTTGAGTATTGATTGGATGCTCTCCTGTTGTGAATAGGTGCGGGTCAGCACCCCCTCAGGTCGCAGAAATTCGATCTGTATACCGGTCACCACCTGCGTTACGGGCGCCCTCCGAGTGGCGCAGCCACTCAACAACAGCACTAAAATCAATATTACTGCAAATTTTTTCATGCCACCCACCTCATTTTCCAGTATGGCATGAAATGAAGAGAGCTATTCAAAAAATACCGTGAAAATTTCACAGCGCTTTTCAACCGTTGCAAGGCCGGTACAGGCGAAAAATATGAGTTTCCTCTTGTAAAACGCAGGTTTCTGTGATAAACTAAGTTGATTTAGTATGGAGAGTATACGCTTTTGGAGGTAATTGTGCGTTTATCGTATCCGCCTTAGTTCTCTGGCGTTTTATCAAACATTTACCTTACTAATTGCTTGGAGGAAAATTATGTCGACCTTGATAGAAGAAATCAGCCGCCGCCGAACCTTTGCCATCATCTCCCATCCGGACGCCGGTAAAACCACCTTAACGGAAAAATTCCTGCTCTACGGCGGTGCAATCGCCCAGGCAGGTGTGGTAAAGGGCAAGAAAAATTCCCGTGCCGCCACCTCCGACTGGATGGAGATTGAGAAGCAGCGTGGTATTTCTGTTACATCGTCTGTAATGCAATTTCAGTACGGCGGCTTCTGCATCAACATTTTGGATACCCCCGGTCACCAGGACTTTTCCGAGGACACCTACCGCACATTGATGGCTGCCGACGCTGCCGTAATGGTTATTGATGGCGCCAAGGGCGTGGAGCCTCAGACCAGAAAGCTGTTTAAGGTCTGTGCCATGCGCCATATTCCTATTTTCACCTTTGTGAATAAGATGGACCGTGAGACCAAGGACCCCTTTGACCTGCTGGACGAAGTGGAACGGGAGCTGGGTATTGAGACCTATGCCATGAACTGGCCCATCGGTTCCGGCAAGGATTTTCAGGGTGTCTATGACAGAGAAAAGAGCCAGCTGCTGTTTTTCTCGGGACTCAACGGCAAAGCAAAAGCGGAAAAACAGGCAATAGACCTGTACGACAGTAAGGTTGCGGAGCTTTTGGACTCCGAAGCCAAGCATCAGCAGTTGATTGATGATGTGGAGCTGTTGTCTGCCGGTCGGGAGATGGACTTTGAGGCTGTGAAAAAAGGGCAGCTGTCCCCGGTGTTCTTCGGCTCGGCACTGACCAATTTCGGCATTGAACCGTTTTTGGAGAATTTCCTGAAGCTGACCCCGCCCCCCATGTCCCGGGTATCCGACTGCGGCGAAATCGACACCTTCAGTCCGGATTTTTCTGCCTTTGTGTTTAAGATTCAAGCCAATATGAACAAAGCCCACCGGGATCGGCTGGCTTTTATGCGGATTTGCTCCGGAAAATTCCAGCGGGATACCGAATACTACCACATGCAGGGCGGTCGCAAAATGCGGCTTTCCCAGCCTCAGCAGCTGATGGCCGCGGAGCGGGAAATCGTGGAAGAGGCCTACGCAGGTGACGTGATCGGTGTATTTGACCCGGGAATCTTCGCCATCGGTGACACCATCACCGTACCCGGCAAGAAATTCCTGTACTCCGGCATTCCCACCTTTGCACCCGAGCATTTTTGTCGGGTATCCGCACGGGATTCCATGAAGCGCAAGCAATTTGTCAAGGGAACGGAACAGATTGCCCAGGAGGGCGCTATTCAGATTTTCAAGGTGCCCAACTCCGGTATGGAGGAGGTCATCGTGGGCGTTGTGGGTACTTTGCAGTTTGACGTGTTCGAGTATCGGATGAAGAATGAGTACGGTGTGGACCTGCGGATGAGCATGCTGCCCTATGAGGAGATTCGTCTCATTGACAGCTATCCCGGCGAACTGTCTGATTTGAATTTGGGAAGCGACGCAGAGCTTTTGGAGGATTACCGCGGTCGGAATCTGCTGGTGTTCAGCAGCTACTGGGCCATTGACTTCACCTGCAAGCGAAACCCAGGTTTAACACTGAAGGAAATTGTCGTTGAAGAAGGTTAAGCGGTGACGCAGTCACCCGAACTCTGAGAGGTGTTTCTATGAAGATACAATTTATTGGCGCTGCCCATGAGGTTACAGGCTCGTGTACGCTGTTAGAGGTTGGTGGAAGAAAGTATCTTGTAGACTGTGGCATGGAGCAGGGTAAGGATATTTTTGAAAATGTACCGATTCCCGTTCCTGCTATGGAAATTGAAGCAGTTTTTCTAACCCATGCACATATTGACCATTCCGGCATGCTTCCCAAACTCTACAAGGACGGGTTCCGGGGGACTATTTATGCAACAAGAGAAACATGCAACCTGTGCAATATTATGCTCCGAGACTCTGCCCATATTCAAATGTCAGAGGCGGAGCGGCAAAACAGAAAGGCAAAACGGGCCGGAACAGAGCCGGTGGAGCCGGTGTATGATTTGGAGGACACATTGGGTGCAATTTCCCAGTTCCGTCCCTGTGGCTATGGTGAGCTGGTGCGGATGGCAGAGGGCATCTGCGTTCGTTTTACAGATGTAGGACACTTGCTTGGCTCCGCCTGTATCGAGTTGTGGCTTACAGAGGGAAAACAGACGAGAAAAATTGTCTTTTCCGGCGACGTGGGAAATACCAACCAACCCATTATTAATGACCCAAAGACGGTAGAGGAAACGGATTTCCTGGTTATTGAATCTACCTATGGCAATCGCAATCACACACCGGGAGCAGACCCGGTTTGGGACTTGGCTACGCACATTCAGCAGACCTTAGACAAGGGTGGCAACGTGGTAATTCCTTCTTTTGCGGTGGGACGTACCCAAGAAATGCTCTATGCCATTCGGCAAATTAAGCTGCAGGGTTTGGTGAAGGGCCATGAGGGTTTCCCGGTTTATGTGGATAGCCCCTTGGCGGTAGAAGCGACCAGTATTTTCTTGCAATGTGATTTGAGTTGTCTGGATGCACCTACCATGGCTATGGTGGAACAGGGCATTAACCCGTTATGGTTTGACGGTTTGACGCTGTCTGTCACTGCGGACGAATCCAAAGCCATCAATGAGGACAGCCGACCGAAGGTGATTCTCTCAGCAAGCGGTATGTGTGAGGCCGGACGGATACGGCATCATTTGAAGCACAACTTGTGGCGTCCGGAAAGCACAATTCTATTTGTAGGCTATCAGGCGGAAGGCTCCTTGGGTCGGCGGTTGCAGGATGGCTTTAAGGATGTGCGGCTTTTTGGAGAGGATATTACTGTCCATGCGCAAATTGCTTCACTCCACGGCACTTCAGGTCATGCGGATCAGGCAGGCCTGTTGCGATGGCTGGGAGGTTTCCGTGAAAAACCGAGAACCGTGTATATCAACCATGGTGACGATGAGTCAGTCCAAATCTTCCAGACATTGCTTGAAGAAAAGGGCTATCATGTCCAGGCTCCCTACAGCGGGGCAGCCTATGATTTGTTGCAGGATAAACTGCTGATTCGTGCTGAGTCAAGACCTATTCGCAAAATCCAAAGGCAGCAGAGCACCCAAAACGCCAATGACGCCTATAACCAACTGGTCAATGCCGCAGAGGGGTTGTTGGCGCTGGTAAAAAAACGCCGTGGTTGCCCCAATAAGGAAAATACCCGTCTAACGAATCAAATTCTCAATCTCATTCAAAGATGGAAATAACAAGAAGGGCGTGTTGCAGCATTTTGCAACACGCCCAGAATCATGTCTTTTGTTTCCGAAAGATGAGAAATTTGGAAATTAGATAATTGCCGATCAAAACGGCAACCTGTGCCACGATTTTTACCACGGTGCTGTTAAAATCCAGCCAAGTGACGAATATCAGAAGCAACAACTCCTCCATTCCCAAGGTCAGTAGCCGCCCGGAGTAGAAGGTAACCAGCTCCTGCCACAGGGCCTGTCCCTTTGTTTGGGAGCAGAACACCCAAATGCGGTTGGTAATGTAGGCAAAACCCACCGCCAGCACCCAAGACAGCGCATTGGCCAAAAGCTCGTTCATACCCAACACCGAATCAAACAGCACAAATGACCCGATGCTGATCAGCGTGGTGCATCCACCGAAGAAAATATACAGCAGTAGCTCCTTGTACTTTTCATACGGCCCGTAGAAGCGGCGCAAGATCGGAAGACGCATCATTTTATCAAAAATATCCTTTTGATTCATGCTTCTCCGTCCTGTTCCAACAGCTTGTCGGTGTCCACCCGAACAATATATCGGGGGCGTTGCTTGACCTCCTCATAAATGGCCGCCACATAGCTGCCAATCAGGCCCAAACCCAGCAGAATTCCACCGCCCAATAACAGCAGCAGCAAAATTACCGTGGTAAAGCCCTCCATAGCCCAACCGCAGGCCCAACGCACCAGTGTTTGAATGCCCAAAATAGCACCCGCTAGCAGAGCAATAATACCAATATAGCTGACAATGTTCAGCGGTTTGGTGCTGAAGGCCACAATATTGGAAACGGCATACCGCACCAGTTTGAAAAAGGACCATTTTGTGGTGCCGAAGGCCCGCTCTGCCACATCGTAACAGACCTGACAGCTTTTGAAGCCCACCCAGAAGGACATGGCCCGGAAGAAGGTCTTCCGCTCCGGCATATCCAATAGCACCTGTACCACCTTTTTGTCCAGTAGCTTAAAATCGCTGGTATTTTCCATATCCATGCCGGTGAGAGATGAGATGAGCTTATAAAAGGAGCCGGCAAACAGCTTGTGCAGGGCCGATTCTTTGCCCCGGCTGTTCTTTACACCCTCCACAACCTCATACCCCTGCTCCCACAGGCGGTACATTTCCACAATAGTCCGGGGTGGATGCTGTAAATCGCAGTCCATTACCACAGCACAGCCGCCCTTTATGGTGCTAAGGCCGGCAAAAACCGCCGCCTCCTTGCCAAAGTTGCGGCTGAATTCCAGACCACGGATACGGTTATCCTCCTTCGCCAGTGCCAAAATCTTGGCAAAGGTGCTGTCCCTGGAGCCGTCACTGACAAATACCAGCTCATAGGGGATCTGCGCCTGCGTCATGACATCCTGCACTACCCGGGCGGTGTTGCAGATATTTTCCTCCTCATTGAAGGCAGGTATGACGATGGAAAGCAGAGCGTTTTTCATTTTCTATCTCCTTAAGTAATGTTCCGACAAATCTGATGTACTGTTTGACAGAGCTGGGCAATCAGCGATATCCTTAAGATACCGGGTAACATCCATTGAAAAACTATTCCCAATTACAAGAATTTTAATCGGCATCCATACTTCTTCCTGTTTTTCCCAATAATGCCGTTTCTCAATAAAAGGTTCCTTGTTTCTTTCATAATAGCATGTATTCTCTAAAAAGCAAGGGGAATTTTGCGCTTTTTTGACGGCTCTGATATGTCATGTTACAGTCAAACAAATCATAAACAATGAAGGGAAAATTGTGGTTTTTAAGTACGGAGAAGCGCTTTATAGTGAAAGCGGTATTTTCGCCGATGTGCAGACAGAGAATAGAAATATCCACTTCTACAACCAAGAGCGCATCCGGAATAAAACCGGAGTGGCGCCGCTGACGCTGCGCCACTCCCCGTAAACGAAATATTTCCTTCATAGGTGCTTTTTGTGCTGTTCGCATAAATCGGAGCAATTCACAGCAACCACCACTTTTTCAGGCATTGGGATTGCTTGCGGTATCGGCACCGTCACCGGTGAGACCCAGCCGTTCTGCCGCCTCCTGGCGCATTTTGTACTTGAGCACCTTGCCGGCGGCGTTCATGGGAAAGCCTTCAACAAAGGCAATGTACTTGGGCACCTTGTGACGAGCCATGCTGGCGGCAATATAATTATGCATTTCCTCTTCGGTGACCTTTGCGTCCTCTTTCAGCACGATGGCGGCGTAAATCTCCTCACCGTACTTCTTGTCGGGCACACCGATGACCTGTACATCCTTCACATCCTTATGGGTGTAGATGAATTCCTCGATTTCCTTGGGGTAGATGTTCTCACCGCCACGGATAATCATATCTTTCAGGCGTCCTGTAATCCGGTAGTTGCCTTCTTCGTCACGGCAGGCCAAGTCGCCGGAGTGGAGCCAACCCTCACTGTCCACCGTTTCCTTAGTGGCCTGAGGCATTTTGTAGTAGCCCTTCATGGTGTTGTAGCCACGGGAGCAGAACTCACCGTTTACACCGGGGCCCACTTCCTCGCCGGTTTCCGGATTCACGATTTTACACTGCACATGAGGGAAGGCATAGCCGACGGTATCGGTGCGTACCTCCAGAGAATCCGTCCATGCGGACATGGTGGAACCGGGGGCGGATTCGGTCTGCCCGTAGACACTCACGATACCCCGCATATTCATCTCGTCGGCTCTGGCGGCTCTGCGCATCAGCTCCGGCGGACAGCCGGCACCGGCCATAATGCCTGTACGCATGTGGGAGAAGTCGGTTTTCCGATAGTCCGGATGATTGAACATGGCAATGAACATGGTGGGCACGCCGTTGAAGCAGGTAATTTTCTCCTGTGTGATACAGGCAAGGGAGGATTTTGCGGAAAAATAGGGCAACGGACATACAGTTGCACCGTGGGTCATGGAGGAGGTCATAGACAGCACCATGCCGAAGCAGTGGAACATGGGCACCTGAATCATCATCCGGTCGGCGGTGGAAAGACCCATCCGGTCGCCGATGCACTTGCCGTTGTTCACCACATTGTAGTGAGTTAACATAACACCTTTGGGGAATCCTGTGGTACCGGAGGTGTACTGCATATTGCACACATCATCCGGGCGGACGGCGGTGGCCATCCGTGTCAGCTGCTCTTGGCTTACCAGCTCGTACCGGCTCATGGCCTCATCAAAGGTGAGGCATCCGGGCTGCTTAAATCCTACGGTAATCACATTCCGCAGGAAGGGCAGGCGCTTGCAGTGCAGGGGCGTGCCGGCCTTTGTGTCGGCAATCTCCGGACACAGCTCATTGATAATCCCCCGATAATCCGAATCCAGACAGGATTCAATCATCACCAAGGTATGCGTATCCGACTGGCGGAGCAGATATTCCGCCTCATGAGATTTGTAGGCGGTGTTCACGGTCACCAGCACCGCACCGATTTTGGTGGCGGCCCAAAAGGTAATGTACCAAGCAGGCACATTGGTGGCCCATACTGCCACCTTGCTGCCGGCCTTCACACCCATGGAAATCAATGCCCGTGCAAACCGGTCCACATCACTGCGGAATTCCTCATAGGTGCGGGTATAGTCCAGTGTGGTGTATTTGAAGGCATACTGGTCCGGAAATTCCTCCACCATCCGATCCAGCACCTGAGAAAAGGTCAAATCAATCAGCTCGTCCTTTTTCCAAACATACTGACCTGTGCCGTCATGGTTAAAATAGAGGGATTTCTTTTTGCCCCGGGGGCTGTCAAACCGGTGCATATAGTTGACAAAGTAGGGGAAGATGATTTCTGGGTCCTGCAGCTCCTCCATCCACTCCGGCTTCCACTCCAAGGAGATAAAGCCGTCGTAGTTGACGGAGGACAGGGCGCGCATCATATCATCGATGGGCATGGTGCCCTCACCGATGAGCTGATAGACACCGCTGTCATCGGAGTCCCGCAGGTGTACATGACGCACATAGGCGCCCAAATTTTTAATGGTTGTATCGCCACTCTCTCCCATATCCCGATAGGGGTGGTGCACATCCCAAAGGGCAGCCAGCTGGTCGCAGGGGAAGCTGTCCATCATTCGGCGCAGTCGGGCGGTGTCGGCATAAATACCGCTGGTTTTCAGCAGTAAGGTAACCTCCGCTTCCTCTGCCTTTGGCAGCAATATCCGCAGATTTTCTCGGACGGTGTCCTCATGCTCCGTCAGCGCACAGCATACTACATAGGGCACGCCGGTGTTGTGGGCCACCTCCATAAGCACCTGCAGGTCCTCTATGTGACAGTCGGCAGAGGAGATATCGCAGGAGGAGTCGAAGCAGGGGATTTTCAGCTTCAGCTCCCGCAGCTGCCGTACCGTGGCGGCAGCCTGGTATTTGTGAAAGGGACCGCTGCGGTCCAAAAGGGGATTGAACTTGGGGAGATTATATACCTCCACACCGGAAAATCCCATATCCTTCGCCGTTTGGAGCATCTCCTCCCAGCTTAATTCCGGCCAACCCCGTGTGGAAAAGGAGAGATTCATACGTCTTCCTCCTCATAGACAATTTTGTTCAGTGCGCTAATGTAGGCCCGGATACTGGCGCCCACGATATCCGTGGAAATGCCCCGTCCGGAGTAAAGCCTGCCGCCGGAGCGCAGCTTCACGATGGTCTGGCCCATGGCCTCCCGACCTTCCGTAACCGCTTGGATTTGGAAGTCGTCCAGCTCATAATGGTGGCCGGTAATTTGCTCAATGGCCAAAAATGCCGCATCAATGGGGCCGTCACCGATGCAAACGCCCTCCAAAAAGCTGCCCTTTTTCTGTAGCCGTAGATGGGCGGTGGCAGAGATGGTGTTGCCTGCGGTAATCACATAGGTATCCAGTACATAGGCAGGGGGCACCTGCATGGCCGCAGAGGCCACGATGGCATCCAATTCCTTCACGCTCACCTGCTCTTTTTTACCGGCGATGGCCTGGAAGGCTTCATAGACCTTCTCCTGATCCTCCGGAGAAAGCTCGTAGCCCAAATGGGCAACCGCCTTGCTCACGGCGGCCAAATCGTCGTGGGCGGTGAGGTACAGACCGTTTTCCTCTTCCCTGACACCGCTGTCAAAGGGGGAATTCTTGCTCCGTCCGGTCTGGCACATCCATTGAATCTGTCCTACAATCCGGCTGAGCTGGGTGGTGTGTACGGAGGTACGCCAATCAAAACCGTCGCCTCTTGCGGCGATGATTTTTGTCACTTTGGAAAGGTCGGCGGTATCGATGGGGTAGGCCGCAGTTTTGACTTCTCCGGCGCCTTGGCACAGGGCGGCAATGGAGCAGGAAACTGCCATGCTCAAGCTATTGGAGCAGCGTACGCCAAGGCAAACGGTTTTCAAAGCCGGCACAGCCTCTACAACCCGCGTGATAAAATCGCCAAACTCCTCCGGCAGAAGGCTTGCGGCAGTGTCGCACAGGGTCACTGTGGTAGCACCGGCAGCGATTGCCGTCTGTATCGCCTCACACAGGAAGGCAAATTCACTTCTTGTGGCATCCTGTGCGATGAATTCCACATCCGTGCAGCAAGCAGCACAGCTTTTTACCGTCTGCCCGATGGCAACGAGCATCGCCTCCGGCTTCTTGTGGTACAGGTATTCCATCTGTACCGCACTCACAGGTGCCGGCACCTGCAGACGGGGTGCTTTGGCAAGCTGCAGGGCGTTCCAAACCTCCTGCACACTCGCTTCATTTAAGAAAACAGGAACCGCTACGGTGCTCTCCTTCACCGCTGCGGCGATGGATTTAATCCGTAGGCTGTCCACTCTGGAGTTCTCTATTCCTTCCAGTTCAATCACTGCCACACCCAGCTTATCCAACAGCTTGGAAAGCTCAATCTTCTCCTTAAAGGAGAGGGTAAAGCCCTCCGCTGTTTGTTTCATGGTCATATCGGAAATTCTAATGTTTGCCATCGTATCCAACTCCTTAAATAATAAAAAAACCCGAGGTCGATGTTGACCTCAGGGACGAAATAAATTCGCGGTACCACCCCGGTTACCCTCCCGAAAGGGAGAATCTCTCTCGGACTTCCAACAAAGTCCCAGCCTGTAACGGGGCGACCGGGTCTCACTACTTTCACAACGGGTTCGCAAGACCGACTCGGGAAGCAGATTGCCAAATCCTTCCGCACCGGCTCGCACCAACCGCCGGCTCTCTGGAGCTTTTAGAAAAGGCAAATTTTCCGTCATTGTCTTTTTCTATATTATTGTAAACATTTAAGCATAAATTGTTCGGTTTGTCAACAGGAAAACCGCAAAAAACCACAGTTTGCAATTTTGCACAAAAGTTGTACAGGATTTAAATTAATCTTTAGCAGAAAAACATTTGACTTTTTCTCGTGGACATTGTATAATGTCTCCAACATATAGAAGGCTGTGACGAAGACGGTCCGGCGAGAAGACTTTCAGAGAGTCGGCGGTTGGTGTGAGCCGATGGTCTGCTGCCACAAGACCCATCACTTCCGAGCTGAAGCGCCGAGCATTTGTTAGGTGTTTCCGTTTGCCCGCGTTAAGGGCTAGGACTTGATGGAGTCTGAAGGGGCGGCAATGCTGCAATTTGAGTGGTACCGCGGGTAGAATTTTACTCGTCTCAAGATTTTTCTTGAGACGATTTTTGTTTTATAGGAGGTAATTGTTATGAGCAACCAAAATAATGCGAGTAATCAACTGTTGGATGTGGCGCAGCGAATTCGGGAAATGCGTCAAATCGTGGGTTACAGCATAGCGCAGATGGCTGAAAAGACAGAACTTTCTGAAGCGTTATACCAACAGTATGAGGCAGGCAGCACCGATCTGCCCTTTACCTTTATGCACAAATGTGCCAAGATATTCGGTTTGGAGCTGACAGAACTTCTGGAAGGCCACAGTGCTAAGCTATCCGGCTATGCCGTTACTCGCAAGGGAAAGGGTATGGTTACTGCCAGCGAGGATGGCATTACCATTCAAGATATGGCCGCTATGTTCCGCAAGAAGCTGGCCACGCCCTACTATGTTACCTATGAATACTCCCAGGAGCTGCAGGATAAGCCTATTCACACCACTACCCACGATGGCCAGGAGTTCGACCTGGTACTCAAGGGTGCTATGCGTATCAAAGTGGGCGATCACGAGGAGATCCTGCGGGAGGGTGACAGCATCTTCTACAAATCCTCCACACCGCATGGTATGATCGCTATCGACGGGGAGTCTTGTGTATTCCTTTCTATGATTATGGCCGGTGACAAAACCGATACGGCTATGCACCATCCTACTGCCAAAAAGGCAAAAGCACAGAAAGAGTCACTGCTGTGCAACCAATTTGTGTGGGGCAGCGAGGATGACCACGGGGTCATGACCGGCATTCACTTTGCCAATACTGATCGTTATAACTTTGCCTTTGATACGGTGGATGCTATCGCCCGGAAGGAGCCGGACAAGCTGGCAATGATTCACATTGCAAACGATATGAGCGAACGGCGCTTCACCTTTAAGGATATGAAGGATGCGTCCAGCCAGTGTGCCAACTACTTTAAATCCTTGGGCATCAAACGGGGCGATCGGGTAATGCTGGTACTGAAGCGTCACTATCAGTTCTGGTTCTCGATCCTGGCGCTGCACAAGCTTGGTGCCATTGCCATCCCTGCTACCAACCAGCTGATGGAACATGATTTTGTCTACCGCTTTGAGGCAGGCGGCGTTTCCGCCATCGTATGTACCGCTGACGGTGATACTGCCCATCAGGTAGAGTTGGCAGAGCAATCCGCTGGGCTGAAACTGACCAAGATCCTGGTTGCAGATAACGGAATGAAAAAGGAAGGCTGGCACGATTTTAACGAAGAATACCACCTGTTCAGCCGTCGCTATCTGCGTACTGATCACGCCCCATGTGGGGAAGATCGTATGCTGATGCTCTTTACCTCCGGTACCACCGGCTACCCCAAGATGGCAATGCACTCTTACAAGTATGCCTTAGGTCACTATGTCACCGCCAAATACTGGCATCTGTGTGAGAGGGACGGTCTGCACTTTACCATCTCCGAGACCGGCTGGGGTAAAGCGCTGTGGGGCAAGCTCTACGGCCAATGGCTGTGTGAGGGTGCAGTGTTTACTTATGATTTTGATCGCTTTGATGCAGAAAAGATTCTGCCGATGTTTGCCAAGTACAACATCACCACCTTCTGCGCACCTCCCACAATGTACCGTATGCTTATCAAGCAAGATCTTAGCCGATTTGATCTTTCCTCCATTCATCACGCAACGACCGCCGGTGAGGCACTGAACCCCGAGGTATTTTATCAGTTTGAAAAATCCACCGGTCTGCGGATTCACGAGGGCTTTGGCCAGACGGAAATGACCCTTGGTATTGCGAACCTCTTTGGCTGTGAGATCAAACCCGGTGCCATGGGCAAACCCATTCCCGGCTACGGCATTGACATTGTTGACAGTGACGGCAATCCGGTACAGGACGGTGTCAACGGCGAGATCGTCATCCATACCGACCCGGCACCCACCTGTGGCGTATTCTTGGGTTATTATCGTAATCAAGAAGCTACCGACTCTGTGTGGCACGATGGCATGTATCACACCGGCGATGTTGCTTGGCGAGATGAGGACGGTTACTATTGGTATGTGGGTCGTGCGGATGATGTGATCAAGTCCTCCGGCTATCGGATTGGACCGTTCGAGATCGAGTCTACCATTATGGAGCTTCCCTATGTGCTGGAATGTGGTGTCTGCGCTGCACCGGACGAGGTTAGAGGTCAGATAGTCAAGGCCTGCATTGTGTTGGTGCCCGGCACGGAAGGTACGGAGGAGCTAAAGAAAGAGATTCAGGCCTATGTAAAGGCGCATACCGCTCCTTACAAATACCCCCGAATTGTGGAATTCCGCACAGAGCTGCCCAAGACCATCTCCGGTAAGATTATGCGTAACAAGCTATAAGTTTAGAAAGCAACGCCTAGGTGCTTCTTCTAAAGCGGAAGCACTTACACATCATAAAAACATTCAAATTTATTGACAACTTTTTATATAAATGATAAAATTTTATTTTCCGGGAGTCTGGAGTAAATCGCCTATTTGAGAGGTAGCTTATGGAATATAGTATAACTGGTGCGGATTACAAAACGAAAGAAATAGCCGCTCGTATTCGGGATCTGCGAGAGATTTCCGGTATCAGTCAGGAAGAGATGGCTAACCGCACAGGTGTGAGTTTAGAGGAATACCGTTGCTGTGAGGAAGGCAAAAAGGATCTGAGCATTGCTTTTCTGTACCGCTGTGTGCTGATTCTGGATGTGGATATGGGCGACCTGCTGGAAGGTCATAGCCCCAAACTCCGCTCTTATGCCCTTACCCGCAAAGGAGAGGGCCAGCGAATTGAAGAAGCGCACCATATGGTTGGCTACAACCTTGCCTCCGGTTTCCGCAACCGTATCGCATTGCCCCTGTATATGGAACTGAACTATCGCCCCGGCGCACAGGCCGAGGATATGGAGTTGACCAGCCACGAGGGACAGGAATGTGACATCGTCATCCGAGGTCATATGCGTATTCAAATCGGTGAGCACTTTGAAACCCTCTACCCCGGCGACTGTATTTATTACGACTCCTCCACACCCCACGGTATGATTGCCGTAGACGGAGAGGACTGCGCGTTCTATGCCATTGTGCTGAGCAATTCTGCTGCCCGTCAGGAAGAACCGTCCGCTGCATTGGAATCTCTCACTGTGCCTATGCCCACGCCGGACAAAGTGCGTCGGGTATACCACGACTTTATTATCCCCACTGTGGAGAACGGCAAGCTTACCAAAATTGCATTCCAAAACGAAGAGAAATTTAATTTCGCCTTCGATATCGTGGACAAGCTGGGCAGAACAAAGCCGGACAAGCTGGCAATGCTTCACCTGTCTGAGGATGGCACTGAGCGGCGCTTTACCTTCCAGGATATGAAAAAGGAATCTGCCCGGGCAGCCAATTTCTTTAAATCTATCGGTATCCGCCGGGGCGATCGGGTCATGCTGGTGCTCAAGCGTCACTGGCAGTTCTGGGTAGCAATTTTGGGTCTGCACAAGCTGGGCGCCATTGCCATTCCAGGTACAGATCAGCTGCTGGAAAAGGACCTTACCTACCGCTTCCAAGCAGGAAAAGTGAAGGCGATCCTCTGCACTGCCGACGGCAATACTGCTCAGTCGGTGGAGGCCGCCGCTGAAAAATGTCCCAATTTGGCACACAAGATTCTTGTGGGAGGCAAAAAAGAGGGCTGGCATGATTTCAACGAGGAATATGCCATGTTTAGCAGCCATTATGCAAGAGCAGAGGATGCCCCCTGTGGCAGCGACCCCATGCTTATGTTCTTTACCTCCGGCACATCCGGCTATCCTAAGCTGGCAGCGCACAACTACAAATACCCCTTGGGTCACTTTATCACCGCCAAGTACTGGCATCAGGTCCATTCCGACGGTCTGCACCTGACCATCTCCGATACCGGCTGGGCTAAGGCCTTGTGGGGCAAGCTCTACGGTCAGTGGCTGTGCGAAGCGGCAACCTTTGTCTACGATTTCAGCCGCTTTGACGCAGAGAAGATTCTGCCTCTGTTTGAAAAGTACCAAATCACCACCTTCTGCGCACCCCCTACCATGTACCGGATGCTTATTAAGCAGGATTTGAGCCGCTTTGACCTATCTTCTATCCGGCATGCTTCCATTGCAGGCGAGGCGCTGAACCCGGAGGTATTCCGTCAGTTCAGAAAAGCTACCGGCTTGGCGATTATGGAGGGCTTTGGTCAGTCCGAAAGCACACTTATTATCGGCAACCTCTCCGGCGATAATCACAAGGTGGGCTCCATGGGCAAGCCTGTGCCTCTGTATGATGTGCACCTTTTGGACAGCGAGGGCAACGAGGTGGCAACCGGCGAAAACGGTGAAATTTGCATCAACATCGCAAACGGTCTGCCCTGTGGCCTTGCCTATGCCTATGAGGGCAACGAGGAAGTCACCCGTGAGACTTGGCGTGACGGTTACTATCACACCGGCGATTTGGCATGGCGTGACGAGGATGGCTTCTACTGGTATGTGGGCCGTGCCGACGATGTGATCAAATCCTCCGGCTACCGGATCGGACCTTTTGAAATTGAAAATGTCATCATGGAGCTGCCCTATGTATTGGAATGCGGTGTTTCTGCCGCCCCCGATGAAATTCGCGGACAGGTGGTAAAGGCCAGCATTGTGCTGGTGAAGGATTTTAAGGGCACCGATGAGCTGAAAAAGCAGATTCAGGACTATGTAAAGTCTAGAACCGCTCCCTACAAGTACCCCCGAATTGTAGAATTCCGGGAATCTCTCCCTAAAACCACCAGTGGAAAAATCATCAGAAAGCAACTATAAATATGGAACATAAACGACTGACGCTCTTTGCAGGGCATTACGGCAGCGGCAAAACCAACATCGCCGTGAACTATGCCATTGCTCTATCGGGAGAGGGGAAAAAGGTCTGTATCGGGGATTTGGACATTGTAAACCCCTATTTCCGTACTGCCGACAGCAAAAAAGAGCTGGAAAACGCCGGCGTAACATTGATTTCTCCCCAATTTGCCAACTCCAATGTGGATTTGCCGGCTCTGCCGGCGGAGGCCTATCGGCTGGTGACAGATCGCAATACCTATGGTGTTATGGATATCGGCGGTGACGACCGTGGTGCATATGCCCTTGGCAGGTATGTGCCGGCCATCCTTGAGGAGGGGAACTTCCGCATGGTATTCGTTGCCAACTGCTACCGGCCCCTTACCCGCACCCCGGAGGAGGCGCTGGAAGTGATGCGGGAGATAGAGGCCGCCTGCGGGCTTCCCTTTACCGACATCGTCAACAATTCCAATTTAGGTCCGGAAACCACTCCGGAAACGGTGCTGGCTTCTGTTTCTTATGTGGAACAGCTCAGCCAACTCTCCGGTCTGCCTCTGTGGCAGACCGCCGCAAGAGAGGATGTGGCAGCAAAGCTTACCAAGCTTCCCAATGTGCTCCCCCTGCGCCTGCAGGAAAAATATTTTGATTTACCATCCCAGAAGCCGGGTTCCCGACCTCTGTGGGGATAAATGGAGGAATTGAAAATGGCAACTGTAACATTTCGCACCGACTGGTGCAAAGGCTGCGGTCTATGTGTGGACGCCTGTCCTAAAGGGTGTCTGACCATTGCCGCCGACAAAATTAACAAAAAAGGCTATTCTCCCGCTGTGATGGAACATCCCGAAAAGTGCATTGGCTGTGCCTTCTGCGCAACCATGTGTCCGGATTGCATCATTACAGTGGAAAAGTAAGGAGGCGCATTATGGCAGAACGTGTACTTATGAAGGGCAACGAAGCCATTGCCGAGGCCGCCATCCGAGCAGGCTGTCGTCACTACTTCGGCTACCCCATCACCCCCCAAACGGAAATTGCCGCCTATATGGCAAAGAAAATGCCCAAAATCGGCGGTGTGTTCCTGCAGGCGGAGAGTGAAATCGCATCCATTAACATGGTCTACGGCGCAGCTGCCGCCGGTGTGCGGGTCATGACCTCATCCTCCAGCCCCGGAATCTCCCTGAAGGCAGAGGGCTTGAGCTACATAGCAGGCTCCGATGTGCCGGCACTGGTGGTAAATGTCCAGCGTGGCGGCCCCGGTCTCGGCGGTATTCAGCCCTCCCAGTCCGACTACTTCCAAGCTACCAAGGGCGGTGGACACGGCGACTACAAAATGATTGTGCTGGCTCCCGCCTCCGTGCAGGAAATGGCAAGCCTTACCATCAAGGGCTTCAATTTGGCAGACAAATACCTGATGACCTCCATGATTTTGGCTGACGGCACCATTGGACAGATGATGGAGCCTATCACCTTTGAGGATGCCGAAATTGAAACCTACGAAAAGCCTTGGGCGCTCACCGGTACCAAGGGACAGAGAACGCACAATGTTGTCAACTCCCTGTACCTGAAGCCGGATGAGCTGGAGGTTAAGAATTTCGAACGGTACGAGCGGTATAAAATCGTGGAAGAAAACGAACCCATGTGGGAGGAGTACATGATGGAAGACGCAGAGTATTGCGTCGTGGCCTTTGGCATTGCCTCCCGTGTGGCTAAGAATGCGGTGGTTGCCGCAAGAAATGAGGGCATTAAGGTGGGTCTTATCCGTCCCATCACTCTGTGGCCCTTCCCCAAGAAGGCCTTGCAGGCAGCAGCCGATAAAGTCAAGGGCTTCATTTCCGTGGAGCTGAGCATGGGTCAAATGATTGAAGACATCAAGCTCTATACCCAGTGCAAGCGTCCGGTTGCCCTGTGTAACCGTTGCGGCGGTATGATTCCCAGCCCCGATGAGGTGCTGTCATCCATCCGCAAGGCACAGAAAGGAGAGTTCTAACCATGGCAGTTGTATTTGAAAAGCCCAAGTCTTTGGCAGATATTCCTCTGCACTATTGTCCCGGCTGTCCCCACGGCATTATCCATCGACTGGTTGCCGAGGTGTTGGATGAACTGGGCATTGAGGGAAATACCATCGGTGTTGCTCCCGTGGGCTGTGCCGTTATGGCCTACGATTATTTCACCTGTGACATGATTGAAGCGCCCCACGGCCGTGCTCCCGCTGTTGCCACCGGCATCAAGCGCAGCCGTCCGGAGAATGTTGTCTTTACTTATCAGGGAGACGGCGACCTTGCCTCCATCGGCATGGCAGAAACCGTCCACTCTGCCGCAAGAAACGAGAACATTACCGTGATTTTCGTGAACAATGCCATTTACGGCATGACCGGCGGCCAAATGGCACCCACCAGCCTTCCCGGACAGGTTACTCAAACATCTCCCTACGGCCGGGATGTGAATCACTGTGGTTGGCCCATTAAGGTTTGTGAAATGCTTGCAACATTGGAAGGCCCCGAGTACATCACCCGTGTGGCTGTGAACAACGTGAAAAACGTAAAGAACGCTAAAAAGGCCATCAAAAAAGCCTTTGAAAACCAAATCGCCGGTAAGGGTTTCTCCCTTGTGGAAGTGGTTTCTGCCTGCCCCACCAACTGGGGCATGACACCGCAAAAGGCACTGGAGTGGGTGGAAAGCGACATGCTTCCCTACTATCCCATCGGCGTGTACAAGGACAAAACCGCTGCAAAGGAGGGCCTGTGATATGAAAACCACACAGATTCTCATTGCCGGCTTTGGCGGACAGGGTATTCTGTTTGCCGGAAAGTTTTTGGCCTATAAGGGTCTTTTGGAGGAGCTGCAGGTATCTTGGCTTCCCTCTTACGGTCCGGAAATGCGTGGCGGTACCGCCAACTGCAATGTAATCCTCTCCGATACCCCTGTGGGTAGCCCTATTATCACTGCGCCCGATGTGCTGATTGCCATGAACCTGCCGTCCCTGCAAAAATATGTGGACACCGTGGTGCCCGGCGGACAGATTTATGTGGACTCTGCACTCATTGATGTAAAGGTGGAGCGCACCGATGTGGAGGTATTCTACATTCCTGCTACCCAATTGGCAAAGGACAATAACATCGCAACCCTTGCCAATATGATTATTGTGGGTCATCTGCTGGAAAACAACCCCAACCTGTCCTTTGAGGGCACGGATGCCGTGGTTGCCAAGCTGGTACCCCCCAAGAAAGCCGCCCTCGTGGAGCTGAACCAAAAGGCTTTGGCACTGGGTAAAAATTATAAATAACAAAACAATTTAGGAGGAATAAATATGAATGCAATGACCGAAATGAGCAACTTCCGTCATGAGAAGGTTCTGTTCATCAACAATGAAAAGGCTGGTTTGAAGGCCATTATCGCCGTTCACAACACCAATCTTGGCCCCGCCATCGGCGGCTGCCGTCTGTTCCCTTATGAGTCCTACGACGCTGCTCTGTTTGATGTTCTGCGTCTGTCCCGGGGCATGTCCCACAAGAACGCAGTGGCCGGTCTGCCCCACGGCGGCGGCAAGGGCGTTATCATCGCTGACCCCTCACAGAAGACCGAGGCTATGTTCGAGGCCTTTGGCGAGGCTGTCAACAACCTGGGCGGCGACTACATCACTGCCGAGGACGTGAACACCACCTGTGACGATGCACTGGTGATGCTCCGCAAGACCAACCACATCTGCGGCCTGCCTCAGAACAGCGGCGATCCCTCTCCCTTCACCGCACGGGGCGTATGGCAGGGTATTAAGGCTACCGCCAAGGTGGCTTTGGACCGGGATTCTCTGGAAGGATTGACCATCGCTGTGCAGGGTCTTGGCAAGGTCGGCTACGATCTGTGCCGTCTGCTGCACGAGTCCGGCGCCAAGCTGATCGTAGCTAACCGCAGCAACAAGGCAGCTGCTGAGCGTGCTGCCGACGAGTTCGGTGCCATCGTGGTTCCTACTGAAGAAATCATGCGTCAGGAGTGCGACATTTTCTCCCCCAACGCCATGGGCGCTATTTTGAACCCCAACACCATTCCTTACCTGAACTGTAAGGCAGTCGCCGGCGGTGCCAACAACCAGATTCTGGATGAGGCATCCGGTTTGGCTCTGAAGGCCCGGGGTATCTACTACGCACCCGACTTCGTCATCAACGGCGGCGGTGTTATCAATGCAGCTGCTGAGGTGGACGGTCCCTACGATGTGAAGGCCGTGCTTGCCAAGGTGGACAACATCTACAACTCCATCGAGCACATTCTCACCGAGTCCAAGGCTACCGGCGAACCCGAAGGTGTTATCGCCACCCGTTACGCCGAGTCCATCATCTACAAATAATCCAAAAAGCATTGGGTGTGTCAAAAACACACCCAATGCTTATGAAGAAGGTACTTTGTTTTGGAATTTATCGACTTTCATACCCACGTTTATCCTGATGCTATTGCCTCCAAGGCAGCTGAGAGCATCCGGCAGTTCTATTCTCTTGACGAGTATGTTTTGGATGGGACTGCTCAAATGTTACTGCGGCAGGGGCAGGCTGCCGGCACCAACCGGTATGTGATTTTGCCGGTTGCCGTCCGCCCGGAGCGCACCCGGCACATTAACGATTTTATCATCGGGCAGGTCGCTCAGGAGCCAAGGTTTTTTGGCTTTGGCACTGTCCATGCAGGCATGGAAAATATTACGGCAGAAGTGGACTACATCCGAGAAAAGGGTCTGCGGGGACTGAAAATGCATCCGGATTTTCAGGTGTTTTCCATTGATGACCCCCGACTGTTTCCGGTGTATGAGCAGTTACAGGGAGAACTGCCCGTGCTGCTTCACATGGGAGACCACCGGTATGATTACTCTCATCCTGCCCGTCTGCGGCACGTTTTGGAGCTTTTTCCGAAATTGCAGGTCATTGCCGCCCATTTCGGCGGCTACGAGATGTATGAAGAGGCTTACAAGTATCTCAAGGATACCAATTGCTTCTTTGATGTTTCCAGCACCCTTATGTTCATGGACGAAGGGGTTGCGGAAGATTATATCGGCCGCTACGGCGCCGAGCGTTTTGTCTATGGCAGCGACTATCCCCTGTGGGACCCTGCTGTGGAAATGGAGCGCTTCTTAAAGCTAAAGCTTACAGATGCCCAATTCGAGCAAATCGCCCACAAAACCGCCGAAGAGATTTTGAAGATTTAAGCACTGCCGGAAATCCCGTGAGATTGCCGGCGGTGCTTATTTTTCCTCCGGAGTGTAGGTGTCACACATACATGAAAATTGAAAGAAAGTACAGGAAATAATGCTTGACTTTCTATAAAAGCTATGATAAAATACCCGAGTAATAAAGAAGGCCAAATATCCGCCTCACCTCAAGCTGACTGCAAAGAGGTCAATATTCCACCTTTCCCTGCGGGGAGACTGTGCGAATGTGCGGATGCGTGGCATCCGCTTTTTTGTTTTTATTTTGTGGAGGTGCTTATCATAGCCAAGTTAGATCATCAGCTAAATGAGGAAATCCGGGACAAGGAGATTCGTGTCATCGGTGAGGACGGTACACAACTGGGCATCATGTCTGCCGATCAGGCCAATGCATTGGCCGAGGAGCAGGGCTTTGACCTGGTAAAAATCTCTCCCAATGCAGTTCCCCCTGTCTGCAAAATCATGGATTACTCCAAATTCTGTTTCGACCAAAAGAAACGGGAAAAGGAAGCCAAGAAGAACCAGCACGTGGTGGAAGTCAAGGAAATCCGCATGAGCCCCGGTATTGATACCAATGACTTTAACACCAAGGTCAAGTCTGCCCAAAAGTTCCTAAAGGACGGCGACCGGGTCAAGGTAAGCGTACGCTTCCGTGGCCGTGAGATGGCACACACCGATCTGGGTGAGAAGTTGCTGATGAATTTTGCTGAGGCCTGTGCTGACACCGCTTCCATGGAGAAAAACCCCAAGCTGGAAGGCCGGTTCATGGGAATGTTCCTGGCCCCTAAAAACAGTAAGTAACAAATTTTTGTTCTATTACCAACGATACGGAAGGAGAACCAATTATGCCCAAGCTGAAAACACATAGCGGTGCAAAGAAGAGATTCAACCTGACCAAATCCGGTAAGGTTAAGAGAGCCCGCGCTTACAAGAGCCATATCCTCACCAAGAAGGATACCAAGCGTACCCGTCGTCTTCGCACCACTGCCTACGCTGATGAGACCAACGTAGCCACTGTTAAGAAGATGATTCCCTACAAATAAGCCAAGGAGGATATTGAGAAATGGCAAGAGTCAAAGGCGCAATGATGACGCGCAAAAGAAGAAATGCTACCCTGAAGCTGGCCAAGGGCTACTGGGGTTCTAAGTCTACTCACTTTAAGATGGCCAAGCAGCAGGTCATGAAGTCCGGCAACTATGCTTACGTTGGCCGCAAGCTGAAGAAGCGTGACTACCGCAGACTGTGGATCACTCGTCTGTCCGCTGCTGTTGCTCCCTACGGTCTGAACTACTCCACCTTCATGCACGGTGTGAAGCTGGCCGGTATCGAGATGAACCGCAAGAGCCTGTCCGAAATGGCTATTCAGGACTCCGCCGCTTTCGCCGCTCTGGTTGAGAAGGCAAAGGCTGCTCTGAACTAAAATACAAAAACTGCTCTGCCAATTGGCAGAGCAGTTTTTTCTTTTTCCATTTTATGTGTTTGTATCAGTATAGCCCAAACAGGGGAAAAAGTCTACTTTAAATCCCTAAAAAATCACCGCCGGAGGCTTGGTTTTTACTCCGGTAGAAAATATTCATGTATTTCAGAGCGTTGAATCGGGCATCGCCCTTAATTTGATAAAGGGCGTCCTTGTGATAGATATTCAGCTTGTTCTTGCCCAGCACGGTGATGACATTGATATCGTCAAAGAATAAGGTTTTGTTTCCGGCCTGAATACGGTTTCCGTAAAGGACAAGCTTTGCTTCTTTTTCCAGCACCACCTTGTGTTTGTAGGGCTCCACATGGCTGAACATGGCGATATCCTGATACAGGGGGGCTTCTATGTAAGCGGCGGTATCCAAATGATTTACAAAGTCGCATTGATATTGGTACCATTGGGCAACATAAGGGAATGGGAATTCACAACCCACACCCTGTAGTTGCTGATTGGGCAGATATCGGATTTGCCGACCGCAGGTTTTGCAGGTGATGATATCGTTTTCGCTGTGAAATTCCGCCAACCCGCACCAAGGGCACACATACATGGCTCGCTCCAAATATTCTGCCAGTTTTTTATGATGAAATTCCTGCCCGGATTGGGTTTCATCCACATACAGTTCCTTTTGGATAAGGGCAAAAAGTTCTTCCTTGGACAAATCCTTGTATTCCTCCGGCTCGATAATCCGCTTCACATAGGCGCGCATGGTGCCCTTGCGGCATACATCGCTCCACCGTGGCTGGATGCCGTAGCCACCCTCAATGCGGAAGATGGCAAGGGGCAGACCCAGTTTTTTTATCAGCGGTGTGATGGCCGGATTGCTGTAGCAGGGTAGGCCGCTGAAGGTGCGGTTTCCCTCCGGGGCAAGGGCAATGGTGCCGCCTTCTCGGGCAACTTTGATACAGTTCATCACCGCTTGCACGTCGGTGGTCTGCTTTTTGATGGGGATGGGCGCCACCGCCCACCTTAACAGCCGGGACAGGAAACCCAAACTGAATAAATCCTCCGAGGCCACAAAATACGCATGGCGGGGGAACAGCGCCTTGCTCACAAAGAACTGGTCAAAGGCCGTCTGATGGTTCATAATGACCAGACATTGGCGTTTTTTCAGCTCCGGGCACTTGGTTACCCGGACATGGTACTTTAGCCGCATCCAGGGGAATATTACCAGCGCAGCCAGTTTAATAATGAATCTATGGCGGGGCAGTGTCCAGCGTTTGGCTTTTTGCTTGGTTTTGGTCTGCATATGTCACCTCAAAATGGGATAAAAAGTCTCAAATTTATAAACCTTAGAACAATGTGGATATTCTATCATTTTTTGGGGTCTTTTGTCAAGAAACGGTCTTGCTCCCGGAGTATTCAGATGGTAAAATAAGAAAAAGAGGTGTAATTATGGACTGGAATTTGGAAGAGGCTTTGGCTTATTATCAGAAGCAGGGCGCTCCCGGTGACCAAACGGCTCTTGTGAGTCTGCTTCGTGAGGTGCAAAAAGAGTTGGGTGGCGGCATTCCCAATTGGGTAATTGAAAAAATTGCTCAGCACTATGGGGTGAAGGAGAGCTATCTGTTGGCGGTGGTCAAGCGGATTCCCGATTTACGGCTGGAAAATACCCACCTGCTGGAGCTGTGCGGCGGCCCCAACTGCCGGGCAAGCCTTGCCCCCTTTGTGGAAAAGGCCTATGGTGCAAATCCCAAAGCATTTACCTTTAAAATTACCGGCTGTATGCGTATGTGCGGCAAGGGTCCCAACCTGAAATGGGACGGTAAGCTCTACAACCATGCGGACGAAGACCTCATCCGTCGTTTGGTGGAGGGGAAGGAATAGGGATGCTATATATTATGGGCTTTTCCGAGATAGATTACCAATCCGTAAGAAACAAGGTAAGAGTGTAACGGCACGATAAAAAAGCCTGTTGCTTTTGCAACAGGCTTTTTGCTATAGTTGGTCCAAATTCAAGCGGAAGGGCTCCAAACAGTTGTCAATAAACCAGTCCAGCTCCGGACGGTTCATTTCTTTCATTGCCTGCAGGGTGGAGGCGGCGGCAGAGTCAAATTCCGTGTTGCCGGCCTTTTGCTCCTCAACGCACTTGATATAGGCAGAGAGCTTATCGGCGGCCTTAACCAAAGGCGTTACAGTCTCGTCCTCCTCCAACACCAAGCCGGCGTAGCTGTCTCGAAGGGCGGGAGGCAGCATGTCCAGCAGCCGCTCCCCGGCAATTCGCTCCACCTGCTTGTAGGCCAGCTTAATGTCCGGGTTGTAATACTTAATCGGGGTGGGCAGGTCTCCTGTGAGAATTTCCGAGGCATCGTGGTACAGGGCTGCCACAGCGCACTTATCCGGGTCGGGTCCTGCAAGCTGCAGAACATCCCGGCGAATCAGCGCCAAAGCATGGGCCAGCACAGCCACCTGGTGGCTGTGTTCCTGAATATTCTCAGAGAAGGTGTTGCGCATGAGTCCCCAACGGGTAATGTAGCGCATCCGACTTAAAAGCGCATAAAATTCGTTTGCCATGTTATACCATTTCCTTCAAGCAATCTAATAGTTTTCCGGGGTCATCACAGAAGTGGGTGGCACCGTTTTCTATTAAACAATCCTCGTCACGGAAGCCCCACAGCACCGTTAAGCAGGGGACACCGGCGTTTTTGGCAGTGAGGATGTCCACCTCGCTGTCTCCAACGTAAATGCAACGCTCCACGCCGATGGCGGCCATAGCCCGGTACACCATGTCCGGTGCCGGCTTTTTGGGGCAATCGTCACTCTGCCCCAAGGCAAAAATATCCCCGTCCAAATACTTTTTGCACAGCGGTTTGGTATCGTGGTCCGGTTTGTTGGATACCACAGCCACGGGAAACTCCTTTCGGATTTCCGCCAATGCCTCCAAAATGCCGTCATAGGGACGGGTTTTGATCTGGTTATGTTGGGCATAGTAGGCGAGATAGGTGGCAAACGCCTCTGTGCGCAGGGCATCGTCGGCATCTGCAGGGAGGGATCGTTCAATTAAATTTTTGGCGCCGTTACCTAAAAAACGGCGGATTTCCATGGGGCTGCGCTCTGGGCAGTTGTGGAGGCGCAGGGTGTAGTTGACGGAATCGGTCAGGTCCTCCAAGGTGTTTAGCAGTGTGCCGTCTAAGTCAAATAAAATGCCGGTTTTCAATGGTAAATCCTCACTTGTTTTTCAGTACGCGGATATCCTCTCCCACAAAGGGCAAAAGCTGGAAGCTGCCCTGAAGCCGGGAGGCGATCTGGGGGGAGTACCGCTCTTTGATTTCGTTGATGCTCAGATTCGTGGAGATAATCATAGGCTTACCGGCCAGCAGGCGGTCGTTTACCAGCGCATACAGGGCGGCGGTGACAAAATTGCCGGGCAGCTCCGTGCCCAAATCGTCCACAATCAGCAAATCGCAATCGTTAAATTTTGCAACTTCCGCGGCACTCTCCTCATCGGGATGGAAGCGGTTCTTTTCCAGCTTGGCAAACAGGTGCTGGGCACTTTCGTATGCTACGGAGTAGCCTTTCTCTGCCGCCTCTCGGGCAATGCATGCGGATAGGAAGGTCTTGCCCAGTCCTGTACCGCCGTTAAACAGGAGGTTTCCTGCATCTGCGGTAAAGCCTGCGGCATATTTGCGGCAAGCCTCAAAGGTGCGTGTCATAATGAATCGGGGAGTCACACCGTATTTGGGGTCAATTTGCTCCGGATAGTATTCCACATGGAACCGGTCAAAGGTGTGCTCACCGGCAGAAAGCAGTGCCAGCTCTTTTTTCTGCTCCTCACGGCATAACTCCAGCAGGCAAGTGCACATGGCGCTGCCGATGTAGCCGGAGCCGCCGCAGTGACTGCAGATGGGACTCTCGTCTAAGTAAACAGGGGGGAATGCGGCGGCAATCAGTGCTTTGCGCTGGTCCTGCAGAGCCAAATTGGCTTGCTTCACCTGTGCAAGGGCCTCTTGTCCATCGGTGCCCTTGAGAAATGCTGCCTGTGCGGCAAGCACCATGGAGCTGCGCAGCTCTCTGTCAATCTCCCGGACACTGGGGAGCTTTTGGTAAATCTCCTGCAGGCGTGCCTGCTGCACCGACTCGCGGTCGGCCTTCTTGCTTTCCAGCCGCTGGCGCGCCCGGCGCACCACAGTGTTGCTGTATGCCATAGGTTATTCCTCCCGTAATAGCTTTTGAATGGCGTCCAGTTCCGCCTGGCCCGGTTCTCCGGAGGCACCCTTGGGAATGGGCTTCCGGTCGCCGGATTTCACTTGCTCTACCGTGTAGAAACCGGCCTCCTGCCAGCGCAGAAGAATCTTGTTCATGTATGCCCAGCTAAGACCGCCGGTGTTCAGACAGGTGCGTTCATAGGCCAGTGCCAGTATGTCTTCCCCAAATCCCATATCCAGCCAATTTTTGGCATAGCGCTCCTCTCCGGCGGTCAAGGTTCTGCCGCGGATTTGCAGTATCTTCATAAGACCGGCCAGCTGTGTGTTGCGCATATTTTGATTTTGGATAAAGGCGACAGCCTCCTCCATGGTATCAATGCCCTGCTCGGCCCATAAGTAAGCCTCTTTCTCGATGGTGCGCAGACTGGGGTTTCGCAGGTTGCCCTTGGCGCGGGCACGCTCCTTGCAGTAGCACACCAGCACGGAAATCACATCCCCGGGCAGACCCAAATAGCGGATAAACCCGAGAAGAATTTTCAGCTCCTCGGTATTCAGGCTTCTGCCAAGCACCCGTTGCACCTCGCCGTACAGCGCCTGAAAGCTTTTATCTGTGTGCATGGCGCCCAGTACATCCTGCTCGGAATACTGGGGGCGCTCCCCGGAGAATAGGGGAGCGTTGCGCTCCTGGGGCCATAGGCCCAGCTGTCGCAAGGTGGCGGCGGCGCAGGAGAAACGGGATTGGGACAGTTGCAGTGCTTGTTCTGCCTGTGAGGGGTCGTTGCCGCCGGTGATGTACAGGTACAGCAGCGTCGCATCGGGGTTTTTGGCGCACAGCAGCTTATGGACGTGCGCCTGTGGAATGTGCAGTTCGGTTGCGTTCATAGGCTGCTCCTCTCAAAATGTCAATTACAGTCATTATAGCACAGATTTTCTGCAGGCACAACGGCTATTAAGAGAAGTTTTATTAGAAAAACCGGGTCAAAATTTGGCATATCACTGCATATTGTGGTGGAGAAAATTTTTAGCCACAACAGGCAAGACGGGTGTTGCTTGTCACCATAAATATAAATTTGCTGCGGTTTTCTTATTAATAGACTGTTTACAAGTATGGAAAATTTCGCTATAATATATTTTATTAAAGTGGCGGAGTGTATGCTGCGCCCATTCGATTATTTTTGAGGTGTATCCTATGACAGACCTTTCCAAGATTCGAAATTTTTCCATTATTGCCCACATTGACCACGGCAAGTCCACACTGGCAGACCGGCTGCTGGAGGAATGTGCGGCTATCGATAAACGGGAGATGGAGGACCAGATTTTGGACTCCATGGATTTAGAGCGGGAGCGGGGCATTACCATTAAAGCTACTGCTGTACAGCTGACTTATCAGGCAGATGACGGGGAAACCTATGCTCTGAATCTTATTGATACCCCGGGTCATGTGGACTTTAACTATGAGGTATCCCGCTCCTTGGCAGCCTGTGAAGGTGCGGTGCTGGTGGTGGACGCCTCTCAAGGCGTGGAAGCACAAACGCTGGCAAATACCTTCCTTGCCACCGATGCAGGCTTGGAGGTGCTGCCGGTCATTAACAAGATTGACCTGCCCTCTGCCCGGCCGCAGGAGGTAAAACAGGAGATTGAGGATATTATCTGCGTGCCTGCTGAGGATGCGCCGGAGATTTCCGCCAAGAACGGTATTAATATCCATGCTGTGCTGGAGATGATTGTAAACGGTGTGCCGGCTCCCACCGGTGACCGGAATGCACCGCTACAGGCGCTGATTTTTGACAGCCAGTACGATTCCTATCGGGGCGTGATCGTCTACACCCGAATCAAGCAGGGCACTGTGCGACCGGGTATGGACATTAAAATGATGGCCACCGGTGCCACCTACAAGGTGGTGGAGGTAGGTACCATGAGTCCTAAGGGATTGGTTCCCGGGGAGGCGCTGGGTGCCGGCGAGGTCGGCTACATTACCGCCTCCATTAAGACGGTATCTGACACCCAGGTGGGTGACACCATTACAGGGCTTGAGAATCCCGCAAAAGAACCCCTTCCCGGCTACCGGCAGGTACAGCCTATGGTCTACTCCGGTGTTTATCCGGCAGACGGCGCCAAGTATCAGGATTTGCGGGAGGCCTTGGAAAAGCTGAAGCTGAACGATGCATCTTTTGTCTACGAGCTGGAAAGCTCCATTGCCCTCGGTTTTGGTTTCCGGTGCGGCTTTTTGGGATTGCTCCACATGGAGATTATTCAGGAGCGGCTGGAGCGGGAGTATAATTTGGATTTAATCACCACCGCCCCAAACGTCTCTTATCGGGTCACAACCTTGGACGGCACTGTGCACATGGTGGATAACCCCTTGGACTACCCGGACCCCATGAATATTCAGCTGGCGGAGGAGCCTTTTGTAAAGATCAACCTTATGGCACCGCAGGAGTATGTGGGCAACATTATGGACTTGGCCACCTCCCGCCGAGGCGAATTTAAGGATATGGTCTATTTGGATGCCAATCGGGTAGAATTACATTATGAGATGCCTCTGAATGAGATTATTTATGACTTTTTCGATGCGCTGAAATCCCGCACCCGTGGCTACGGCAGTTTGGACTATGAGCTGATTGGCTACCGACCCAGCCGGTTGGTTAAGTTGGATATTCTCCTGAACGGCGATATTGTGGATGCCCTCAGCTTCATTCTTTTTGCAGACAATGCCTATCCCCGTGCGCGGAAAATCTGCGAGCGGCTGAAGGAGAATATCCCCCGTGCCCAGTTTGAGATTCCGGTGCAGGCAGCGATTGGCGGTAAGATTATCGCCCGGGAGACCATTAAGGCTTTGCGTAAGGATGTGCTGGCCAAGTGCTACGGCGGTGACATCACCCGAAAGAAGAAGCTGTTGGAAAAGCAGAAGGAAGGCAAGAAGCGGATGCGTACCTTCGGCACCGTGTCCGTTCCCTCGGAGGCCTTTATGGCCGTTCTCAAGCTGGACGAGAATTAAGCAGGCAATGCGCGCATGGCTGTTCTATAACCGTTATGCCCTCCTCGCCATGCTCGGTTCGTTACCTTTCTAAGTGATATATTAGGAAGTTTTTGTCGTTTTATAGATTGAAGGCGTTTACAGCCAAGGAGATAGCTCATGCCTTTGTTTAGCAATAAAAACAAAACCCCTTTGGGAATATACATTCATGTGCCCTTCTGTCGTAGCAAGTGCCAATACTGCGACTTTTACTCCGTGACCACCAAGGAGGATGAACTGCTGGACGGTTATCAAGATGCAGTCTGTGCCCACATCAAGGAGGCCGGCGCATTGGCACCGGATTATGTGGTTGATACCATCTATTTTGGCGGCGGTACCCCCAGCTTTTTCGGCGCTGATGGCATGGCGGCAATCCTCACAGCTATTCGCAAGGCTTTCCGTGTGTCCTCTACGGCAGAAATCACCTTTGAGGCCAATCCGGACTCTGTGTCTGACCGCCTTCTGCGGCGGCTGCGCAGTGAGGGCTTTAACCGGGTGAGCTTAGGTATCCAGTGTGACGATGATGAGATTCTCAAGAAACTGGGCCGTCCCCATACCTACCAACAGGCGGTGGCGGCGGTAAAGCGGATTCGCAAGTTTCGTTTTAAGAACCTGTCGCTGGATTTGATGTACGGCCTGCCCGGACAGAGCCTGCAGGACTGGGAACGCACCCTCACCAATGTGCTGAAGCTCCAGCCGGAGCACATCAGCTGCTATGGACTAAAAGTGGAAGAGGGTACACCCCTCTACCGGTACCACGAGTTCTGCAATCTGGCAGATGATGACACACAGGCGGATATGTACCTGTCTGCCATTGAAATTCTCCGACAGCATGGCTACCGACAGTATGAGATTTCTAATTTCTGCCGCAAGGGAATGGTTTCCCGGCATAACTTAAAGTACTGGAATGGCGAACCTTATTTGGGCTTCGGACCAAATGCCAGCTCCGACTTTGGCGGCAGCCGGTTCACCATCATTCGGGATTTGCCGGGGTATATTGACGGCATTAAGCATGGTGGTCAGGTACTGCAGGACATTCAGGAGATTGCCCCTCGGGAGCGGGCGGGCGAATACCTGATGATGCGCCTGCGCACCGCGGCCGGCATCGACCCCAAGGTATACGAGCGGCGGTATCTCATGCCCTTTGCGCCCTTGGAAAAGAGCCTTATGGTCTGTAAGGAGCGGGGTCTTGCCAACAAGACCTTTGATGGACGCTGGCATTTGACACCCAACGGTTTTTTGGTATCCAACAGCATTATCTCCGATCTTTTACTGATTCAAGAGAAGTACTGACAATCAAATAAAGAAAGTGCAATTGTTCTTTATTTTACGTTGGAAGCGTGTTCTGTCCGTTATATAGTAAAATTTTAAAATTTCCAAAAGCAAGGCACTCCTTTCTGTAAAGGAGTGCCTTGCTTTTGGTACAACCAATACGGATTGCCACGGCTTGCAAACAAGCTTCGCAATGACGGTGGTTTTTGATGGTTACTGCCACTGCCGAAAACCACGTCATTCCGAGAATAGGACAACATTTCTAGAAAGATTCCGGGTCGGAAGGGAGGTAACCGTATCTGTTTTTGAATACCTTGCTGAAATATAAGGGGTCTTCAAAGCCTACCGCCGCCGCTACCGCATACACATAAGAATAATCGCCGCAGTCCAGGATGTTTTTGGCTTGGGCAAGGCGCTTTTCTAATACATACTTTTTCGGGGGGATGCCGTATACCGCAATAAAGATCTTCCGGAAATAGGTATCGGATATGTTGCACAAGGTGTGCAGCTGTCCAATCTTCAAGCTGCAATCGAAAATGTTATTCTCTAAATAGTCGATAGCCGGCTTTATCAAATTCCTTTTGTCTGAGCTGCAATAACTTTTTCTTTCGTGTTGATATATAATGGTTGCGATTTTATAAAACAGGGACATGCTCTCCATCGTACCGGAAGGACTACCGAAAATTAAGACCCGGATTAGCCGGTCAATTATGTGCCTGAACATGTGAAAGTCGCTGCAAGGGAAGAGCCTTGGCTGGCAGTCCGGTAATGAGGCCGTGAAGTTGATCACAGCATAGTGGCTTTCCTCCGGAGAAACCCTGCCGACAGTGTAGGTGGCTCCCATTGGGATAAAAAGTACCTGCCCCTTAGACAGCGAGATCTTTTTGTCGTGAAAAGTATACACACTTTCTCCGTCGATCTTAAAGATTAGTGCATGATATGGCCTGTCTGTAAACTGTTGCTTGATGGCTGATTTGCCATACAACGCGCTGACAATTTTTAATTTTTCCATACTCTCAAACATAAAATCACCGGATTTATTATAACATTCCATTGCCTTGTGTCAATAAGTGTTTTAAAAATTCTATATTGTAATTTTATTTCCCTTTACATGGCAGCCATAGACGGTATAATTGCACTGGGTGATGTGATATGTTTGTTATCTTCAGTCAGGTTCTAATTCTTCTTATCTTTGTGTTCATAGGTTTTGTATTAGGCAAGGGGAATGTTGTGAAAACGGAACACACGAAAATACTATCGAGTTTGTTGGTGTATGTTTTCCTGTCTTGCAATATTTATAAGACCTTCTCAGCCAGATTCTCTCCGGCATACATAGCAACCAATTACAGACTGCTTCTCATATCCGCGGCTGTGTTGTGTGTTTTGTTGGTGGCGGCGCATTTCGCGGCAAAGGTATTTTCAAAAAATAAATACGAACGGTGTATTTACGAATACTCTCTGGTGATCCCTAACTACGGGTATATCGGATATGCTTTGGCTGAGGCGCTGTTTGGGCAAGCGGGTCTCATTAACTTCATGACTTTTGCAGTACCTGTTTCGCTCTATACCTATACCTTTGGTTTTGCTAAGCTGACCAAACAGGGTGCCAGTCTGAAAAAACTGTGCAACCCGGTAATTATTTCTATGGTCCTGGGTATCATAGCCGGATTGTCCGGCTTTACAGTTCCGGATGTGCTGACCGATGTGATAAATAAGGCAAGCGGCTGTATGGCTCCGGTGAGCATGCTGCTTGCGGGTATCGTCATATCGGGTTTTTCCCTTAAAAGCATGCTCAGCAATATCAAAAGCTATGGTTTCGTCATGCTCCGGCTTGTGGTGATACCGCTGCTGTTGGGTACCGTGTTGTGCCTGTTTTGTGAACAACGTGTGGTGCAGACGGCCATTTTGTTCTATGCGCTCCCCTGCGGTCTCAATACGGTGGTTTTCCCAAGGCTGGTGGACGAGAATTGTCAGATCGGTGCCGGTCTGGCGCTGATTTCCACGGTGCTTTCCTGTGTCACACTTCCTGTTATTTTAACAATATTTCATATAGGAGGATGATTTATGTATCCAATTGTTACTGAAAATGAAACCGTAAGTGTTACTGAACAGTATTTTACAATGCCCGATGGAGTAAAGCTCTATACACGAATTGTGGTACCGAAAGGCAAGGATAAATATCCCATTATATTTAAGAGGTCACCGTATGAACCGGCGCATAACGGTGTTGCACACGACATTTCTCAATACGACAATGACAGATTCATAAAAAATGGGTATGCCTTTATTTTGCAGCATTGCAGAGGCAGAGGTGATAGCGAGGGATTTTGCGTTCCCTATGAGGAAAGAAACGATGGGTTAAGCAGTCTTGAAATTATTAGAAAGCTTGATATTTATAACGGTGAGATATACCTTTTCGGTGGAAGCTACCTTTCTACTGCACATTTGAGCTATCTGGACACAAACCCTGAAGATGTTAAGGGTGCTGTGCTTTTTGTACAAACAGACAGGATGTATTTCAGAAATTACAGAAACGGTTGTTGTTATGATTTTTGTAATCTAAATTGGTGGCTTGGAATGATAAAACGGCAATTCCCAAATCCCAATTTAGATGGTGCAGTGAAAAGACCTTATAAAAACATTATGAAACGCGCTATTGGCACGGAATACTCCCCTTATACAGATTTACTGCTAAATGATAAATACAATGATTTCTGGAAAAATGATCCGAGAACCTATGTAATAGATAATCTTAAAATCCCTGTCCTTTTTGTTGAGGGGTGGTATGATTTTTATATTGAAGGTATGTTTTCAATGTGGGAACGACTACCCAAAACCACTAAAAACAAATCGGCATTTATTGTAGGACCTTGGGGGCACGGTACCTCTGTTCCCTCCGATACAGAATATTCTTTGGAAAACGGCAATATACCCGATGACTTTGATGTGGAATGGTTTAACAGTGTCCGAAGCGACACGGCGTATAAATATGCTAAGAAGGGTCAGGTCAACTATTACTCCATAGGAAAAGACACTTGGCAAGTTTCTGCATATCCTGCTCCGCTTGCTAACAAGAAACGTCTGTATTTCGGCGAAAGTAATACTTTAAATGATTCACCTTGCGAAACAGATAAAAACATTTCTTATATTTACGATCCCGAAAAGCGATTAAATTGCTATAAATACCATAATATTTATAAGGCAGCTGAAGTTGGAAGTGTTGACGGAGTAGTATCTTTTCAGTCGAAAGAATTTAGTGAGGACACATCCTTTTATGGTAAAGTGAGATGGCATATGAATGTCAGCTCTGATTGTAATGACACAGCTTTTTTCATAAGAGTATATTTCGTTGAAAACAATGTGGCCTATAATCTAACAGAAACGATAACTTCACTCTCACATATAAAGGAAAACTATAAATCGGGAGAAAAAATTACAATCGACCTCTTCACTCCACCTATTGCTTTTACGATAAAAAGCGGAGCCAAAATCAGAGTAGATATTTCTTCTGATGGTGGAATTTATGTGCCCCACGCAAATGTTAAGGGACATTGGGCAAAAGTCACCAAAACAAAAATTGCCACGAATACGATCTACTTGAACGATTCCTTCATTGAGCTTGATATAGAATAGTTCACATGCCTCCCTACATTTAGGGAGGCATTCGTTTATAATGCATCTTTCACAGATGGAATTTAATCTGGAATTTATTGGCAATCCCTTCTCTTTTATGCCGCGGCATTCAGCATATTTTCAATAAAAATGCCATAGCCGGTGGTTGGGTCGTTTACAAGGACATGGGTAACCGCGCCGACCAGCTTGCCGTCTTGGATAATGGGACTGCCGGACACGCTGATGTCAAGTAAGGGACAAAAGAATTTTGTGCTTCTCTGCGGTTTTTATGCGTTTTTTGCAGGTAAACGGCAGGTTTTTACACACCTCAATCAGAATCCCTAAGTTGACATGGATGAATTGTCGAAAATACCGTATTTTAAGACTTCTCGCATTTCCGACAAATTCTGAGATATGCCGGACCATCGGTTTTATCTTCTAATAAACCAAAACGCAAGCTGAAAAACAGCTTGCGTTGCATGTTATAAGATAGAAATTGTTCCGATAATATGATGATTAAAGTTTTCCAGTTCTTCTGCGGGAATCCACAGTTCTTGGTGATAGCTTGCTCCAACGGTCTGTACCGGGAACTGAGCGATATAGGTATCATCAACTTCAAAAGTGGTAACATACCCAGTGTACTGTGAGTCAGCATATCTTTTGTTCCATTTTTCTGCAATTTCCCGGGCATAGCGTTCGTTCAGCACGGGATAGAAGATGGGTTGTTCTGGCAAACGGGGAGGGTATGCAGTAAAGCCGGATTGTACAATCAAATCATATTCTGCTTGCCCCACAGGACGATAAAGTCTCATTCTGTATCTCCTCTTTTCAATGTCCAACCAAACATTTCTTTAAAGTCTTCGTAGCATTCCGGGCAAATCCAGTCAGCATCACGACAATTCTGCGGTCTGGTACAGTAGCCTTCTTGTAGACATTCCTCGTGCAAATAAAACTTGGCCCAACAGAAAGTGCAATGCTCATGATCCCAGTTTTCAGAAAGCGGTTGGAAAGGTATGTAATACAAGGGGATGTTCTTTAGCTTTTCTTCGTTACCCAGAACAGGTCCGGCAGTTAACCGCCAATCGTCCTTTTCAATCATATTGTTCACCGCCTTTTCTTTTATCATATCACAAGGCGGCAGAATTGGCAACAAAAAGCGGGGGCTAATAGCCGCCCGCGGGCGAACACAGTTCGCCCCTACGGTGTGTATCGTTTCTATTCGTAGGGGCGATCTGCGATCGCCTGTTATGCCGCAGCATCTAACATATTTTCGATGAAGATGCCATATCCCGTTGTGGGATCGTTGACCAGCACATGAGTAACGGCGCCTACCAGTTTTCCGTCCTGTATAATCGGTGAGCCGGACACGCTGATGTCAAGTATGGGACAAAAGAATTTTGTGTTTTTCTGCGGTTTTTATGCGTTTTTGCGGGTAAAAGGCAGGTTTTGACACACTCCAACCGCAATCCTTAAGTTGACATAGATGAAATGTCGAAACTGGTCGCTTTTAAGTTTTCTTTCACTTTCGACAAATTCTGATTTCGGGGGGTGCGCAAGTATCTATCCTTAGAATGACCAGTAAAAAGCGCAAGCCGTAGGAGATACAGCTTGCGCTTAGTATTAAGATATGAATTGACAAATAACCATCATGATACCTAATATACCAAATATTATGGGTATGCCGTACGCATCTGATTTTTTGACTTTTCCCCATATGATATGATCCGGCGTCATCTTCTGATGGTAGGCATTTTGATAAGAGCAGTAAATATGCTTCCACCGGAATATGTAACCAATTAGACTATATAAAGCATACACGAAAAAGCCTATACCCATTCGGAGCATAAAAAATTCTTTACCAAAACAGAACACAAAAGCAAACACACAAGCAATCCAAAGATAGCGATGAAAATAGGCGAGCATTTTTACTGTTGCATGTCTGCGCTTTGTTGCGTTCATCTTTAGCACTCCTTTTCTTTTATCATAGCACAGGGCAATGATAATTGCAACAAAAAGCGGGCGGTAAAAGGCCCCCTTGTGTAAAGGGGGCTGGCAAAAATCTCTGATTTTTGACTGGGGGATTGTCACGCACCGATCCATTACAATCCCTCCGTCTGCCCTTCGGGCAGCCACCTCCCTTTGCACAAGGGAGGCTTTAGGCAGCGGCATCCAGCATGTTTTCAATAAAGATGCCATACCCGGTTGTTGGGTCGTTCACAAGGACATGGGTAACAGCGCCGATGAGCTTGCCGTTTTGGATGATGGGGCTGCCGGACATACCCTGCACAATGCCGCCGGTGGTTTCTAAAAGGGCGGGGTCTGTGATGTGGAGTAGGATGTTGCGGCCCGTTGCGCCTGCGTTGGGATAAACCTTCAAAATCTCCACAGAATATTCCTGTACCTTGTCACCCTGCACTGTGGAGCGAATGGTAGCAGGTCCTGCCTGCACATCCTTTGCTGTTCCTACAGGCAGCGGCTCGCCTGTCCAGCCGGACGAGGTGGTACCAAAAACGCCCCGGTTGGTATTTTTATAAAGGGTGCCCACCGGCTCGGCATTCTTTAGCGCTCCCATGAGCTGTCCCGGGTCACCGCACGCGCCTTTACGCACCGATACAACGGTTGCATTATATGCAGTGCCGGACACCATGCTCAGTAGCTCCCCACGGGCGTTGTTCACCCCGTGACCCAGTGTGCCGAATTTCTTGCTGTCCGGGTCGTACCAGGTGACCGTCCCCACACCGGTAACACCCTGCTTTAAATAGATGCCCAGCTTGGGACCCTCCCGGGTGATGGACGGCGTCAGGCGGACGGTGGCGGATTTTTTGTTTCGCACAACAGTCATCTCCACCGTTCCGTCCGACCTGTCCAAGGCATAACGCACGTCCGCCGCGGTATGGACGGACTGCCCGTTTACCGACAAAATCCGGTCGCCTACCCGCAAGCCCGCCTGCTGGGCCGCCGGTCCCAAATTCTCGTCAAAGGCCGCCACCGTAACGGTATTGTCCCCCAATTCCAGCCCCACAACCTGTCCGCCCGGTACCAGCATCTGGGCCGCGCTGACACTCACCGTCAACAGCCACGCACAGATGACCAATATACCTGTGCGGTTTAAAAATTTTTTCATCGTCAGGTCCTCCTTTCGTCTGCCCTGTTAATATTCCTCAAGCGCCGATTTGTAACCCTTGCAAAAGTCGAAAAAACAGGGGATTTTTGTAAATTACAGATTGTTCCGCCTGTGGATTTGGGATATAATACAAATAAGGAGTGAACACTATGGATTGCAAATATTATGTAAACAACGCTTTGCTTTGACGGATGCGGCCAAAAAAAGTGTGTTTGTTCTCTAAATTTATAATAATTTTTCTATTATACGCCATTTACCCATTGACAAAGTAGGTTAATAATGGTATATTACCCATGCATTAACTAGGTAAATATCCCGGAGGAAAAAATATGCAAGTTTACGCAGACAATGCTGCTACTACTAAACTCAGCGCTCATGCCTTGCAGGCCATGATGCCCTGCTTTGAAACCTATTACGGCAACCCCTCCAGTCTGCATACCGTAGGACAGGAGGCCAAAGAGGTGATGGACGACGCCCGGGCCCGGATCGCCAAATGCCTTGGCTGTGAGCCGAGGGAAATCTACTTCACCTCCGGCGGCAGCGAGGCCGACAATCAGGCCATCCGTTCAGCCGCCTTCTACGGTGCCAAAAAGGGTAAAAAGCACATTATCTCCACCGCCTTTGAGCATCATGCGGTGTTGCACACCCTGAGCGCACTGGAAAAAGAGGGCTTTGAAATCACCCTTTTGGATGTGAAGAATAATCACAACATCACCCCACAGCAGGTCAAGGACGCCATCCGTCCCGATACCTGTTTGGTAACTACCATGTACGCCAACAACGAAATCGGCTCGGTACTGCCTATTGCGGAAATCGGTGCCGTATGCAAGGCCGCCGGTGTACCCTTCCACACGGATGCGGTACAGGCTGTCGGTCATCTGCACATCCATGTAAAAGAGCAGAACATCGATATGCTCAGCCTGTCTGCCCACAAGTTCCACGGCCCCAAAGGTGTGGGTGCCCTGTATGTCCGTCGGGGAATCCCCATGGTGAACGTGATTGAGGGCGGTGCGCAGGAGCGTGGCAAGCGGGGCGGCACGGAAAACCTGCCCGGCATTGTGGGCATGGCTGTGGCCATGGAGGATGCCTGCAACAATATGGACGCCAACAACGAAAAGGTTGTGGCTCTGCGGGATAAGCTGATTGCCGGTCTTTCCAAAATTCCCCACTGCGACTTAAACGGCGATCGGGTGAATCGGTTGCCTGGCAATGTGAGCTTCTGCTTTGAGGGCATTGAGGGCGAGAGCCTGCTGCTTTTGCTGGATATGAAGGGCGTTTGCGCCTCCTCCGGCTCTGCCTGCACCTCCGGTTCTTTGGACCCCAGCCATGTGCTGCTGGCCATTGGCAGAGTCCACGATGTGGCCCACGGCTCTTTGCGGCTGTCTTTGTGCCATGAAAACACAGAGGAAGAAATTGACCACATCCTCACAGCGGTGCCCCAAGTGGTGGAGCTGCTGCGGAGCATGAGTCCTGTGTGGCGTGATTTGCAGACCGGCAAACGGGAATATATTTTATAATTAGGAGAATAAACTATGGCATTATACAGCGAAGTGGTCATGGACCATTTTATGCACCCCCGAAATGTGGGCGTAATTGAAAACGCCGACGGCATCGGTGAGGTGGGCAACGCCAAATGCGGCGATATTATGAAAATTTACCTGAAAATCGAGAACGACATCATTGCCGATGTGAAGTTTGAAACCTTTGGCTGCGGCTCTGCTATCGCCTCCTCCTCTATGGCAACGGAGATGATTAAGGGCAAGCCCATCGCAGATGCTATGAAGCTGACCAACGATGCGGTCGCCGAGGCGCTCCACGGTCTGCCTGCCCACAAGCTCCACTGCTCCGTGTTGGCAGAGGAGGCCATCAAGTCCGCCCTCAAGGACTACTACGACAAAAACGGCATCGCCTACGACCACACCCAGTTCCCCGACTGTGCCCATTGCAGCCACTGTAGTGAGTAAGGTATGATTGTATCGACAAAAGGCCGCTATGCCCTGCGGGTGATGGTGCATTTCGCCACAAAAGGGGCAGAGGATTACATTCCGCTGAAAGAAATTGCCGAGGCGGAGGAAATTTCTCAAAAATACTTGGAATCCATTATGACAGTTCTGTCCAAGGCCGGCTTTGTGGATGCGGTACACGGCAAAGGTGGTGGCTATCGGCTGAACCGAAAGCCCTGTGAGTACACCGTAGGCAGCATTCTGAAGCTGACGGAGGGCTCCCTGGCTGCGGTATCCTGCACGGGACAGGGCCCGTCCGCCTGCGGGCGTTCCACCTGCTGTCAGACCAAGCCTATGTGGGACAAGCTGGATGCTATGATTGACAGCTTTTTTGAGGGGATCACCCTTGCGGATTTACTGGAAAATAATGAAAAATTGTGAGGTAAAAACTATGGCTATTTTAGCACCTTCTATTCTCTCCTGTGATTACATGCATATGGAACGGGATTTTGCCGCCTGTAAGGAAAACGGAGTCAAGTGGCTTCATGTGGACATTATGGACGGACATTTTGTGCCCAATCTGTCCTTCGGTTATTCATTGGTCAAGTCCATGCGCCCGATTACCGATTTGGTGCTGGATGTGCACCTGATGATTGACACCCCCATTAAGTATGCAGAAAACTTCTGCAAGGCCGGTGCCGACTACTTAACTATCCATGTGGAGGCCGACACCCCCGAGAATATCCGCAAAACACTGGAGCTGATTCGCTCTCTGGGCGTGAAGCCCGGCATTGTGGTGAAGCCCAAGACCCCGGCTGAGGCCATTGCGGAATACCTGCCCATGGTTGACATGGTGCTGGTTATGACTGTGGAGCCGGGCTTTGGCGGTCAGAAGTTTATGGCAGATATGATGCCTAAGGTGAAGAAGCTTCGTGAAATGATCGACAGCGTCAATCCCGATTGCTACCTGGAGGTAGACGGCGGTGTGGATTTGAACACCGTGGTTACCTGCAAGGAAAACGGCGCAAACGTATTCGTCGCCGGCTCTGCCTATTTCGGCGCACAGGACAAAAAGGCCTTCACCCAGCAAATGGAAGCCTAAATATCCGCTAAAAAGCAAGCACAACAGGTGCTTGCTTTTTAACGGTGGTGGGGCAGAACAGGCAAGCGAAAGAGCCTTACCCGGTGAAGGACGGCAGGTTTTGTAAAAATTTTGAAACAGAAGGCCGGTCTTATCCCATAGGGAGTGGTAGCTGCGTGGCCGGAATTTTGCTTGCTTTCCCCGGTTTGCTATGGTAAAATAAGGGAAATTCATTGTTAGGAGTCTGTAAATGGCCAAATATTTGACTGTTTTTTTTGTTTCCATGGTGCCCATCGTTGAGCTGCGGGGTGCCATGCCCATTGCGATGGGTATGGATATTCCTTTTCTTCAAGCGCTGCTTATCTGCGCAATAGGCAATATGATTCCCGTACCGATCGTCTACTTTTTCGCCCGGAAGTTTCTTGTTTGGGGCGTTAAACAGAAGTACATCGGAAAATTCTGTAATTTCTTTCTGGTCAAAGGGGAGCACGCCGGACAAAAGCTGGTGAAAGCCACCGGCCGAGGCGGTCTTTTTATTGCGCTGATGGTATTTGTGGGCATACCGCTACCCGGCACCGGCGCATGGACCGGCACCTTGGGCGCCAGCTTTTTGGATATGGGTTTTAAATCCACCGTTGTTTCCGTATCCCTCGGTGTGGTGATGGCCGGTATCATCATGGCCCTTGCCAGCACCGGCGCATTTGCCATATTCGGATTTTAATTTGGAGGTAATAAAAAATGGATTGTCTGTTCTGTAAAATCATTGCTGGGGATATCCCCTCTGCCAAGGTCTACGAGGACGAGACCGTTTACGCCTTCCGGGACATCAACCCTCAGGCACCCACCCATATTTTGATCGTGCCCAAGGTACATTTGGGCAGTGTAAACGATGTGACTGCCGAAAACAGCGCCGTGGTGGCCCATATTTTTGAGGTGATTCCCCAGATTGCCGCTGCCGAAAAGCTCACAAACGGCTATCGGGTCGTGTCCAACTGCGGAGCCGATGCCGGTCAGACCGTGCAGCATTTGCATTTTCATATTTTGGGCGGTAAAGAGCTGGCTTTAGATATGGCTTGACTTTTTCCAAAAATCGGTTATAATATCTACAATCGCATAGAACTTTGTCTTCGGGGAGCCGGTGCACCGGCTGAGATTGGGCTTTGGAGCCTTGACCCGCGAACCTGATACGGTCAGTACCGTCGTAGGAAAAGATGCACATATGAGATGCTTTTTGTATCGCATTGCACCTAGACGGGTTGCAATGCGATACATTTTTTAGGAGGTATCTTATGTCTGAAACTGTCGCAAAATTCCATCTGCGCATCCGCGCCCTGTGCGAAGGCGCCATCATGGTGGCCTTGGCCTTTGTTTTGAGCTTTATTAAGCTCTATGAGCTTCCCAACGGCGGCTCTCTGACCCCCGCTATGTTCCCCATCCTGCTGTACGCCCTTCGTTGGGGTCTCCCCCAGGGCTTGACTGCCGGCTTTGTGTTCGGTCTGCTGCAGCTGCTTTTTGACGGCGCGTATGCTTGGGGCTGGCAGAGTATGCTCCTTGACTATCTGCTGGCATTCACCCCTTTGGGTCTGGCCGGTCTGTTTAAGGGAAAGGCTTGGGGTATTTTCCCCGGCACCTTCATCGGCTGCCTTGGCCGCTTTATCGTACACCATATCTCCGGCATTACCATTTACCGAATCATCGAGCCTACTGCCGTTCCCGGTCTGGGCACATACGACAATGCCCACCTGTATTCTTTGGTATATAACGGTAGCTATATGCTTCCCAATATGATTCTGGCACTGCTGCTGGCAGGCGTGCTGTATGTTCCCATGAAGCGTTACTTCTCCGGTCAGGACCTGCGGAAATAAATTCAATCATTTAAGAGGCTGTTGCAATTTGCAACAGCCTCCTTTTTGGCAACGCCAACCAAATCCCCACTTGCTTTTTGACAAGTGGGGATTTTTAGGGTTACAGCAGGGCAAGTATCTGTGCCTTGGGCTTCGCACCCAAAGACTGATTCACAACGTTGCCGTCCTTGATGACCAGCAGTGTGGGAATGCTTGCGATTTGGTACTTGGCAGCCAGCTCCGGCTCCGCATCCACATCAACCTTGCAGACCTTAATGTCCTCCCGCTCGGCGGCAATCTCCTCCAGCGTGGGGGCGATCATACGGCAGGGACCGCACCAAGTGGCGAAAAAGTCCAGCAGGACGGGTTTGTCGGAATTCAGGACCTCCTCCTGAAAGGTAGCTTTTGTAATATGAAGTACAGACATTGTATGTTCCTCCTTGATGTATTTTTGTTTTATGGATTTATTATACCACAAATTTTGCAAAGTACCGTGACAAAATCACATATTTTTTCGTGTACAGCTATGTGGTTTTTGCAGCTTTTTCTCGGCATTTTGATTACATGATAATCATACGCCTTTTTTGCTGAAAAAGCAATTGACATATCCGCCGAAATTTTCCATAGACTATACAACAAAAAAGCAGGGAGGCGTTCTATGTCAGCCAAATTCACGGATTTGCACTGCAAAGAGGTTATCTGCGTCAGCGACGGACGGCGGCTTGGCTTTATTCAGGATGTGATTATCCAGCTGCCAAACGGGGAGGTCAATGCCATTGTGGTGCCGGGTCGGTGCAAGCTGGGAGGACTGGGCCCGCCAAGGGACGATTTTGTCATTCCCTGGAATTGTATTTGCCGCATTGGGCCGGACATTGTACTTGTGGACATCAAGCCGGACGATTGCCGAGTCCTGCGGGGAAAGCCACGACTACTGTTTTGAAAGATTCAAGATGTCTGGCGCACTGTGCATGCATGTCCCTCCCCGCACCGGGGATATAAATAAATCGTAAATAATGGGGCGATATACTTGCAAAAATGGAGAAAACTCCATATAATAAGGGAAAGATAATTCCAAAGGTGGAGCCTATGAACGGATTTATGGACTTTCTGCGCCGGATAGGTGCAAAAATATCAAGCGGTCTGCGCCATTTCATGCTGGGTCGTTATGGCACGGACAAACTGAATATGGCCATTTTAGGCGCAGGCTTGGTGCTGTCCATCCTTGTGGCCTTTATCAAGGTGCCGATTTTGGATTTGACACTCACATTGTTTGCCTATGGCCTCATGTTCTGGGCCATCTTCCGAATGCTCTCCCGGAACACCTACAAGCGCTACCAGGAGAACCGGAAATACCTGCGCTTTTTGGAGCGCATCAAGGACCGGGAACACCGTTACTTCGACTGCCCCCGTTGTCATCAGCCTGTGCGAGTACCTAGAGGCAAGGGCAAAATTTCCATCACTTGCCCCAAATGTAAAGAAAAATTTATCAAAAAAACTTGATTTCCGGGCGCATATTGCGCCCGTTTTTTCTTGACATCGAGGAAAAATACAGATAATATGGTGCTACAACGAATAAAGGAATAAAATCATGAAACACAAGCTTTTTAAGTATGATAAAAATCTAAAGCCCTTTGAAAAGGACTTGGACCTGCGGGTAAACCGCTACAAGGAAAAACTCTCGCAGCTTCTGCCAGCAGGAGAAACCCTAAAGGATTTTGCTAACGGCCATGAATATTTTGGCTTTCACAAAACTGAAACCGGTTGGTTTTATCGGGAGTGGGCGCCGGGGGCGGAAAAAATGTACCTCACCGGCGATTTTTGCGGCTGGGAGCGCCATGCCTACCCTATGGAAAAGCTGGCAGGCGGCGTATTCCAGTTGTTTTTGGAGGGTACTGAAACTCTCAAGGACGGCATGAAGGTGATGGCGCTGGTGGTTCGTGAAGGGCAGGAGCTGGAGCGCATCCCCCTGTACGCCACCCGTGTGGTGCAGGACCCCTTGGATTTTTCATGGAATGCCGTGATATACGATCCCGAGGAGGAATTTTGCTGGACGGACGGGGATTTTATCCCCAAAAAGAAGCTCTTCATCTATGAATGTCACATCGGAATGGCACAAGAGGAGGGCCGGGTGGGCACCTATGAGGCGTTCCGCACCCAAATCCTTCCCAGAATCCGGGCTTTAGGCTATAATACCATTCAAATTATGGCTGTTATGGAGCATCCTTATTACGCCTCCTTCGGCTATCAAGTGACCAATTTCTTCGCCGCCTCCTCCCGGTTTGGCCGCCCTGAGGATTTAAAGCGGCTCGTTGACACCGCCCACAGCATGGGCATATCCGTTCTTTTGGACGTGGTCCACTCCCATGCCAGCTCCAATACCAGGGAGGGCATCAACCGATTCGACGGCACCGACTACCAGTTTTTTCACGCAGGCGACCGGGGTAATCATCCGGCATGGAACACCAAATGCTTCAATTATGATAAAAACGAGGTCATCCACTTCCTGCTGTCCAACCTGAAGTACTGGCTCACCGAGTATCACTTTGACGGCTTCCGGTTCGATGGCGTCACCTCCATGCTCTACCACGACCACGGTCTGGGTGTGGCCTTTACCGACTACAGCAAGTATTTTTCCATGAACACCGATGTGGAGGCTGTGACCTACCTGCAGCTAGCCACCACCCTCACCCGACAGGTGAAAAAGGATGCCATCTTAATTGCGGAGGATATGTCCGCACTGCCCGGCTTGTGCGTGCCTATTGAGGACGGAGGCGTGGGCTTTGATTACCGCCTTGCCATGGGCGAGCCGGATATGTGGATCCGTCTTTTAAAGGACGTCCGGGATGAGGACTGGGACTTAAATAACATTTACTATGAATTGACAATTCGCCGTCCCCACGAGAAGGTCATCGGCTACTGCGAGTCCCATGACCAGGCGCTGGTGGGAGACAAAACCATCATGTTCCGGCTGTGCGACCAAGAGATGTACTGGGGTATGAACAAGGACAACCATTCCATTGTCATCGACCGGGGTATGGCACTACACAAAATGCTCCGGCTGATTACAATGACCCTTGGCGGCGAGGGGTATTTGAACTTCATGGGCAATGAATTCGGCCACCCGGAGTGGATTGACTTTCCCCGGGAGGGGAACGGCTGGAGCTATCACTACTGCCGCCGTCAGTGGAGCCTTGCAGACAATGAAGCGCTCAAATATCAGTATTTGAATAGCTTCGAAAAGGCTGCCGTCGCGCTTTGTAAGCGTCTACGGGTGGTAGGTGGCAGGGATGTGCAGCTGAAGCTGGATAACCGCGATAAGGTTGTGGTGTATAAAAAGGGCGGCGGGGTGCTGGCCTTTAACTTCCATCCGGTCAATTCCTACGACGGGTGCTTCCTTGTAATGCCCGAGGCGGGGGAATATGAGGTTGTTATGTCAACCGATGACCTGTGTTTTGGCGGTTTCGGACGGATTTACCACCAAAAATACGCCACCACAGAGGAAAACGGTAAAACAGGCATCCGGATGTATCTGCCCAGCCGCACCGCCGCAGTGCTGAAAAAGGTAAAGTAATCTTCAGCTGACAACATGGCGGTAACGTCACCGAGCCCAGTGAATGGGGAACGATACCTGCCGTGCCTTGCACGTATTGCCTGTCTAGCCACAAAACTATTGACAAAATATAGGAAAACAGGGTATAATAGCTTAGGTAATTGATAAAAGCTGTGAAAAGAAGAGTAAGCACGCAGGAACGTCGCAGAGAGCCCCGGCAGGTGAAAAGGGGTACGGGGTGGCTGCCGAACATGGTCTTGGAGCCGGTGCGCCGATAGGTAGGCACGCCCGGGTGCGCCCGTTATTGCGTTTAGAGGCACAGACTCTGTGCGAACCAAGGTGGTACCGCGAAGGAATTCCTTTCGCCCTTGCTATGCGAGGGCGAATTTTCGTTTATTAGGAGGATATATTTATATGAGTAAGGGCAATTTCTACATCACAACCCCCATCTATTACCCCTCGGCCAAGCTTCACATCGGCCACACCTACTGCACCGTGGCAACCGATGCCATGGCTCGCTATAAGCGGCTGAAGGGCTACAATGTGCTGTTCCTCACCGGTACCGATGAGCACGGCCAAAAAATTGAAGATAAGGCTAAGGAGGCCGGCTGCACCCCCCAGGAATATGTGGACAGCATCGTGCTGGGCGAGGGCGGTGTGTTGGATTTGTGGAAGCTGATGAACATCTCCAACGACCGGTTCATCCGCACCACCGATGATTACCATGTGGCCGCAATTCAGAAAATCTTCAAGAAGATGTACGAAAACGGCGACATCTACAAGGGTAAATACACCGGCAAGTATTGCAAGCCCTGCGAGTCTTTCTGGACTGAGAGCCAGCTGGTGGACGGCAAGTGCCCCGACTGCGGCCGTGAGGTGCAGGACGCAGAGGAGGAGGCTTACTTCTTCCGTCTGAGCAAGTATGCCGGCCGGGTGCAGGATCTGCTGGAAAACACCGATTTTCTGGAGCCCAGATCCCGTGTCCACGAGATGGTCAACAATTTCATTAAGCCGGGTCTTGAGGATCTGTGCGTATCCCGTACCAGCTTTTCCTGGGGTGTGCCCGTGGACTTCGATGAAGGCCATGTGGTGTACGTTTGGATCGATGCTTTGTTCAACTACATGACCGCCCTGGGCTACTGCAACGATAAGCACGACGATTTGGATGCTTTTTGGCCTGCGGATGTACACTTCGTGGGCAAGGAAATCGTCCGTTTCCACTCCATTATTTGGCCGGCCATGCTGATGAGTTTGGATTTGCCCCTGCCCAAGAAGGTATACGGCCACGGCTGGCTGCTGTTGGACGGCGGTAAAATGAGCAAATCTAAGGGCAATGTGGTAGACCCCTATATTCTTGCCCAGCGGTTTGGCGTGGATGCCCTGCGGTTCTTCCTGCTTCGCTCCTTCCCCTTCGGCTCCGACGGCAACTTCTCCAATGAGCTGCTGATTTCCACCATCAACACTGATTTGGCCAACGATTTGGGCAATTTGGTATCCCGGACAGTGGCTATGGCCCAAAAGTACTTTGGTGAACACCTGCCGGAACAGCAGCAGGTGGATATCGAGAAGGACAAAGAACTGGTGGAGCTGGTCTGCGGCCTGCGGGAAAAATACGAAGCACAGATGGAGAAATTTGCCTTCCAAAATGCTCTTGCGGAGGTTTTCAAGGTCATCTCCCGTGCTAATAAGTATATTGACGAAAATGCGCCTTGGGTGCTGGCAAAGGACGAGGCCAATCATCCCCGCCTGGCCAAGGTTTTGTATAATCTATTGGAAAC
>JBGVPJ010000048.1:0-15964 GCA_045126955.1 Faecousia sp.
ATTTTCTCTGCTTGTTTCTCTCCCTCCGTCAAAAATCAAATAGATTTTTGCCACCTCCCTCATCAGAGGGAGGCTTTCCGCTGCGGCGGGACTGGGCATAACGAAAGCTTTTTGGAACCCCCAGCCGTGCTGGGGGTTTTCTTATACAAATAAAAACAAGAGTGATACCGTCGGTATCACTCTTGTATCAAATCAAATTGACCGGGTCCACTCAGAAATCAACAGGGCAGGAATCATCCAAACCAACTGGAACAGGAACATATTGGCAGGTGTGAGCAGTTCCAAGGCACCCAGTATCACCAAAAGTGCCATAATACCCATTCCAACCACACCACCGATGATGTGCAGAACCATACCCATTCGGCAGGTACTACGCAAAACCCGCGCCCCGGCGATACCATAGGCAATGGGGGCCAATCCCCTGCCGGTGGTCATGAGCAAGGAGGGTGTATCTTCCTCAACTTCCATTTGCCGCAGTGCTTCCCGCACATCATAATCCGGTAGCAAAAGGCGTTTGAACTTCATGTCAAACTTGCTCCGCAGGAAGCTTTGGGTCAGCATAAAATCGTCGGATATGAGTACGCTACGCAGCTTTCTGCAGGAATTGGCGATGGACAAGCCTGCTGCCGCCGACGAGGTTTTATCATAGCTCACTGCAAACAGAGCACTAAGCTCTCCTTCAATGGCCACATACACGCCGTAGGGCAACCGTGCATTCTCGGGTATCTCAACACCCAGCTCCCGCATAAAGGCCATAGAGCCCAACAGAACGGTGTGGTCTTCCACTATGCCGCCCATACCGCCGTTATCATAGTGATACAAATCATAGGCATCGTAGTGTCTGCCGTTACGGCTGTCCAGTATATGCGTAAACAGTCCTGTCAAACCGCTTTCATCTGCACTGATCACAGCAGCGGCATAGGCGACCACCAAATCCGGTTCCCAAGAGCCGAAAAATTTCATACCGTTAAGCCGTATCGCATCGGCGGGGTACAAGTCATCAAAGGTGATTGGGAACACAGCCTTGCCGCTGAGTCCCTCCACGCCCTGCCAACCGCACAGCACAGTTTTGAGTTTGTGGAGCTTGGTTTCCAGCACCCAAGTGGGGCGACTTTGGCAGATAAAGGCCGATGCCGGTACCGCAGCAAGCAGAGAAACCGCCGTCACCTGCACACCGACAGCAATGCCTGCAAAATCATCGCCCGTTTTGGCTTTCAGCACACCAGCGACTATACCGATGATAAAGGCGGCACAGGTGGCAATCAAACCGTAAATATTCAGCCACCTTTCCGGCTTTCCCGTTGCAGCATAGTGATCCATAAAGTCCTCTACCTGACCCTCTACCCGCAGAAAACCCTTTTCACCGTCTAAGTAATCCGGGCAAGCCGCCACACCATCTAAGTATGTGGCATGGCGCATGGTATCCATCCGGGATATTTCCGTGCTTCTGCGCTGATAGGCACTCCACAGGGACATGGTTACCTCCAGACTAAAGGCGGCGCAACAGGGCACCCGCAGTTGCTTTAAGCACAACATGCCGTCCACGCAGCACACCAAGAAGGTAAACACCAGTGTGGTATTGAGGGTGAAGCGGCCTTTGATTAAATCAGCAACCCCTTCAATCATTTGGAAGCTGCCCAACAGTGCAGAGACCAGCAACGTCACAAACTGACCGAATACTATCAGCCGCAGTCGGTTCTCCTGCACCATACCAAGTGCATACATTACCGTAGAGGCAGCGGAAATCAAAACCACCAGCAGACTCAAAAAGATAGCCGCCTGCAGCTTGCCGACACCCTTTTCGGACAATTGGTAAAACCGCTTTTCCGGACCTGCCACCAGCTTTCGTTTCAGCTCCTGCAGTCGGGATCGGGGATGGAAAACAATGGGCTGAGGCGGGACGTATTCTCCTATAGGCTGCTCATAATCCGGCTCCCACTGTTCGGAATAGGCTTCGTTGCGGACAGCATCCTCCCGGTTCCAAGGACGCACATCCGCATCTTCGGAGACCGCTTCCTCTTCCTGCCAGTCAAGATTATTTTGGAGTTCATCTAACCGAACGGTATCTCCACAGAGTGTATCCAACCGAACAGTGTCTCCCACAACCTCGTTTTCCGTATTTTCCGTCGGTAACGGGTCAACTCGCCGTGTATCTGAAAGCAGAGCTTCCTCCTCGGCTTCTTCCGCAGCTTCTTCCTCGGCTTCTTCCGCAGCCTCTGCCGAATTCTCCCATTCTTCCACCTGCTCCTCTTCCATGGAAGTGCCGCCGAATTCTTTGATGATATCTTCCAGGCTAAACTCCTGAAGTTCCTTTTCGTCCATGGGATGCCTCCTTATCTGCGTTGGCGTACGGCTTCATACAACAGAATGGATGCTGCTGCAGATGCATTCAGAGAGGAAATCTGTCCTTTCATGGGAATGTGCACCAGCATATCACAATTTTTACGCACCAGAGGACTCATACCGTCCCCTTCGTTGCCAATGACGATGGCGGCAGGGCCGGTCAAATCTGCCTGATACATGGGCACGGAGCCTTCCGCAGCGGTGCCGAATACCCAAACGCCCTTTTCCTTCAGTTCTGCGATGGCGTTGTTGATATTGCCCACCTTGGCCACCTTCATATACTCCACCGCACCGGCTGATGCCTTGGCTACCGTGGCCGTAAGGCCCACGCTGCGGCGTTTGGGGATAATCACTCCGTGGGCACCGGCACACTCAGCAGTCCGCAGAATAGCACCCAAATTATGGGGGTCGGACAGCTCATCGCAAATAACCAACAGAGGCGCCTCGCCCCTGTCCGCAGCCTCCTGCAAGATGTCGTCGATGGTATAGTAATCTCTTGCCGCCGCTAACGCAATCACACCTTGGTGCGCATGGGTAAAGCTCATAAAGTCCAGCTTTCTTCTGTCCACCTCCACCACCACAGCACCGGCCTCCTTAGCGGTGGCTGCCAGATGCTGCAATGACCGGTCTGTGTCACCGGCGGCAATGAATACCTTGTCGATGGTTCTTCCGCTACGCAGAGCCTCCGTCAGGGCATTGCGGCCCTCCAGCTGGTTCTCGTTTTCCTCAATTTCTCGAGGTTCCTCGCGCCGTGGAGGCCGGTTGTCCTTCCGGCGGAAATTGTCTTTTTCAGGGCGCATACTCTCTGTCCGTCCTTTCTTCTTAAAAAAGGTTACTGTTTTTTTCATTATAGCAGATTCTTTTCCGGTTAACAACTGCATTTTTTTGGAAGTAAGAGATTAGATTCCATAAATTCACAGAAAATTTACTGTCCAATTTCGTATCATTCATTGCAGGTAGCGGAAAAATGTGATATGATATTCAAAAATACGCCCCCAAGGAGGCAAATCATGGATCCAAATCAAAAACAACCCCCTAAAAAACCCGGTGGCAAGCCGCCGAAGAGCAACATTTTCATGATTCTTATCATTACCGTTGTTGTCGTTTTGCTTGTCAGCTCCCTTTATAAAACTGTGGTCAACAGCAAGTACACCCAGACCACCTTTACCGTTTTTTTGAATGCGGCCAAAAACGACACTCTGGCGGAAGTGGAACTTCATTATGACCGGATTGTGTACATGACCAAGGAGGAAGCTGCCAAACCCGCCAATCAGCAGAAGGCCTGTTTTACCGGCCTGCCCAACGGCGATGTACTGGGTCTTGCCAAAGAGCTGAACGCTTTGGGCACCACAGTGGATGTGAAGATTGTGGAAGATAATTCCTTCGTTGTGATGATTCTCATCTATGTACTTCTGCCTCTGCTGCTCATGGGCGGCATGTTCTACTTCACCAGAAAAATGGGTGGCGGCGGTATGATGGGCGCCATGGGCGGCAACAAGGCCAAGGTTTATATGGAAAAGCAGACCGGCGTGACATTTAAGGATGTGGCCGGTCAGGATGAGGCAAAGGAATCGCTTCAAGAGATTATCGACTTCCTCCACAACCCGCAAAAGTATACAGAAATCGGTGCCAAGCTGCCCAAAGGCGCGTTGCTTGTAGGCTCTCCCGGTACCGGTAAGACCCTCCTGGCCAAAGCTGTGGCCGGCGAAGCAAACGTGCCCTTCTTCTCCATCTCCGGCTCGGACTTTGTGGAGATGTTTGTGGGCTTGGGTGCCAGCCGTGTAAGAGATTTGTTCCGGGAAGCCTCTAAGGTTGCTCCCTGCATCATCTTCATTGACGAAATTGACGCAGTAGGACGCTCCCGTGACTCCCGTTACGGCGGAAACTCCGAGCAAGAGCAGACCCTGAATCAGCTGTTAGGCGAAATTGACGGCTTTGATTCCTCCAAGGGCGTGGTGTGCCTTGCTGCCACCAACCGGCCGGAGATTCTGGATAAGGCCCTGCTCCGGGCAGGCCGTTTTGACCGGCAGATTATCGTGGACCGGCCCAACCTCCAGGGCAGATTGGACACCCTGAAGGTGCACACCCGGAAGATTAAGCTTGCCGAGGATGTGGATTTACAGAAGATTGCACAAGCAACTGCCGGTGCCGTAGGCGCTGACCTGGCAAACCTTGTGAATGAGGCCGCCCTCCGGGCGGTGCGTCAGGGTCGCAAGACCGTGAACCAGGAGGACCTGTTGGTATCCTTTGAGACGGTTATCGCCGGCACCGAGAAGAAAAACACCGTTTTGTCCGACACAGAAAAGCGGTTAGTTGCCTACCATGAGGTAGGTCACGCACTGGTGGCCGCACTGGAAAAGCACTCCCAGCCGGTCTCCAAGATCACCATTGTTCCCCATACCAGCGGCGCCTTGGGCTACACAATGCAAATGCCCGAGGAGGAGAAATATCTGAAAACCTCTCAAGAGTTGCTCACCGAACTGCGGACACTGGTAGGCGGCCGTGCCGCCGAGGAAGTGGTATTCAGCATACAGACCACCGGCGCCTCCAATGACATTCAGCGCGCTACCTCCTTGGCACGAAATATGGTCACCCTGTACGGCATGAGCGAAGCGCTGGGACTTATGGCGCCTGCTACTGTGGGCAATCAGTATTTGGACGGACAGTCCTATTTGGACTGCTCTCAAGAGACCTCTGCACTGGTTGACAGGGAAGTGCAGAAGTTGCTGAATACCTGCTATAACGAAACCAAAACCCTGCTCACCGATAACCGGGAGCTGTTGGACGAGATTTCTGCCCACCTGCTGACCAAGGAGACCATCACCGGCGACGAGCTGATGGCCTTTGTGAACGCAAGCAAGGCCCAGCCGGCTGCTGAAGAAACCACTCCCACTGAAGATTAAACAAAGCGAAGTGCAGGTGTCAAAACCTAGCCATACAGAAAATGAACTGCACCCCATTTGATAAACAAGTATGGTATCATACTTGTACTAAGAAATGGGGTGCAGTTTCATTCACGGCACAGCCTGCTTTTTTAGAAGCTTTTTTGTAGCTCCTTCCGTTCTATAACATTTTTAACCCAATAGCACATCAACCATCAGCATCAGGCAGAAACCAACCAGCAAGGAGTAGGTGGCGCCCCGTTCACTGCCGTGGGCATGGGTTTCGGGAATCATCTCGTCGCTGATCACATAGAGCATCGTTCCTCCTGCAAAGGCCAAAGCAAAGGGCAAAATAGCCGTGGAAAGTGTCACGGCAAAGTAGCCAAGCAGCGTGCCCAGCACCTCCACCACGCCGGTAGCGGCGGCCACCAAAAAGGTGCGCCGTGGCTTGATACCCGCCGTCAGCATGGGTCCGATAATCACCATGCCCTCGGGGATGTTTTGCAGGGCGATGCCGCCTGCCACAGTCAAAGCCTCTGCGTTGTTGCCGGAGCCAAAACCAACACCTGCGGCGATGCCCTCCGGAAGATTATGGATGGCAATAGCGGTGACAAACAGGAGCACCTTGTTGAGCGTTTCTGTCTCCCCCGGGTGACGCTCCTGGTCTACACCGCTGAGTCGGTGGAGGTGAGGCACCAGCCGGTCAAACAGGTTCACACACAGCGCGCCCGCAAATACGCCTGCCACGGTATAGACAATGCCGAATTCTCCACCGTAGTCCAGTGACGGCAGAATCAAGCCGATCACCGCCGCCGCCAGCATCACGCCTGCAGCAAAGGACAGGACAATATCGCTGAATTTATGGGAAATATTCTTAAATACAAAGCCCAGTGCCGTACCGAATACCGTAGCACCGCCTACGCCCAGAGCTGTCAGCAAAACCAATTCCATAATGTACCACCTCAAATGACTCGTTTATTTTTATTTTACACATATCAAACGAAAAATGTCAAGAAAAATTTTAAGAATAAGAATCATTCTTATTGACAAAACAAGAAATCTCTGCTATGATATCATCATAAGACAATGGGTTGCTACGGCTCCCCAAAACAGGAGGATGTTCCAATGCTGAAAAAAGTTACCGATACCATTTTCTATGTAGGTGCCAATGACCATGAGGTGGATCTGTTTGAGGGCCAATATGTGGTACCCAATGGCATGGCCTACAATTCCTATGTGATTTTGGACGAAAAAGTGGCCGTTATGGACACCATCGATGCCAGTAAAACCGCCGAGTGGCTGAAGAATATTGAGCAGGCCCTTGCTGGTCGGAAGCCGGACTATTTGGTGGTGCAACACATGGAGCCGGACCACGCCGCCTCTGTGGAAGCCTTTGTGAACACCTATCCGGAAGTCACTGTGGTCGCCAATGTGAAGACCTTCAATATGATTGGCAATTTCTTCCCCAAGCTGACCATGCAATACACCCTAACCGTGGAAAATTTTGGTACTCTGTCTTTGGGCGCACACACACTCACCTTTGCCTTTGCCCCCATGGTGCACTGGCCCGAGGTAATGATGACCTACGACTCCTATGATAAGGTACTTTTCTCTGCTGACGGCTTTGGCAAGTTTGGCGCACTGGATGTAAGAGAGGACTGGGATGACGAGGCCCGCCGCTACTTCATCGGCATCGTGGGCAAGTACGGCAAGCAGGTGCAGAACATTTTGAAGGTTGCCGCCACACTGGATATTCAAATCATCTGCCCTCTCCACGGACCGGTACTCACCGAGAATCTGGGTCATTATATTAAGTTATATGACACCTGGTCCAGCTATACCCCGGAGACCGACGGTGTGGTGATTGCCTACACCTCCATCTACGGTCACACCAAAGAGGCCGTCGAGATGCTCGCGCTGGAGCTGAAGAAGCGGGAAGTGCCCAATGTGGTTGTCCACGATTTGGCACGATGCGACATGGCCTTGGCCGTTGCCGATGCCTTCCGCTATGACAAGCTGGTGCTGGCTACCACCACCTACAACGCCGATGTTTTCCCCTTTATGCGCACCTATCTGGATAAGCTCACCGAGCGTTCCTTCCAAAACCGCACCGTCGCTATGATTGAAAACGGCTCCTGGGCACCCACCGCCATCAAGGTAATGAAGGAAAAGCTGGCTAAGTCCAAGAAAATCACCTACGCCGAAAACAATGTGACCATTATGTCTGCCCTCAGCGAGGAGAACATCAAGCAAATCGGTCGCTTGGCTGACGAGCTGGCCGCCTCTTACACCGCCGCACAGGTACATGACGACTTCATCGACCCCACTGCCCTGTTTAATATCGGCTACGGCCTGTATGTGGTCACCTCCAACGACGGCACAAAAGACAACGGTCTGATTGTCAACGCCATCACACAGGTCACCAACACCCCCAACCGGGTAGCTGTCACCATCAACAAGCTGAATTATTCCTGCGAAACAATTGCCAAGACTGGCAAGATGAATATCTCCACCCTCTCTCAGGAGGCACCCTTCGCCATCTTTGAGCGGTTCGGCTTCCACTCCGGACGGGATACGGATAAGTTTGCAGGCTTTGACCATGCACAGCGCGCCGCCAACGGCCTGCTGTTCTTAGACCGGTATGCCAACGCCTTCATCTGCTGTAAGGTCATCAGCCAAGTGGATTTGGATACCCACATCATGTTCATCTGTGACGTAACCCAGTGTGCAAACCTGAACAAGGTGGAGACCATGTCCTATACCTACTACCTGCAGAATGTCAAACCCAAGCCCGACACCGCAAAAAAGGGTTATGTGTGCAAAATCTGCGGCTGGGTATATGAAGGCCAGGAACTGCCCGAGGATATTGTCTGCCCTCTGTGTAAGCACGGCGCCGCCGACTTTGAACCTCTGGCCTAAATTTTAGTATCTACCCCGGAAACGTTTCTGAGGTGATAAAATAACGGTAGACACGAAAGTGCCTACCGTTATTTTATCACCTCAATTTTTTATTCACCACAATCCCAAATAACCGATGGCAATGCCGGCGATGGCCGACAGCACGATGATGATAATGGGGTGCACCTTTTTCAGCGCCAGTACCAGCATCACACCAAAAATGACCGCCGACAGATAAAATGCCGGTGTCTGCAGGACGGTAAGGCTCATTCCAACAGGGAAAAACACGCCGGAGGCCACCGAGAGAATGGCACCGCCGATGAGTCCTACCACCGCAGGCTTGAGACCTGTCATGCAACCCTTAACCACGAAGGAGTTGCGGAATTTCTCATAACACTTGGCAACAATCAAAATAATGATAAAGGATGGCAGCACAACGCCCAGGGTGGCACAGGCAGAGCCCAAAATACCTCCCATCTCCGCACCCACATAGGTGGCCATATTGATGGCAAAGGGGCCGGGAGTGGATTCGCTCACGGCAATAAAGTCGAGGATGCTCTGGCTGTCAACCCAGCCCTTGGCGGTCACCTGCTCCTGAATCAGGGGCAGCATGGCATAACCACCGCCGAAAGTAAAGGCACCAATCATGAAGAAGGTATAGAACAGTTCCAAATAAATCATTTCTGCATCCTCCTGTCCATAAGCACAGCAGTCACAAGGCCAAAGACCGCACAGCCGATGAGCACCGGCAGCACACTCACACCCAGCAGACCTGTGAGCAGGAAGGAGCCGGCCATAACGATGTAGGAAACCCAGTTTTTAGTGTTTTTCTTATACATACCCCACAGCGCCTTGCACAGCAGCGCCAGCACGCCGGCACGGATACCTTGGAAGGCAAACTGCACCGCCTGCAGCTCCTGGAACTGGCGCAGAACAAAGGAAATCGAATAAATCAACAAAATTTACTGAAGCACAACACCCAAGGTAGCGCACACCGAACCCAAAACGCCGCAGGTGCGATAACCCACAAAGGTAGCGGAATTGATGGCAATGGGGCCGGGGGTGGACTCGGCAATGGCGATAATTTCCAAAATGTCCTCATCGGTAATCCAGCCGTGGTTCTCCACAGCCTCTTTTTGAATCAGCGGAATCATGGCATAGCCGCCGCCAAAGGTAAAGGCACCGATTTTCAGGAAGGTGGTAAACACCTTTCCCAATTCTTTGTATCGATTACTCAATTTTTCACAATCCTTTCCATAAGCTGAAGGGAATACCCGTTGGTATTGCCAAGGGATTTTCCGCAGCATTGGCGGAAAACAGCTTGACAAAACCTATCGTGGTTCGATTCCCCTCAGCTTAACATACCCATACAATACTGCAATTTCGGCAAAGTTGCAACCCCTATTTGACACTTTTTTGAAATCGTGATACTATAAGAAAAAAGGAGGGATGTGTAATGAATCCCTATTCCCGTACTCGATTTTTGCTGGGGGAGGACGCCATGGAAAAGCTGAAAAACGCCCATGTGGCGGTGTTTGGCTTGGGAGGTGTGGGCGGCTATGTGGTAGAGGCGCTGGCCCGAAGCAGCATCGGTGCGCTGGATTTGATTGACCACGACACCATCAGTCCCACCAATATCAACCGGCAGATTCTGGCAACACAGGATACCGTAGGGCAGGATAAGGTAACCGCCGCCGCCCAACGGGTCGCCGCCATCAATCCGGAGATTAAGGTCAATCCTCGAAAGACCTTCTACCTGCCGGAGACCGCCGGAGAATTTGATTTTACCCGGTACGACTATATTGTGGATGCCATCGACACCGTCACCGGCAAGCTCATGCTGGTGCAAGCGGCCAAGGCCGCAGGCACCCCCATTATCAGCTCCATGGGTACCGGAAATAAATTAGACCCCACCGCCTTCCGGGTAGCGGATATCTTCGAAACTTCTGTGTGTCCGTTGGCACGGATTGTCCGCAAGGAATGCAAAAAACGGGGAATTGACCGCTTAAAGGTGGTCTATTCCACGGAAGACCCCATCAAAGCCACACTGCCTGCCGATGATCCGGCATGGGCAGAGCTTCCTGAGGGGCGCAATGCCCTGCCGGGGTCTGTGTGCTTTGTGCCGGCAGTGGCCGGTATGATCATCGCCGGCGAAGTGATTAAGGATATTATACAGAAATGATGCCTGTCCTTGCAACGAGTGTTGCATATCTGCCCCCCAAACGGCAACATATAAGGAGGCTGTTCCCAGGAACAGCCTCCTTTTGCCTTGTAAGGTTCTTAAATTCGTTTCAGCGCAATACCTTTGGGATCTTGAACTTCAAAAAGTGTTGCACTTAGTTTGACAAATCACTCTGCGGGTATGATTTTTTAAGCATCTTCCTGCCGCCGCTGCTTGCGCAGAGCCTTGCGCCTTGCGGCGGCTTCGTATTCTTTCTTCTGCTCTTCGGTTTCAATGAGCAAATCCGGCACTTCAACGGCTTGCCCCTTGCAGTTAATGGCAACCATGTCGATATAGGCTCTGTTAATCATCTCCCGGGTGCCGTCCAGTGCCTCCCGGTAGGTATCCACACGGATTTCCATAGAGGAGCGGCCCACATATGTCACTCTGCCCTGCAGGACAATCATATCCCCCGCATACGCCGGCGCCTGGAACTGCAGATTGTCAACGGCTGCCGTGGTGACGGTTTCACCGGAGTGGCGCATGGCCACGATGCCTGCCAGCTCATCAATCCACTTCAAAAGCTCTCCTCCAAACAGACGGCCATAGTGGTTGATATGGGCGGGACGGACAAAATACTGCTGCTCTGTGAGAGAATCGGAAACCTTTTTCACTGTTCGCATAAGCTACAAACCCTTTCTCTTGTTTTTTCTCCATCATAGCAGAAAAGACGCAAAATGGCAATTTATATCTTTTTCGGAGACAAATTTTTTGGTTTAAGCTATTCCTTTTTAGAAATGTTTATGCTATAATGTTTGCAATATCCGTGCCAGGTTTTTCCTTTGCCCTTCATGGCTTCCGTTTACCCCACGAATATTACTCAAATTTTGCTCAAGATTATAGGAGGTATATATTATGTTACATACGCATGCACTCATGTGCGGTGCCGGCAGAGCAGATATTACACCGCCCATTGGCGCAATTCTCTACGGCTATGCCCCCGGTAGACCGGCCCAGTCGGTAGGCGATGCCTTGGATGCAACTGCAATCAAACTCACTTCCAACGAAGGAAGCGCACTGTTGATTACCTGTGCCGTTGCTTCTTTTAGCATCGAGCTCAGTGCCCGTCTTAGAGCGGCTGCAGGCGAGGCAGCAGGTGTTCCCGCTGAGAATGTCACTGTTTCTGCCACCCATACCCATTCTGCTCCCAATGTCAGCATTCGTTCCGGCTGGGGAGAGGTGGACACCGCATATATCGAAAACATCCTGTTGCCCGGTGTGATAAAAGCTGCTGCTGATGCCGCAGCGGATTGCCGTCCTGCCCGCATGGGCATCGGTGAAACGGAAAGCGACATTGGCATAAATCGCCGAAAGCTGACAGAAGACGGCCGAATCGTTTTGGGTCAAAATCCTTGGGGCCCCCGTGATCCCAAAATGACAGTTGTTTCTTTTAAAGATGAACAGGACAAGGTTATCGCCAATATTGTGCACTACGGCTGTCATGGTACCGCTTCCGGATGCGGTCCTGAAATTACCCGTGACTGGCCGGGCGTGATGACGGATATGCTGGAGGCTGAAACCGGCGGTATTTCCGGTTTCTATGCCGGTTTCGAGGGTGACCAAGGCCCCAATCTGCCTAACGGAAGGACCACAGAGAACTATCAAAGCGCCCTTCGTCTGGGTGCAAGAGCGGGCATTGATGCTGTCCGCGCTTACCGTTCCATTAAAGAATGGCGCGATGCCCCGGTTAAAGTATTACATGACACGGTTGCAATTCCCTTTGACCCCCTTGCGCCTAAAGAAAAGGCAGAAGCCGAACTGCGCAAGCTGGGCACACTGGAACAGATTTACGCCGAAGAACGGTATGCCGATGTGAATGCGTATATGCACTGGAACAATGTGCTGGCTGAGTACAATTCCAACAAACCGCCGAAAACCCACTGGACCTTTGAGCAGAGCATCGTCACCGTCGGCCCCGTTGCGATAATTCCCTGCCCGTTTGAGGCCTTTGCGGAAATCGGATTGCGTCTGCGCGTAAGCAGTCCCTACCCCTACACGCTCAGCCTTTGCAATACCCACGGTTGCTATGCCTATCTACCTACTTTGGGCGATATAGAACGAGGCGGTTACGAGGTACATCATTTTCTGCTTGCTTTGCGTACCACCTATCCGCTTCCCCGAAATACCGATGACCATTGGGTCAAGGAAAACCTTGCACTTCTTCGGAGAGGTTGATTGGATACTGTACCGTCCCCAAAACAAAATGTATAATAACCCGGTGGCAGATTACTTCTGCCACCGGGTTTTATAGTGTCTGTCACATCCCGTAACTTTAATGAAACAACGGTGTTCACCAACGGGGCTATGCCCCTTGGTGAACACCGTTCTTTTTTGACTATCGTAGAGACCGTCCCAGCAAAGATGCGAGTCGTTTCTGTATGCTTGCTCTCTGCCGATTGTTCATGGACTGCAAAACCCGGCGCATCAAGCTGCGCCACTGGGCGGCATTCATAATGCTTTCGGTACCTATGGAGATATAAGGACAGGATCCGACGGGAAGCCTGCCAAACCGCCGAGCAAACTGTTTATCCACACCCAAAGCCAAAGCATAGGGCAGCATTTGATGGAAATATTCCGGATTGTACTGCGCAATCTGCCGTAACTGCTCCTGCGATACGGTCTTGAAATACCGTTGCAGACCGATGGCCTCTTCCATAGCTTGTCTGCCTGCCGGCGTGCGCCTACCGCCGAAGGCCGCCAAAAGACCTGCAAGCAGTTGCCCCAGCACCATAAGCAGTCCCACGGCCAGCTGACCGGACAGATAGCCAAACAGTATAAAAATTCCGCATAATCCCAGTATCAGCCAAAGCTGGTTTCTCTCCGGAGAAAGCAGACAAAATGCCCAGCTCTGGATAAGGTAGCTGCTAAACAGTGCGAGAATACCAAACAGGACTACGGTCACCCATTGCACAGAGGCACCCTCACTTAGACCGATGCCCATCCATACGCCGCAAAACATCCCGGAAAGAGCGGCCAAAGCCCGGAACACATAGGGATTGCCCGATTGGGGATGGACCAAAGAGGATAAATTTGGTTTCAGCTTTCCCACGCTCCTGCAGCATTCAGCAAAGCGTACAGAGCCGGTGTCCACGATGCTTCGCCGACCGAACAACAGCTTGAAGCACCGCTGTTCAAAGGCGCTGCGTTCGTTACCCATGTCCATTTGCCGATACAGTAGAACCTTGCCGCTGCGCTCCAAACGAATCCGCAAATATCCCAATTGCGCCCAGGAGAAGACCATCATACGCAAATCCCCTCCCCGTAAATGGAGCACACTACCCAATTCGCCGGCGGTATAGCCATCCGGAGGCATGGGCCGTGCCGGAGACCAGAGGGGTATATTTCGCAACCGCAGCAGCCAATATGCCAGCGCCAGCAGAGAAAAAATAAATATGAAAAGTGTCACATTATGAAAGTCCGGTGCAGCAATTCCGTCTTGGGGGAACATCTCCCGGGATACCAATAGCTGCATGGACAGTGTTTCGTGGTCCTTTAGCGCCACTTGGGAAAAGCCGTCGATGGTGGCGCCGGATACCGTACAGAAAAGGTCTTTTTCAATATTCGCCTGATGATAGCCACTGGTAAAAGCCGGCTTGGCGGTAACCGGGCCGGGCAGGGTCACGGAGAATTCCAACGCCTGCACCGGGTAGGAAAAGCCGGACAGCAGAGGCAGCTGCAGCTCCAAAAGGCCGGCCTTGTTGGTGGTGACCAAGTTGGGTAGGGAATATGTAAAGGTTAGGGTAAAATCGCCGGCTGTGTTGCCCACCAGACCGGATACATCCACCACCCGAAGACCGTTTTCCACATGGCTGTAAGCCCGACTGCCGTTGACGGTTATATTTTCAGCTGCCTCCGGCAGGGGGAAATGCAGGTCCGTTACCGGTTTGTCCAAATGGATGGCAACGATGAGTGTGATTTGGCAGGTTCCGTCGGTGGCAACGGTGGCATGACTGACAATACTTTTGGCGGCCGTGGCGGCATGGGCACCGAAAGCAAGGGTGCATACCAAGCACAAAAGGATTATTGTAACAAGAATTCTACGCATAACGCCGCCTCCTTTCAAAGAATACCCTGTTTTTAAGTTATTTTATCACAGTAATCCGGCAAAAGCAAGGCGACTCGCCGTAAAAAACAATGTACTCATTTTTCGCTCGGGTTCTCCCTGCCGGAAGCGCAAACCAAAAGACCGCCCGTTCAGGGTATCTATAAAATCGGTTCAATTCCGTGTTGTTTTTTTTAGCTTTTTCTGCTACAATAGTGCTACACCCCACACAAGAGGAAAGGATACTCCTATATGAAACGTATTGCTGTTCTACTATTCATACTATGCCTAATGTTCTGTGCCTGCGGCCCGCGACAGAGTGCGCAAAACACTACAGGGGGCACCCACGGAACTACCGGCGGAAATACAACCCAAGACACTACTCAAGACACTACCCAAGATACCACCCAAGACACCACGCAGGGAACCACTCATGAAAGCACCACTGTAGAAACCACCGACTCGACAAATCCCCCGGTGCTCTACCGCCATCCCCTTACCGGAGCGCCTTTGGATGCACCTTGGTCCGGTCAGGTTACCGCCGTGGTAATCAACAACCTGTGGAAGGCCATGCCTCAGTGCGGCATCAGTCAGGCAGATGTGTTTTATGAAATGGAAGTAGAAGGCGGTATTACCCGCTGCCTGGCGCTGTATTCGGACTTCTCCAATGTGGGCGTCATCGGCCCGGTTCGTAGTGCCCGCACCGGCTTTAACAGCATTGCGGTTTCCTTTGATGCGCCCATAGCACATGCCGGCGGCAGTACTTTTGCCATCAATGCACAGTACGGTGCTTCCAGTAACAAGATTAACAATTGGGAGCATATAGATGCGCTTACTGGCATCGGTGCCAATTACTTTTACCGGGATACCGACCGATATGCCAACGGCTACGGTTGGGAGCATGTCCTGTTTACCAAGGGTGAACTGCTCCAGAAAGCGCTGGAAGCCAAGAAATACAACACCCCCACGGACAAGAGTTTCGGTTTGCAGTTTTCAGACCATGTAAACCTGGACGGCAAAAAGGCCGAGGAGATTGTAGTAACCTTTAAGGGCAAGAAAACCTCCACATTCCTCTATGATGCCGCAGCCGGCACATACAAGATGCAGCAGTACGGCAAGGACAATATTGACGGCAATACAGGTGCAGCAGTTACTTTCAAAAATGTGGTCGTCGTCTATACCAAGCAATCGCTGCATGAAAATGGTACGCACGTCTTCTACGACTCCATCGGCAGCGGCGAGGGCTATGCCGCTATCAACGGCGAGATTGTTCCCATCCTGTGGAAGAGAACCGATTTGCGCAGCCCCTACACCTATACATTGAGCGACGGAACACCCTTGGAGCTTGCGACCGGCAACACCTATGTGGCACTGGTTGGCACCAAGTACCCGATCTCTTACAAATAAAAATCAATTGCCCCGTGCAGGATATGACTGCTTTGCCATACTCTGCACGGGGCAATCATAACCACCGGCCGTGCCGGTGGTATGCACAGGCCCCCTTAGGGCCTACAACCTGCCGAGCCTATAGGCTCATCGAGTTTTCTTTCGCTTGCGTGTGGTGCCCCACCACCACAG
>JBGVPJ010000049.1:0-2500 GCA_045126955.1 Faecousia sp.
CGGCAGTGGCTTTGGGGGATCAGATAGCCTGCATTCAGCAGAACCAGCGCCGCCGCCAGATAAAAGCACAGGCAAAACAGAAACGGATGCAGCCGGAAGGCCTCACCGAAATGTCCGCTGAACAGCTCACGGACGCAGCGAGTGGCGCCGCAGGCAGGGCAGGTGATGCCCACCCGGGCAAAGACGCAGTCCGGCAGATAGCGGATCATGGCAGCGGCCAGCTTTCCTGCCAACAGTCCGAAGACCAGCAGCGCCCCGTCCAGAAGCAAAATACCCCGTCTGCCTTTTTGGATCTCACACATAAGCAGTACCTTTCGGAAAATACGCCCTGTACGGTTTTCGTACAGGGCGCAGGATTTGGAATATCAGAAGTCGTAAAAAGGCTCCATCTCCATGAAGGATTCAGTGCCTGCGGCTACCAGCGCAACATAGATGATGAAGCAGATCACAGACACCACAATGCCAATGATGGCGGTGATTTTACCCACCTTGGCCTTGCCGTTGGGGATACCGGGAGCTTTCTTGGAAGCAATGTTTGCCAGGATCAGCGCGGGGATGGAATACATAAATCCCACATAGCAGGAGACCAGAGAAACCAGACCGCAGATCATGGAGATCAGACCCAGAATTTTGGCGGAAGTGGGAAGGACAGCGGGTTCAGCCTGAGGCTGATACACCGGCGCCTGATAGACAGGCTCCTGATAGACAGGCTCAGCAGGAAGGACTTCCGGCTCTGCAGCCACGGCCACCGGCTCGTCAGCACCGAAAGTGCGAACCTGACCGGCTCCGCAGTTGGGGCAAAAAGCAGTTCCTTCGGTCAGCTCAGCGCCGCAATTGGAACAAAAAGACATAAGATAACCTCCTTTTATGGTTCAGTCGCCGCAGAAAAGTCTATGCGACTATTGTCATTATATGACATCTGCGTGTATTCGTCAAGAAAAATCAAACCAGCAGGATAAATTAATATTTGGCCGGCAGTGCTGCAAACCAAGCCTCCTCGGATTGTCAAGCCAAGTGCAACACTTTGTTGATAAACTCATTCGGAGAAAGATAACCCAGACACTTTCGAGGTCTGTTGTTAATCAATTCCAAAACAGCATCCAGCTGTTCGTCAGTAACCTTGGTAAAGTCTGTTCCTCTGGGGAAAAAGAATCGGATCAAACCATTGATATTTTCATTACTGCCGCGTTGCCATGGTGCGTGAGCATCTGCAAAGTAGACCTTAATATCCAAAGTATGTTCAAGCTCCTTGAATCCAAGGAACTCCGTACCATTATCTAGAGTAAGTGTAATCGGTGGAACTAGTTTTGCTTTACGGAATGCTGCAACAAATGCAGCGTTTGTTGATTCTGTCGTTTTGTCTTTGGCGATAGCAGCTACAGTCAGCCTAGACTGCCTGTCCACGCTTGTTATCAAATAGCCTTTGCCAACAGAACCATAAACAGTATCACCTTCGTAATCGCCCAATCGGCCTCTTTGATCAGCGATTTCGTCACGATCATGGATAGAACTGTCGAAATAACGGGTATATGACTTCTTTTTGTTGGCATAAGGTTTCTCCTTCCTACGGAAATGCGTGGTTGCCTTCACTCCGGGGAAGAGACCGGCTCTCACAGCACGGTAGATAGAACGCAGAGAAATTTTATCTTCATTTTCTTTATTCCATCTGCCAGCAATAATTTCAGGAGACCAAAACAGCAGAAGCTTTTCTAGGACAAATGCAAACGCGGCAGAATTCTTTGTTAAGTTGTTTTTACGATGACAACGCTTTCTTCTGTATTTGTAGCAGTTGTTGGCATTCCAGTGATGGTATCGTTTTGCTTTCTTGCTCCAGTTGCGTTTAACCTCTCGGCTGAGAGTGGACGGACTGCGGCCCAGAGAGCTTGCAATCCAGCGTAAACTTTTTCCTTCTCTTAATTTTACCTCTAGATATTCTCGCTCAGATAGTGTAAGATGTGTGTAGACTCTCATATTAACCTCCGTGTGGTTTGTTTGTTGTGGTGACTACATTTTACACTTTGGTTAATATGAGGTCTATTTATTTTTTAGTGTTGCACTTGTTATTGTAATCTGCCCTCCCCTGTGTAAGGGGAGGTGGGCAGCCGTCAGGCTGCTCGGAGGGGTTGACTTCGTTGGGCGCAGAGCAATCCCTCAGTCGCCTTCGGCGCCAGCTCCCTTTACACAAGGGAGCCTTTGTTTGCAGCACCGCTTAACTCTTCAAATATCAATTTATCGAGTAGTCGGTTGTCGTGCATTGGTCATGAGTGTCGATTTGTAAATGAGTTGGTGGCGCATTGGCTGCCAGCCCTGCTGGCCAAATATTAATTGATTGGGCGGTCGATGTAGTAGTGGTTTTGGCGCAAAAACCATGTTGCCGTAAGGCAATCGCTACCCTGTCGGCTGTTGCATCACCCGGGCGATGGCTTCCAGCTCTGCTTCGCCAAGGAAGCCGGAGGCCCCTTTGGGGATCTCTGCTTTGAGGTGGGATGGTTTTCTTTCG
>JBGVPJ010000050.1:0-17920 GCA_045126955.1 Faecousia sp.
CAGAGGCTTGGACTTTGAAATTGTCAACTCTGTTTGCAGTGTTATTAAAAAGTGTGTGGAAGCCGGTGTGCAGCTGGGTTTGGTTATCGGCGGCGGAAACTTTTGGCGCGGCGTGAAGGATGGGGCGGATAAGATGCAGCGCTCCCACGGTGATGCCATGGGCATGCTGGCCACGGTTATGAATGCTATCGCGGTTGCGGATGCCTTGGAAAAGCACGGCTTGGACGCACGGGTCCTGTCAGCTGTGGAAATGAATAAATTCTGTGAGTATTTTACCCGTGATACTGCTGACCGCTACTTAAACGAGGGCAAGGTGGTTATTTTTGCTGCAGGTACCGGAAATCCATATTTCTCCACGGATACTGGCGCTGTGCTCCGGGGTGTGGAAATTGAGGCAGACGCCATTTTGATGGCAAAAAATGTGGACGGTATCTATTCTGCCGACCCCAACACGGACCCCACAGCCGTAAAATTTGATACCCTTACCTATGACGAGGTCTTGGCCCGTCATCTGAAGGCGACCGATACCACCGCAATGACACTGGCAATGGACAACCATATGACTCTCATTTGCTTTGCTTTGAAAGATCCGGAAAATATTATCCGTGTGGTTCGTGGAGAATCCATCGGAACAATCGTCAAGGAGGACTAAATTATGAGCGTAGATTTTACCGAATTCAGCAGAAAAATGGAAAGAACACTAGTACACCTTTCTGAGGACTTTGATGCTGTCCGTGCTGGTCGTGCCAATCCTAAGGTTCTCGACCGCATTACTGTTTCCTATTACGGACAGGAGACCGCACTGAACGGCGTAGCCTCCATTTCCAGCCCGGATGCTCGCACTTTGGTGATACAGCCTTGGGATACCCAACTGTTAAAGGATATCCAGAAGGCCGTCCTGGCCAGTGATTTGGGCATCAATCCCCAGAATGACGGCCGTATGATTCGTCTCATTTTCCCTCAGTTGACCGAGGAGCGCCGCCGCGAGCTGACCAAGCAGGTTAAGAAGTACGCAGAGGATGCAAAGGTTGCAATGCGCAATATTCGTAGAGACGGTATTGACTATGTGAAAAAGCTGAAGAAGAACTCTGAAATCACAGAGGACGATCAGAAAAAGGCAGAAAAGGACCTGCAGGACCTGCTGGATAAGTTCATCAAGAAGGTGGACGAGGCTCTGGCGGCGAAGGAAAAGGAACTGTTGGCAATGTAATTGCCTGTGAAATTGGGGGCGTTTGCGCCCCCAATCACTACTATTTTGGAAAGGAGTCAGAGATGACACCTTCTGCAAACGAGAATAAACTGCCTGTCCCGCGGCATATTGCTATTATTATGGACGGCAATGGCCGCTGGGCTAAAAATAGGGGACTGCCCCGTACTGCCGGCCATGCCGCCGGTGCAGAGGCTTTTCGACGAATTGCCAACTACTGCCGTACACTGGGTGTGGAGTATTTAACCGTTTATGCCTTCTCCACGGAGAATTGGAAACGCTCTGCAGACGAGATAAACGGTATTATGCGTCTGCTTGGCGCATATCTGCGAGAGTCTCTCAGAGATATGGAAAAAAACAGGGTGCGGTTTCGCTTTTTTGGCGACTTAACCCGGCTGAGTCCGCAGTTGCAAAAGCTGTGCGAGGATGCCCAAAACCGATCCAAGGATTATGATGTGCAGGTGAATTTCTGCTTGAACTATGGCGGTCGGGATGAGCTAGTCCGTGCAACCAGACTGTTTGCCCGGGATGTGGCGGATGGCAAGCGAAAGCCTGAGGATATGACTGAGGCGCTTCTTTCCTCTTATCTCTATTCCGACGGTGTGCCGGATCCGGAATTGATTATTAGGCCTTCCGGTGAGATGCGGACCAGCAATTTCCTGTTGTGGCAGTCAGCCTATTCGGAATATGTGTTTTTGAATGTCTTGTGGCCGGATTTTGCTCCTGCCGATTTGGATGAAGCAATTGCGGAATACCACCGGCGCAATCGCCGGTTTGGAGGTGCTTAAACCGTGAAAAAACGGATACTTGCCGCTGCGGTGTTGTTGCCGCTGCTGTTACTGGTTGTGTTGGTGCTGCCGAAAGTGTTTACGGCAATTCTCTTCGGACTGGCGGCGGCCATTGGTGCCTATGAGCTGCTGCGCGGTACGGGTCTTGTGAAACAACCCCGACTGACTGTTTATGGGATGGTGATGGCATTTCTGGTTGCTTTGTCATGCAGCCTCCCATATCCTGCCCTTGCAATGAAATCGGCGGTATTTGTGTTTTTGTGTCTGCTCTTTGGCGAATTACTCCTTTCCCGCACCGCATTGCCCTTTCATAAGGTGGCAATTACATTCTTTAGCGGTGCGGTGATTCCCTATTGCCTTACAGCGCTAGTACGGATGCACGGCTTGGAGTACGGCAGATTTTATATTCTGCTGCCTTTTGTGATTGCATTTTTGTCCGATACCGGTGCATATTTTGCCGGCCGTGCTTTTGGAAAGCATAAGCTTGCCCCCGTTATCAGCCCCAATAAAACCGTTGAGGGTGTCTTCGGCGGCGTGTTGGGTGCAATTGTGGGTGTGGTGCTCTACTGCGTTGTCCTGCAAACGGCGTTTGACTTTGAGGTGCGCTATATGTATGCGCTGATTTACGGTATTTTGGGCAGCCTTGGTGCGGTTTTTGGGGACTTAAGCTTTTCTGCCATCAAACGTCAGACGGGCATTAAGGACTACGGCAATCTCATTCCCGGTCACGGCGGCATCCTTGACCGGTTCGATTCCATGATAGTGGTTGCACCGCTGACGGAATTATTTATGCTTTTGATACCTCTGGTGGTGAAGTAGATGATAAAATGTTTGAGTATTCTGGGTTCTACCGGTTCAATCGGACGGCAGACACTGGATATTGTTGACAATTTGAATATTCCTGTGGCGGCACTCACTGCCGGCACCAATGCTGAGCGAATGGCGGAGCAGTGCCGAAAATACTGCCCCCGCCTCGCGGTGATGGCAACGGAGGAAGCGGCAAATGAACTCAAAGCGATGGTCGCAGACCTGCCCATTCGGATATGTTGGGGGGAGGAAGGCCTGATTGAGGCTGCAACTGTTCCGGAGGCTGACTGCGTGATAACCGCCGTGGTGGGCATGGTGGGTCTTAAGCCTACCCTTGCTGCCATCCGGGCCGGCAAGCGAATCGGTCTTGCCAATAAGGAAACGCTGGTTTGCGCCGGTGAGCTGGTGATGGCGGAAGCCAAGCGCTGCGGCGCGGAGATTATTCCTGTAGATTCGGAGCACTCTGCCATCTTCCAGTGCTTAATGGGCAGTCACAGCAAGTCGGAAATCAAGCGGATTATTCTTACTTGCTCCGGCGGTCCTTTCTTCGGCATGGACAGGGAAAAACTGAAAACCGTCACAAAGGCGGATGCCCTGCGCCATCCCAACTGGAAGATGGGTCCCAAAATCACCATCGATTGCGCCACCCTTATGAATAAGGGGTTGGAGGTTATCGAAGCCATGCGGTTGTATGACCTTCCTCTGGAGCAGGTGGATGTGTTGATACATCGGCAGAGCATTGTCCATTCTATGGTGGAATTTGTCGACGGTGCGGTGATGGCCCAGCTGGGCAGTCCCGATATGCGCTTGCCCATTCAGCTTGCCATGACTTACCCGGAGAGGAGCCGTTGCCCTGTGGATGGGTTGAATTTGCTTACTTGCGGCAGTCTGACCTTTTCGGAGCCGGATGTGGAAGCGTTTCCTTGCCTGGCATTGGCAAGAAAGTGCGCCAAACTGGGCGGCACGGCTTGCCCTGCCATGAACGGCGCCCATGAGGAAGCGGTTGCTATGTTCTTAAATGACGAAATCGGCTTCTATGACATTTATTATTTGGTATCCCAAGCGGTGGATGCCGTACCCTTTGTAAAGAATCCCACTCTGGAGCAGATTCTGGAGACTGATAAATTGGCACGTCTGGCTGTTCGTCGGGCGGTTATAAAATAAAAGAGGACATTTATGACAATTCTGTTTGCAATTCTGATTTTTAGTATTCTAATCTTTGTACACGAACTGGGCCATTTTTTGGCGGCAAAAGCATCCGGAGTTCGGGTGAATGAGTTTTCCATGTTTATGGGACCTGCTATTTTCAAAAAGCAGGTGGGCGACACGCTGTATGCACTGCGTTGCATCCCCTTCGGTGGCTACTGTGCTATGGAGGGTGAAAATGAAGATACGGACGACCCCCATTCCTTCCAAAAAGCGGCTTGGTGGAAACGGCTGATCATTTTGGTGGCAGGTTCTGCCATGAATTTGGTAACGGGTTTTTTGATTCTGGCTATCGTGTTTGCTCCATCCAAACAGTTTGTGATGCCGGTAATTGATTCTGCCCAAGAAGGCTGTACGGTGATTCGAGAGGACGGCATCCATGTTGGCGACAGAATCTTGGAACTGGACGGAGAGAAAATCTATGTGCAGGCGGACTTTTCCATGCTGTTGCAGATGAATCCCGGCAAAACCCACGATATTGTGGTGGAGCGCAATGGCGAAAAGTTGGTTTTTGAGGATTATTTGATGGAAACGCATCTGTTCCCGGGAGAGAAACCGGGGGAGCAGACAGAGCGCTACGGATTTTCCTTCTCTGTGGTGGATGCCAATTTCCAAAACAAACTGCAGTATGTCTGGAATTCCGGCATGAATGTAATCCGGAATGTGCGTCTGAGTCTTGTAATGATGCTATCCGGTCAGGCAGGAATCAAGGATATGACCGGCCCTGTAGGCTTGGTACAGATTATGTCCGATTCTGCTGCGGCAGCTCCCACTAGGCTGGATGCACTGCTGAACATGCTGTATATCGGCGGCTTTATCGCCATTAACTTGGCGGTAATGAATATGCTGCCCATCCCCGCACTGGATGGCGGTCGGGTGTTTGGCCTTCTGCTGACCTGTGCCATTGAGGCCATCACTCGGAAAAAGCTGGATGCCAAGTATGAGGGGTATATACACGGTGCCGGTATGATTTTGCTGTTGGCGCTGATGGCATTTATTCTCTTTAAGGACATCTTTGTGATTTTTACGAGGTAGCAATATGACAAGACAGATCTGGGTGGGAGATGTGCCCATCGGCGGCGGTGCCCCGGTGGCAATTCAGTCCATGCTCAATACCAAAACCACAGATGTGGAGGGGTCCCTTTCCCAGCTGCGAAAGCTTGCAGCTGCAGGCTGTCAAATTGCCCGACTGGCTGTGCCAAATAAAGAGGCGGCCAGGGCATTTGGGGAAATTTGCAGGTTATCACCCCTGCCGTTGGTGGCGGACATTCATTTTGATTATAAGCTGGCATTGCTGGCGGCGGAGGGCGGCGCATCCAAAATTCGCATAAACCCCGGCAATATTGGCGGTGAGGAGAATGTACAGGCGGTGGTTGCCGCTTGTAAGGAGCGAAATATTCCCATCCGAATTGGTGTCAACGGCGGTAGCTTAGACAAAAAGCTACTGGAAAAGTACGGTCATCCCACTGCAGAGGCATTGGTGGAAAGCGCTTTTGAGCATTTGGAACTGCTGGAAAAGTATGGCTTTTACGATACCTGTGTTTCTATGAAATCCTCCAATGTGCCTACCATGGTGGCGGCTGCACGGCTGTTCCGTAGCAAGTGCGACTATCCCATCCATATCGGTGTCACGGAAACGGGGCCTGTGCGTATGGGCCTTATGAAATCTGCCATGGGTATTGGCGCCCTGCTGCTGGACGGTATCGGCGATACCATCCGTGTGAGCCTTACTGACGATCCTGTGGAGGAAGTCTATGCTGCCAAGGATATTCTCAAGGCTGCCGGTTTGCGGAAAGAGGGCGTGAATATTATCTCCTGCCCCACCTGCGGCAGAACGCAGATTGATTTAATAGGACTTGTAAACCAAGTAGATGATGCTTTGAAGGACTGCCAAAAGCCGATTACCGTGGCGGTTATGGGTTGTATCGTCAATGGCCCCGGAGAGGCACGGGAGGCGGATATCGGCATTGCCGGCGGCGATGGCTGCGGCATGCTGTTTGAAAAGGGACAGCAGATTTGTAAGCTGCCCTATGAAGAACTGTTACCGGCGCTACTTAAGAGAATCGAAGCAATGTAAGAGGTCACTATGAGCGAACAGGTATTCTTTTTGAATATGTTTCCGGACTATGCGCCGCCTGAAGCCCTAAATGGGGCACTTTCTCAGGCGGCCATTGTTGCTGCGGATATTGACCCGGAAAACCGGAAGGTTACTGTTGCGCTTTATTCGGATACCTATATTCCGGTGAGATTCTTAGAGCAGGCGGAGAAGGAAATTGCAGCGTCCTACGGCCTGCAGCAATTGGAAATTACCGCCACCCATCCGGCTGCGGAGCTGCAGTCAATAGAGCCGGAGGAGCTGATGGGACTGTTTATGGCACAGAACTCCATGAGTAGGGGTTCTTTGGCCGGCGCCCGTTGGGAATGGGAAGAGGAAACCCTTAACATCTATTTGAAGGCCAACGGTAAAGATGCCCTTATGGAATCTGTGCCCGCGGTGAGCCGTCATCTTCGTGAGCGCTTTGGCACTCCTGTTTCTATTGTCATTCATGCAGGTGAGATACTGGAGGGACAGGCTCTCTTTGATGCCATGGAGCAGATGCGCGGCAGTATGCTGACGGATTTGCCCAAGGCAGCCACCTTTGTCAAGAAGGAACAGCCTGCTGAAAATCCCACCTTCTACGGAAAACCCTTTAAGGGCAATCCCGTGCCCATGCAGGAACTGAACTTGGATATGGGCAGTGTGATTGTGGAGGGCAAGGTCTTCAGTGTTGAGCATAAGGAGCTGAAAAAACGCAATGCTTGGGTCATTAACTTCGATATGACCGACAATCTCGGCTCTGTGCGGATTAACCGCTTCATGGAGAACAATGAAGCAAAACCTATTTTGGAAAATGTAAAGGTGGGCTCTGTGCTGAAGGTACAGGGTCGCCTCCAAATCAACCAGTTTGATAACGAGCTGGTTTTAAAACCCTTCGCCATGATGCCTGGCACGATGGAAAAGCGTAAGGACAAGGCAGTAGGGGAGAAGCGAGTGGAGCTTCACCTGCACACCATTATGTCCAATATGGATGCCCTGACCGATACCAAAGCCGCCATTAAACAGGCGGCGGCGTGGGGGCATAAGGCCATTGCCATCACTGACCACGGCTGCTGTCAATCCTTTACCGATGCTCTGCATGTGGTAGAGGACTGGAAGGGTCCCCCAAAGGTGGCAGGCACCGACGAAACCATCAAGATCCTCTATGGCTGTGAGGGATATTATGTAAACGATGTGGATGACCGTATTGTTGTCCACGGCAGCCGGGACATGGCATTTGACGAACCCTTTGTGGCATTTGACTTGGAAACCACCGGTCTTTCCTCACGAGATGATAAGATTATTGAAATCGGTGCGGTGCTCATGCAGAACGGGCAGGAGCTGGACCGATTCCAAACCTTTGTGGATCCGGAGATGAAGCTGCATAAGGAAACTGTGGAATTAACCGGAATTACAGATGACATGCTTCGGGGCGCTCCTAAGCTGAAGGATGTATTCCCTCAATTTCTTCAATTTGTGGGAGATAGAGTGTTGGTTGCCCACAATGCAGATTTTGATACGGGCTTCATTCGTGCTGCCTGTGAAAAGCTGGGATATCCCTATCACTTCACTTCAGCCGATACCTTGGTGCTTTCTCAAAATCTTATGCCTCATCTTAATAAATTCAAGCTGGATGTGGTGGCAAATGCGTTGAGTCTGCCGGAATTTAACCACCACCGGGCGGCGGATGATGCGGTGACCTGCGGTCTTATCATGGCCAAGCTCATGGAAAAGCTGGAGGAGATAGATATTCACACTCTCCAAACAGTGAATCCCGCCATGGAGAGCCTGCGCTCTCATAACCGGATTGGCAACCGTCAGGCACGACATATTATTCTCTTTGCCAAAAATCAAACAGGCCTGCGGAATCTCTATCAACTTATCTCCATGTCCAATTTGGAATACTTCAAGCGCCAACCTCGTATGCCTAAATCGGAGATATTGAAGCTTCGTGAGGGACTGATTATCGGTTCTGCCTGTGAGGCCGGCGAGCTGTTTCAAGCGATAATGGATGGCAAGAGTGAGGATGAACTCAAGCGCATAGCCTCTTTCTATGACTTTTTGGAAATCCAGCCTCTGAGTAACAATGCTTTTATGCTGGAAAAGGGTATTGTCAAGGAAGAGGAGGAGCTGCGGCAGTTTAATCGCACCATCGTCCGGCTTGGTGAGGAATTGGGAAAACCCGTGGTTGCCACCGGAGATGTCCACTTCTTAAATCCTGAGGATGAGATCTTCCGACACATCCTGCTGGCGACCAAGGGCTTTGAAGACTGTGACAGGCCCAATCCTCTGTATTTCCGTACTACTGACGAAATGCTTCGGGAATTTGCCTATTTGGGGGAAGAGAAGGCCTATGAAGTGGTGGTTACCAACCCCAATTACATTGCGGATATGTGCGACACGGTGCGTCCGGTGCCTCACAATCTGTTTGCTCCCAAAATTGAGAATTCCGTGGAGGATTTGAAAAATCTGGTATACGGAAAATTCCACAGACTGTACGGTGAGAATCCGCCGGAAGTGTTTGTAAAGCGTGTGGAAACGGAACTCAATGACATCATTAACTGCCATTATGATGTGATTTATATGTCTGCGCAGAAACTGGTGCAGAACTCTTTGGAAAATGGCTATTTGGTGGGCTCTCGTGGCTCTGTCGGTTCTTCCATTGTGGCATTTATGTCCGGTATTACCGAGGTAAACTCTTTCCAGCCGCACTATCGCTGTCCCAATCCCGACTGTAGATACACGGAGCTGGATATCCCCCCTGGGTATAACTGCGGTGCGGATCTGCCGGATGCCAAATGTCCCAAGTGCGGTACGCAGATGGAAAAGGATGGCTTTAACATTCCCTTTGAGACATTCCTTGGCTTCGGCGGTGATAAGGTACCGGATATTGATTTGAATTTCTCCGGCGAATATCAGGCTAAGGCCCATGCATACTGTACGGAAATGTTCGGAAAATCCCATGTTTTCCGGGCAGGCACCGTGGGTACGGTGGCAGAAAAGACTGCTTACGGCTATGTGAAAAAGTATTTGTCCGAGCGGGGAAAGACTGCCGCCTCTGCAGAAATTAACCGCCTTGCCGCCGGTTGCGTGGGTGTGCGCCGTACCACCGGTCAGCACCCCGGTGGTCTGGTAGTCATTCCTCAGGAGAACGAAATATGGGACTTTTGCCCTGTACAGCATCCGGCAGACGACCCCAACTCAGACCAGATTACCACCCATTTTGAGTACCACTCCATGGAGGAAAACCTCTTAAAGCTGGACATGCTGGGTCACGATGACCCCACCATGATTCGTATGATGGAGGATATGACAGGTGTGGATGCCAAAACCATCCCGCTGGATGAAAAAAATGTTATGTCTTTGTTTACCTCCTCCAAGGTGCTGGGTTACGAAGACGACCCAATTTTGGGAAAGACAGGTGCTGTTGCAGTGCCGGAGTTTAACACACGCTTTACCCGTCAGGTGCTGTTGGATACCATGCCGGACCGATTCGACACACTGCTTCGAATTTCAGGTTATACCCATGGAACGGATGTGTGGCTTGGTAATGCAAAAGATCTGATTATGTCAGGTGTAGCCAGCCCGGATCAAACTGTGGGCTGTCGTGATGACATAATGATTTATTTAATATCTATGGGACTCCCAGAGAAACGCTCCTTTAAAATCATGGAGGCCGTCCGTAAGGGCAGGGGACTGCCGGATGGCGCTGAGGAGGAGATGAGGGCCGCGGGCGTTCCGGATTGGTATATCGGCTCCTGCAAGAAAATCAAGTATTTGTTCCCTAAGGCGCACGCGGTTGCCTATGTTATGATGGCATTCCGGATTGCCTGGTTCAAGGTGTATCATCCCTTGGCCTTCTACGCGGCCTATTTTTACCGCAGAAGCCAAAAGGGCGGCTTTGATGCGGTGTTGATGACCGGAGGTATTGATACTGTGGTTGCCAATATCAAGGCAATTGAAGCCAATGAGGACGCCACGGCCAAGGATGAGGATTTGCTGACCACTTTGGAGGTTGCCTATGAGTTCTACCTCCGTGGCTTTGAATTTGCCCCCATCAGTATTTACGACAGTCACGCCATTAAATTTCTCATCAAGGACGGAAAGCTTCTGCCGCCTTTTGTGGCAGTTTCCGGTTTGGGTGAAACTGCCGCATGGGATTTGATGAATGGTCGTGAAGGGAAGACCTTCCTGTCCGTTGAAGAGGTGGCGGCGGCCTGTCCCAAGGTGTCCAAGACCCATATGCAGATGCTGAAAGAGGCCGGTGCCTTCGGCGATTTGCCGGACACCAGCCAAGTGAACCTGTTTGACAACTTCTAAGGAGGACTTACTATGCAGGATATCGGAATGCAATTTCATATTCACTGCAAAGAAGGCGATGTGGGTAAATACTGCTTCCTGCCCGGTGATCCCGGACGCTGTGAGGCCATTGCCGCCTATTTTGAAAACCCTGTCCATGTAGGTATGAATCGGGAGTATAATATTTATACCGGAACCCTGCTGGGTGAAAAGGTGTCCGTCTGCTCCACCGGTATCGGCGGGCCCTCCGCCTCCATTGCCATGGAGGAATTGGCCGCCATCGGCACAGATACCTTTATCCGAATCGGTACCTGTGGCGGCATTTCCATGGATGTGCTCCCCGGGGATGTGGTGGTGGCAAATGGTGCCATCCGCTTTGAGCACACCTCCCTGGAATACGCTCCCATAGAGTTTCCGGCAGTTCCGGATTTTGGCATTACCGCTGCATTGAAGGCAGCGAGCGAGGACTTGGGCTACCGTACCCACGTGGGTGTTGTCCAGTGCAAGGATTCCTTCTACGGCCAACACGCCCCGGAGAAAAGTCCGGTTTCCTATGAACTGCTCCAAAAGTGGGAAAGCTGGAAACGGTTAGGCGTCAAGGCCAGTGAGATGGAGTCTGCGGCGCTGTTCGTTGTAGCGGCGGCACTGGGTGTGCGCTGTGGCAGCTGCTTCCATGCGGTGTGGAATCAGGAAAGGGAGAAGGCCGGATTGTCTATTCCCATGACTGAGGACACCAGCGGTGCTATCCGAGTAGGCATTGAGGCTATGAAGCGAATCATTGCAGCAGATAAAAAATAAAACACGGGAGGGCCGGTGGCCCTCCTGTCAGTCTGTCAAAAAGTATTTTTTGACGCAACTGGCAGAGGTCAAGAAAGCCCCAAAGACAAGCAAACGGGCGGCGTCGGCGTACATAGGTACGGTAGTCCGCCCGTTTGCGCAGTATGTCAAAATCCCTTGCATAGCAAGCATTTTCGCACCCCCCTGTCGCTTATATGCCCAATTGACCCATGCATCTGAAGAAAAGAACAACCCCCAATCATCAAAAATTGGATTTTGACGATTTGGGGGTTTATTGACACTCTGACGGGAGGGCCGGTGGTCCTCCCGTTGCTTATTAAATTACAAAAGTTACCTTCAGCACTTAGCCGGTGGTTTTGTCCACAGCCTTCTTTTTCTTTTCCGGCAGCTGTGACAGAATCACAGCTGCAAATACCAGCCCACAGCCAAGTGCCTCCCACCGGCTCAGCCGTTCGTTGAGAACCAGCCAACCGGACAGTGCGGCAAACACAGATTCCATGCTCATGAGAAGGGAAGCGGTAGCGGGTTGTAAATTTTTTTGCCCTATGATTTGTAGAGAGTAGGCGATACCCATAGAGAGAAAACCGGCATATGCAAGAGCACCAATGCAGCCCTGAATGCCCTCCCATGTAGGCGTTTCCGTAAATGCAACCAAAATTCCCGAAAGGATTGCGCAGATGAAGGCGGCGATACAGTTCAGCCGCAGGCAGTCCACCTGATTCGCAAATTTATCCACACACATTATCTGTACGGCAAATGCCAACGCACAGCCCAGCAACAGTAAGTCGCCGGTGGCGATGGTTGTCACACCCATACAGCTCAGAAAATACAGCCCTACCACACCCAACAGCACGCTGACGGGAATCCATCTTGAGGGTCGCTGTCCGCGAAAAATGCCAAGAATGGGAACAAATACAATGTACATTGCGGTTAAAAAAGCGGATTTTCCCGCATCTGTATCCACCATGCCCATTTGCTGTAAATTCGTGGCTACAAACAACGGCAAACCGCAGCAAAGACCTGCCTTCCACAGTGTCCGGTCACGCCAACGGGAGAAATAGTTTTTTCCGTCGTTGTCATGGGTAAATTTGTCTGCGATGGCTATTATTGGCAACAGCAACAGTCCACCCAGCAGGCACCGGATAGCTTGAAAAGTAATTGGGCCGATGTGGTCCATGCCCACACTTTGTGCCACAAAGGTGGAACCCCAAAGTATGGTTGCAACGATAATTGCCAAACTGCCTTTCAATTGTTTTTTCATAAATTTCATCACCGGGTAGAATTCTAGCACAATTTGGCAATAAAAACAAGGGTATACTTTGCTTTTTCAAAGAACCTGTGGTATAATAAGAAAAATTTTGGAGGTCACACAATGGATAAAATTTTTGAACGTTCCGAAATCCCGGTACAGGATACATGGGCTACAGAGGACATGTATGCAAGTGACGCTGCATGGGAGCAGGAACTGGCAACGCTGGATCAGGACAGAGATGTTCTGGCAGGCTATGCCGGCCGCCTGTCCGAAAGCGGCAAGGTACTCTTTGACTACCTGTATCGGATGGAAACCACTGATGAAAAGGTATCTCTTCTTGCAAATTACTGCATGCGCAAGGGAGATGAGGACACTCGTAATGCAACCTATCAGGCAATGACCGGCAAGTTTATGAGCGTTGCCGTAGACTTAAGTGCCGCCCTTAGTTTTGAAACGCCGGAGATTATGTCCATTTCCGATGAAATGCTGGACAGCTTTTATGCGGATTGTCCTGAATTGGAGCGCTACCGCCGTTATCTAACCAACCTGCGCCGGAAGAAGGCTCATGTACTCTCTCCTGCGGAGGAAAAGCTGCTGGCAGCTGCCGGTGAGCTGTCTCAGGCACCCGATACCATCTATGGCATGTTTGCCGATGCGGACATCAAATTTGCCGATGCGTTGGATGCTGAGGGCAATCCCCATACCGTAAACCAAGGCACCTTTGTGCCTATTCAGAGTGGCCCCGACCGAGTGCTTCGCAAAAATGCTTATGAGAGCTTGTACAAGGGCTTTGCCGATTTTAAAAATACCGCTGCCGCCATTTTAAACGCCCAAAATAAGCAGCTGAAGTTCTTTGCTGAGGCAAGAAAATACAATAACGCCTTTGAAGCTTCCCTCGATAATACCGATGTACCCACCTCTGTGTATCTAAATTTGATTGCGTCCGTTCATAAGAATATGGATAAGATGCACCGCTATGTCCGCCTGCGTAAAAAGATGCTGGGTTTGGACGAGCTGCATTTTTACGATGTGTACACCCCGTTGGTTGCCGATGTGGATAAGAAGATTCCTTTTGAGGAGGCTAAGCAAACGGTTTACGAAGCCCTTGCGCCGTTGGGTGAGGAGTACCGTAAAATTCTCAAGGAGGGCTTTGACAACCGCTGGATTGATGTGTATCAGAATGTGGGTAAGCGCAGCGGCGCATACTCCGCTGGTGCCGCCGTCCACCCCTACGTGCTCTTAAACTACTCCGGTACTTTGGACAGCCAGTTTACCCTTGCCCATGAAATGGGTCACGCCCTGCATTCCTACCTGTCCAACAAGCATCAAAATCCGATCGATGCCAACTATATGATTTTTGTTGCAGAGGTTGCTTCCACCTGTAACGAGGCATTGCTTATGGAGTATCTGCTGAATAAGACCACCGACAAAATGGAACGCATCTATTTGATTAACCACTTTTTAGAGCAGTTCAAGGGGACACTGTACCGCCAGACCATGTTTGCCGAGTTTGAACTGAACATCGGCAAGCTGGTTGCACAGGGACAGACTCTCACCGCCGATGTGCTGTGTGCCGAGTATCGCCGTCTAAATGAGGAATACTTCGGACCCGATATGGTGGTAGACGATCAAATTGCCGTGGAATGGGCAAGAATTCCTCATTTCTATTACAATTACTATGTTTTCCAGTACGCAACCGGATACTCTGCAGCCATTGCGCTTTCCCGGAAGATTCTTGCCGAAGGCGAGCCTGCCGTGAAGGACTATCTAAACTTCCTTTCCGGCGGCTGCTCCAAGAGTCCTATCGACCTGTTGAAGGGCGCCGGCGTGGATATGACCGGCCCCGAGTCTGTGGAGGCAGCGCTTTCTCTGTTCGGCGAACTGCTGGATGAGATGGAAATGCTGATTGGTGATTAATATGGCTGATATTTTTCTTCCAACTCTCCACACCTTCGCCATGAACAATTCCTTTACCGGCTCCTGCGGTGCGCTTCGGTTTAAGATTGTGCCAAAGGTTACCATGCTTACCCCGAAAGAGGTGGACATGGAAAATAGCTCTATTTTTGCAGAATACTGGCACGGTCCTTTGTGTTATGAAAAAAGCACCGTGGAAGGTGCGGAAACCTTCCCTATGAGCGAGGATGGGTATTTAGCCCTAAAGATATGGCTTGAAGGGAACGTATGAAAACAGGTCAAAACCATTGACTTTTTCGGATTTTATGGTAAAATAATTACGATATGGAAATGCAATGCGGAAACCAAGAAGCCGGTGAGCACCCAAGCGAGAGGGGGATGGTGAGAGCCCCTTGTGAGAGCCACTTCCAGCCACTTCCAAGCAGCCCGGGAAGACCGGGACGGGCACTCCCGTTACAGAGTCACTAAGATGTCCCATTGGGACGAATTAGGGTGGTACCGCGACTGACCTCGCCCCTAAATACAGGGGCGAGGTTTATTGTTTTGAAAATTTTTATGGAGGTTATTCCAATATGAGCAAGAAACCCTATGGCGTAAATGAACTGCGTGAGATGTTTTTAAGCTACTTCGAGAGCAAGGACCATTTGCGTCTGCCCAGCTTTTCGCTGATTCCCCAAAACGACGCATCCCTGTTGCTGATTAACTCCGGCATGGCACCCATGAAGCCTTATTTCAAGGGTGAGATGGAGCCGCCCCGAAAGCGGGTTTGTACCTGCCAAAAGTGCATCCGTACCGGTGATATTGAGAACATCGGTAAGACTGCCCGTCACGGCACCTATTTTGAGATGCTGGGTAACTTCTCCTTCGGTGATTACTTCAAGCACGAAGCCATTGCCTGGAGCTGGGAGTTTTTGACAAAGGTTGTCGGCTTGGAGGCTGACCGCCTGTACCCCTCTATTTACGAAAATGATGATGAAGCCTTTGAAATTTGGAACAAGGAAATCGGCATTCCTGCTGAAAAGATTTTCCGCTTCGGTAAATCGGATAACTTTTGGGAGCACGGTGCAGGCCCATGTGGCCCCTGTTCTGAGATTTACTATGACCGCGGAGAGAAGTACGGATGCGGCAGTCCCGATTGCAAGGTCGGCTGTGAATGTGACCGGTATATGGAAGTTTGGAACAATGTGTTCTCTCAGTTCGACAATGACGGACAGGGTAATTATACTGAGCTGGTTCAGAAGAACATCGACACCGGCATGGGTCTGGAGCGGTTGGCAGTGGTATGTCAGGATGTGAACAGCCTGTTTGATGTGGATACCGTGATGAACATCACCAACCATGTCACCGCCATCACCGGTGCGGCCTACGGTCAAAGCACCAAGACAGATGTGAGTCTGCGTGTCATTACCGACCATATCCGCGCTTCCACCTTTATGATTGCCGACGGTGTTCAGCCTACCAACGAGGGACGTGGGTATGTTCTCCGCCGTCTGCTTCGCCGTGCGGCCCGTCACGGAAAACTTTTGGGTGTAAACCGTCCGTTCCTTTTTGAAGTGGTTGAGACAGTAATCCGTGAAAATGAGAGCCACTACACCTATTTGCGGGAGCGCGCTGACCACATCATCCGTGTGGTAAAGACCGAGGAGGAGAACTTTGCCCGTACCATTGATACCGGTATGCGTATCTTCGGTGAAAAGCTGGCACAGCATAAGGCCGCCGGTGTGAATATTTTCTCCGGTGAGGATGCCTTCCTGCTGGCCGATACCTATGGTTTCCCTGTGGATCTCACTGCGGAAATGGTGGAAGATGAGGGCATGACCCTGGACATGGACAAGTTTGTTGCCTGTCGGGAAGAGCAGAGAGTCCGTGCCCGTGAGGCTCGGAAGGCCTTGGGCGACCTGGGTTGGGCCGGTATTGATTTGGGTTTGGATACCACACCTACCGATTTTGTTGGCTATGAAGTCAATAACTGTGAAGCAAAGATTCTGGCAGTCTGCGTTGGGGATGAGGTTACTGGTTCCATCACCGGCGGTGAGCAGGGTATTATTGTTTTGGATAAGACACCTTTCTATGCGGAAATGGGCGGTCAGGCTGCTGACTTCGGTGTGATTCTTATGGGTGATAGCCGGTTTAAGGTCACCGGTGTCCAAAAGGACAAGGGTGGCAAGTACCTGCATTCCGGCGTGATGCGTAGCGGCACTCTGAAGACCGACGATGTGGTGCTGGCTTCTATTGATGTGGAACGCCGCAAGGCCATTATGCGTGCCCACTCCGCAACCCATCTGCTGCAGAAGGCGCTCAAGAGCGTACTGGGAGACCATGTGCATCAGGCAGGCTCTTTGGTAGAGCCGGACCGTCTGCGTTTTGACTTCACCCACTACTCCGCAATGACACCGGAGGAGCTGGCAAAGGTGGATTCTATTGTCCAGTCTGCCATACTGGAGGGTTATCAAGTGAATGTGAGCGAGATGCCCATTGAGGATGCCAAGAAGCTGGGCGCGATGGCCCTGTTTAGTGAAAAGTACGGCGATACTGTTCGCGTGGTCAATATGGGTGGTTATTCCATCGAGCTGTGCGGCGGTACCCATTTGGACAACACCGCCAAGGTAGGCCCGTTCCGCATTGAAAGTGAGGGCTCTGTTGCTTCCGGTGTCCGCCGTATTGAGGCGATTACCGGCAGGGAATGTTTGGAGGATATGGCTCGAACTCATCATTTGCTGTATGCGGCGGCGGCTGAATTTAAGGCAAAGCCTGCGGAGCTAGTGGACAAGATTCATGCGCAAGTGGATGAAATCAAGAATCTCAAGAAGGCAATTGAATCCTATAAGGCCAAAGAAACCGCCGGTGAGGCTGACCGTTTCCTGTTTGCTGCTCATGATATCGGTGGGTTAAAGGTGCTGACTGTGAATGTGCCCAATGCAGATGCCGGCAAGCTGCGCCAAATAGGCGATACCCTGCGGGATAAGGCGCCCAATGTGGTGGCGGTTTTGTCTGCGGTGACCGACGGAAAGATTACCTTCCTGGCTATCTGCGGCAAGGAGGCTATTGCCAAGGGTCTAAAGGCCGGTGATCTCGTGAAGCAGGTTTGCGGTATTTGCGGCGGCTCCGGCGGTGGCAAGCCCGATTCTGCCATGGGTGGCGGCAAGGATGTGCTGAAGCTGGACGACGCGCTGGCAACTGTGGATGATTTTGTAGCATCCAAGCTGTAAAAAATACAGGACGCTGCCCCCCGGTGGCGTCCTTTTTCTAAAAGGGGAGAGGCAAACAATGCGCAAGCTCATGTGGTTTACCATAGGCTTTACGGCGGCATGCTTTGTGGGTGCATATTTGGCGGCCGGCATATGGCTGCTGCTGTTGGGCGTATTTTGCCTTGCTGCCTTTATTATGCTCCTTTGCATCCAAAGCCAATATGGTAAAAAGACGGCCTGCGCACTCCTTGGCTTTTTGGTTGGACTTGTGTGGCTATGGTGTTTTGACTGGCTGTACCTTTTACCGATTCGTCAAATGGACGGACAGGGAATGCTGTTGGATATCGAGGTGACCGACTACAGCATTGCAACCGATTACGGCAT
>JBGVPJ010000051.1:0-10376 GCA_045126955.1 Faecousia sp.
GATTTAAGTTTACCGCAGGTCCCTGGAATGTTAACGAAGGCGTTGAGGCTTTTGGCCCCGGCGTGCGCCCCACCATTGATATTGAGGAGAAGTTCAAGAAGTTTGCTGAAATCGGTATGTCCGGCGTTCAGTTCCATGACGACGACGCAGTGCCCGATATGAACAACATGACCGAGAAGCAAATTATTGACTACGCCAAGGACATGAAGGCCACTTTGGACAAGTACGGCCTGGTTGCTGAGTTCGTGGCTCCCCGTCTGTGGATGGATCCCCACACCACCGACGGTGGCTTCACCTCCAACTCCAAGGAAGACTACGAGTTCGCAATGTGGAGAGCTCACCGCTCCATCGACATCGCTAACGCTATGGGCGCTAAGAACATCGTCCTGTGGCTGGCTCGCGAAGGCACCCTGTGCGCAGAGTCCAAGGATCCCGTTCAGAAGATCGGCCAGCTGATCGACTCCATCGATGACATGCTGACTTACGACGACAAGATCAAGGTTCTGATCGAGTCCAAGCCCAACGAGCCCATCGACCGCTCCTACTGCGGCACCATCGGCCACGTTATGGCTGTTTCTGCTGCTTCTAAGGATCCCAAGCGTGTTGGCGCAGTTCTGGAATCCGCACACGCCATCCTGGCAGGCCTGGATCCCGCTCACGAAATGGCTTTCGCTCTGAAGTTTGGCAAGCTGGGCTCTGTCCACCTGAACGACCAGAACGGCTGCCGTTATGACCAGGATAAGTCCTTCGGCGTTGAGTCCCTGCGTAGCGCATTCAACCAGATCAAGGTTCTGTGCGACAACAACTACGGCGCTAACGGCGAAATGGTCGGTATCGACGTCAAGGCAATGCGTACTCAGCATCCCGACGACCAGTACCGTCACCTGGAGAACTCCATCAAGATCGCTAAGGAGCTGGAGAAGAAGGTCGAGCGTTTCGACAAGGAGTTCCAGGCCAAGTGCATCGCAGAGCGCAACTACGAGAAGCTGGAGATGTACGTCATGGAGCTGCTGATGGGCATCGCCTAATCGGTGAATCAATCCATACAATCCCAAAGGGACGGCTTACGCCGTCCCTTTATTCATAATCACTAGATTTTTCTTGCGTTCCGGTAAAAAACAGAGTATGATAGGAAAAAAAGAAAAAGGAGCGCACTATGTTTGAAGGATTTACTCCGGAGACCGTGGATTTTCTGTGGGGCATCCGGATGAATAATAACAGAGAATGGTTCACAGAGCACAAAAAGGATTATGTAAACCATTTATATGAACCCATGAAGGCCTTGGGTAAGGATTTGTTTGGACTCTTTGCGGAAAAACCCGGCAACCTTTTGAAGGTCAGCCGCATCTATCGGGACGCACGACTCCATCACCCCCAACCCTATAAGGAGGGCCTTTGGATTTGCATTCGGCAGGATGTGCCTTGGTGGGGAGAAAATCCCTGTCTGTATTTTGAAATTTATCCGGAAGGGGTCAGCTACGGCTTCTGCCTGTGGCAGCCGAAGGCCAGCACTTTGGAGGATTTCCGCCGGGAGCTGGCAAACAAGCCGGATGAATTTTTGAATCTGATTGAGAGCACCCAAAAGGCCACAGGCATGTCTATCTCGGCAAATTTGTACAAGCGGCCCAAGGAGGCACCCATCCCGGAGCTGGCACCCTACTATGCCTGGAAGAGCAATATCAGCTGTGTGGTGGATGAGCCGGTGACGGAAAATATGTTTGGCCCGGAGCTGGGCCGCCGAGCCGGAGAGTTTTTGGAAAAGCTCATTCCCTTGTACGACTATTTTAACCGCTTCAAAACCGGCAATTAAAGGAATATTGTAGAAAACAAAAGGCTTCTCCCGAAGGAAGTGCAAATTTAGCGGAGAAATTATAAAACATTTGCCTAACACTCGGTAGGGGTGAACTGCGTTCGCCCGCGGGCGTTCACAGAACGCCCCTACGAATAAGCATAAATTGCTCCGCAGTAAACAAATAGATAACCCCGACAAATCCTGTCGGGGTTCGTTTACCTGCTATGTAAAATCTCTATATTGCCGTCAACAAATCCAACGCCAACTCCAGTTTTGGATTTTAATAGTTCGGCATACTTTCCGCTTGACAAATATTGTTTTAATTCATTCACCATGTAATCCAATGCTTCATCCCACTCACATTCCATTTCCCAATTGTAAAGATTTTCTCTTGATCCAAAATCAGTTGCCTCATTGCAAGCCCAATCTTCATCTTCAAAATCAAATCTTTCTGTTCCTACCAACTCCATTGCCCAACTACCATCGCTTTCTTCATAAAGATTAAAACAGAAAGCAACAATATCCGCAGAGATAACTTTATCTTTCAGAATATTATCAATCCAGTCCGCTATGTTTTGCATAATTCGTCTCCTTTATTTTCCATTATTTTCATCGCAAGTTTCGCCTTTGTATTACAAAGACATCGGGCAAAGCCCATACCCCTAAAGATGCACGAGCGCATCCATAGGCTCCCTTGTGCAAAGGGTAAGCGCAGCGCAGTCGGCGGTAGTGAATGACAGCCCGGTGGGCTGTCAGAGCCGCCGACCGGGCTCGCCTCAGCGAGCTGTCACCGAAGGTGACTGAGGGATTGTTTTGCTTTCTTTTGTGATTTTACAATCCCTCCGTCTCGCTTACGCGAGCCACCTCCCTTTACACAAGGGAGGCTTTGGCAAGATGTCGCTGATAAAAAACACCACCAAAGAAATTTCCTTGATGGTGTTCGTGCTTTCTCCGCTAAGAATGCAAAGGTGAAGGAGAAGCCTTTTGTTTTTAGCAACAGAAAAAGCCTCTGCAGCAAAACAGCTGGAAGAAATAACACAGACAAAGGGAGGCAACGGATGAGCCGCCCCAGCGGTAACCTCGGAAATTCCCCGCCTGCTGCCGATAGGCCTGCCCGCCGTGCTCGATGGCGGTAAGTGCGTCTAAATACACTCGATTGTCCGGCTCCATGGAAACCGCCCGCCGGATATGCTCCAAAGCGGTGACTTGGTTGCCCAAGCCGTTGTTTGCCAACGCTGACAGATAGTACCACCGGGCATTGCGGTTACTGTCCGATTGCAGCGCATTGATAGCCTCCCGGAATCTGCCGAAACAAATGTACTGATAGGCTGCCTGTTGGTATTGCCCGCCGGAGCTACTCTCATAGCTCTGCCGATAACTACCGTAGGGGTTGTAACCGTACCCGGCTCCGCCGGGACCGGATTGGGTCTTCTCCGGACTCTTAATCTGCTCATAGGCGGCATTTATCTGCTGCATTTTTTTGGCGGCCACCGGGTCGCCGGGGTTTACATCCGGATGGTACTTCTTGGCAAGACGCCGATACGCCCGTTTTATTTCGTCGTCCGAGGCATCTCGGCTCACGCCCAGTACCTGATAAGGGTCATCAATCATCCTGCTTGCTCCTTAGCCGTTTTCGATACTCTACCCACACACCGCTGTAGAGAATGTTATCCATAAGCCCTTTGTCCTGCACAAGGGGCAATTTTTCGTAATACTCGGTGCACCGTCCCATGGCCAGCACCAAATACTGCTCCCATTGGGCGGGCTTTTCTCCGGTGCCCATGGCGAGGAAGGGATTATATTGCTTCTTCTTCCTGTCCCGTCGGTAATCCATAGCCGCATCCGCCAGATAAATATACCGCCCCAGTGCATCACCCATTTGCCGGAGGGTGGGGGCCCACATATCCTCCCCATAGACGAATAGCTCTCCCAAAAGCTGCCCAAAACAGCCGGCAGGCAAGTCGGGATTGTCGCAGCCGTCCTTTTCCAGCTGCCGCAGGGCGCTGATGCAGGTTTCCATTGCCTCGCATTGTCGAGGATACAGATTTTTGATATTATCCAAATCCCGTCCGAAGATTTTAGCCATACATTTTGCAGTCAAATGCCCTTCGTCCTCGTAATCGTCAATGGCATTGTAGTATCCCAGCGCCACATTCATGTGGGCGCAGTAGCGAATATGCTCATTATCCACCCATGCCCGTGGCTTGATGGGGTGCAGACTGCAAGCTTTTTTACCGCAGATTTCCTCCGGCTCATACAGGCTCATGAGCACCAGCGCCAAAAAGGCCATATCATAGCTTAAACCCAGACAAGCGGCAGAGGAGGTTTGTTCCCGGATTTCCCGGCAGATGCCGCAGTAAACGGCATTATACCGCATTTTTTCCTCCGGACACAGCTCCTCAACATTTGCCGATACCAGCCCAAACACACCGTACACCCCCTTTTCCCACAGTATACAGTATACTTATGAAGAATCTGTAAATCTTTTACAATATATCGACGCTTACAGCCACACTTATTTCTCGTTATACCGACGCAGCACATCCCGGACAATGTCCATTCTGCCTCTGTCATCCAGCACCTGCGGCAAATCAAAACCCGGCCAGCGGTTGGCCTCGATAATCAGAGGTCCGTTTTCGGAGATAGCCACATCCCAGCCAATCATCAAAATCTTATCACTTTTCAGACAGGCCTCCATAACCATTTCCCGGGCCTGCTGGAAGCAGGGAATCTGGAAACCCTCAAAAACCACACCGGTGGCGGGATGGGCGGTAAATTCTACATTGTCCTTATTGATGGCAACGCCCACAAGTTTGCCGGTATCCATATCGATTTTCACACCCATACCTTGTGAGTGGAAATTGTCCACCGGATTCACGCCGTTGCCTACCCGCAGACCGGTCCACAGCAGAACGGGGGTGCCCCTGTCATTATAGGTCATAAAGCGAAGGGTGTTTACACTGGCAGGGCACAGTACATTCATATCCGGATGTTGCTTTACCAGTTCCTCTAAGTAGATCCTGTTTTGAACAGCATGGTCATAGAATGCCTGTCGGTCCGTAATTTCAGAGGCTTCTCGCTTTTCTACACTTGCGCCGCCGGTGCCGTCATAGGGTTTGGACATAAATACAGGGTGGTTATCCAAAAAGGCACAGAAATGGGCAAAATCATCCTGTCCGGGCACGGTAATCTCCCGTCGGGTGTAGTCGGCAAATTCTCGAATAAAGTCGGGCTTGATGGTAAAGCGCTTCTTATAGGCAGGGGGAGATACAATGTTGTAGAGCTTTTCCTCCCGCATGGCACCAAAGTATTCCTTTCTTTGGGCATGGGTGCGCTTATAAAGCTTGAAATTCAGATAATCCGTCAGCGCCATTCCGTACCGCAAGACACACCAACCGGTATCAAACAGCAAAACGGGATAGCAGCGGTGCTCTGCCTTAGCAAGTGCCTTCAGCTTACGAAAATAGCGACTATAATTGGCGTGGGCAGCAACAGATAAAAAACCCATAATCAATTTCCTCTTTTATAATATTTATTTTTTTCGGTGCTTGCTTAGGTAATGATTCAACGCACCACCGTAAAAGACAATGGATATACAAAAATACAGCCACAGCATGGAAAGTGCCACCGCATACACAGAGCCGTACACATTGGCGTAGCCGGAAAAATTCCGCACATAAATCGAATAAATATCCGAAAATACCAACCAACCAACGGACGCCAGCAAGGCACCCGGGAGGGATTCCCGGAAGGTATTACGCCTGTTGGGCAGTGCCATGAACATGGCGGAAAACAGTCCTGTCTGTAGCAGGAGCATCACAAGAAACCGCCAATCCACAATTTCCCACAGAAATTGCAGCAGGGTTACATTGTAAAAGGAAAATGCTTGCAACAAGGTTGCGCCAAACACATTCAGTACCAGTGTTGCCAACAACATCAGCAGAAACAGGAAGGTGTAAAACACACTAATGCCCCGGGTATAAAGATAGCCGCGGCTTTCCGGCACCTGATAGATAGCATTGAGGCCTGTGAGCAGACCGTAAACACCCCGGCTGGCAGACCACAGGCCGGTGAATACCGACAGGGAGATAATCGCGCCGGAGGTATTTCGGTAGGTACTGACAATCAGCCGTTTGGCTGCCGGGAGCAATGCCTCCGGCAAAAAGCCGCTGACCAAATCCGTGAGGGTCTCCACTTGCAATCCCGTATATCGGAGCAGTGCCAACAGGAGCACCAGCAGAGGGAATAGGGACAGCACGATAAAATAGCCGGCACCGGCGGCGTGGACGCCGATTTTTTGCTGGGAAAAGTAACGCAGAAGGGCATTCATTCTCTCTATCATGCCATTGGTAGGTTTCTCAGACACAGAATTCCTCCTAAAAGCAAAATAGCAAAAAGATATAAAGCTTCTCCTTACAAAAAAGGCTCACCACGGTTTGCAGTGAGCCTTTGTTTATTATTCTGCGGAGATTAGATAATAATATACAGGCTGACCGCCGGAAAGCAGGTTTACATCCGCATCGGGGCAGATAGAGGCAAACAAATCGGCTGCTTTTTTGGCATGCTTTTCTTGAATATCTTCACCGTAGTAGATGGTGATGTATTCTTTGCCTTCATCCCGTACCTTCTCGGCCAAAGACTTCAGAAGTACTTTGATGTCCCGACTGGTTCCGAAGAGGGAGCTGCCGTACATGGCCAGATAATCACCTTCGTGGATATCGTAGCCGTCAAAATCGGAATTCCGGGCGGCATAGGTAATTTGCATGGTATCCACGGTACCCAGCGCCTCGGTCATGGCGTCCTCATTCTCCTGCACCTCACCCTCGGGGTTGAAGTTCAGCATAGCGGTGACGCCTTGGGGCACGGATTTGCTTTGGATGACCACCACGTTTTTGGGGGTGAGGGCATCCACCTGCTGGGCGGCCATAATGATGTTCTTGTTGTTGGGCAGCACAAAAACGGTCTCGGCAGGTACCTTATTCACAGCCTCCAAAATGTCTTGGGTGCTGGGATTCATGGTCTGACCGCCGGAGATGATGCCATCCACGCCCAGATTCATAAACACATCCGCAAGACCCTGTCCGGCACAGACAGAAACCACGCCCAGTGCTTTTTCCGGCTCGGCAATTTTAGGTGCCTTTTCTGCCTCGCTCATCACCTTTTCGGTGTGCTGCAGGCGCATATTTTCCACCTTGACGGTGACGAAGGAACCGTACTCAATGGCCTCGTGCATAGCCTTGCCCGGGTCGTTGGTATGGACGTGCACCTTGATAATCTCATCGTCATCCACCAGTACCAAACTGTCGCCTAAGCTATTGAGGAATTCACGAAGCAGCTCCGGGTCCTTGTCGTTTTCACGGGAGATGATGAACTCGGTGCAATAGGTAAACGTGATTTCCTCGGCATCAAAATCAGAGAAATCAGCCTGCTCGGCAGGCTCCTGCACACTGCCCTGGGGTGCCACAATGTCCTCGCCCTTCAAAGCACACAGCATAGCCTCCAGCGCAACCACCCAGCCCTTGCCGCCGGCATCCACCACGCCGGCTTTTTTCAGAACCGGGTTTTGGTTGACGGTGTCAGCCAGAGCAATTTTTGCCTCTGCAAGGGCTGCTTCGTGGACAAACTCGAAGTAGTTGTTCTCTTTTGCCGCATCCAGAGCCTTGCCGGCTGCCAGCCGCGCTACGGTGAGGATGGTGCCCTCTGCGGGCTTCATTACTGCCTTATAGGCGGCATCCACGCCCTCCTGCAAAGCATTTGCCCACAGCACACCGTCACAAACTGTTGCACCCTTCAGCTTTCGGGAGATGCCCCGCATCAGCAGGGACAAAATCACGCCGGAGTTACCCCGGGCACCCCGGAGCATAGACTTGGCGGCAATGTCCGCAGCCTTTTCCAGGGAGGGATCCTCCGCCTTCCGCAGGTCAGTGGCGGCGGCGTTGATGGTCATGGACATATTGGTGCCGGTATCGCCGTCCGGCACGGGGAATACGTTCAGCTCATTGAGCTTCTGTTTGTTGATTTCAATAGAGGCGGCCGCACTAATCATCAGTCTGCGAAAATCGGCGCCGTTAATTGTCTGCCTCAATGGTACTTACCTCCGTCGTTTATCCAATGGTGATGGAATCTATATATACATTCACGGCGCGGACCTGAGTGCCGGTGCATTTTGTGACCATATAACGCACTTCTTCAATGATGGCGTTACCCACGGCGGTTAAATTCACGCCGTCACCCACCATAACATGCAGATCAATGGAAATGGTGTCGTCCTCGTGGAATTCCACCCGAACGCCCTTGCCTTGAGATTCCTTCCGCAGCAGGTGGTACACGCCGTCAGAAACAGAGCGTGCCACCATGCCCTTGACACTCAGACAGTTGATTGCGGCAGTGCCGGCTATATCAGTGTATACGTTGGTGCTGACAATAACAGAACCGTTTTCCTTGTTGTGTCGAATCATAAATCAGTACCTCCTAATAAAGATTAAAATCGATTTGCAGGAACGGTTGCCTGCTTATACAATACTCTCTTCCCAACAGGCAGGCGCGGTCAGACCCATCATTTTCACCAGTGTGGGAGCCACATTGGCAAGGCCGAAATTGCCTTCCTTCACAGTCCAGGCCTTATCCTTGTCATAGATAATAAAGGGAACGGGGTTTAAGGAGTGGGCAGTCCGTACAGAGGTCTTGCCCTTCTTGGTTTCGGTCATCTGGTCGGCATTGCCGTGGTCGGCGGTGATGAGCACGGTATAACCGTACTTGTCGGCGGCATCAAGGATTGCCTTCAGACCGCTGTCCACACATTCCATGGCATAAACCACAGCTTCCATCACACCGGTATGACCCACCATGTCGCCGTTGGGATAGTTGCAGCGGAGGAATTGGAATTTGCCGGAGGCCATGGCCTCCACCATCTTTTCGGTGATTTCCTTAGACTTCATGGCAGGTGCCTGCTCAAAGGGAATCACATCAGAGGGAATCTCCTCGTAGACCTCTAATTCCTCACATACCTTGCCGGAGCGGTTGCCGTTCCAGAAATAGGTCACATGTCCGTACTTCTGGGTCTCGGACAGAGCATACTGATGAATACCGGCCTCACACAGTACCTCGGTGAGGGTGTTTTGAATAACGGGAGGCTGCACCAGATAATGCTCGGGGATATTCAGGTCGCCGTCGTACTGGAGCATGCCGGCAAACTTCACACCGGTGTAGTCGCCACGGTCGAACTTATCAAAGTCCTTCCGGTCAAAGGCGAGGGAGATTTCCTGTGCCCGGTCGCCACGGAAGTTAAAGAGCACCACAGAATCACCGTTGGCAATTTTAGCAATGGGCTCGCCGTTTCTTGCCACCACGAAAGCGGGTAAGTCCTGGTCAATTACGCCGGTCTCGGCGCGGTAGGTCTCAATGGCCTCAGCTGCGGAGGGGAACTGACGGCCGATGCCCTGCACATGGGTTCTCCAGCCGTTTTCTACCATGGCCCAGTTGGCCTCGTACCGGTCCATAGTCACCTGCATACGGCCGCCGCCGGAGGCAATGGCATAGTCACAACCGTCGGTATTGAGGGTTTTCAGCACATCCTCCAGCATGGCAACATATTCAAGTGCAGAGGTGGCGGGTACATCACGGCCGTCCAACAGGACGTGGCAGTAGGCCTTCTTCACGCCGGCGGCGTGGGCGGCCTTCAACAGGGCGATGAGGTGATGAATATTGGAGTGGACATTGCCGTCAGACAGCAAACCCATGAAATGCATGGCCTTGCCTGCCTTGGCGTTTGCCACCAGCTCTGTCCAGGTTTCGGATGCGAACAATGTGCCGTTTTCAATGGACTCGCCTACCAGCTTGGCACCTTGGGAATAGATCTGACCGCAGCCGAGGGCATTGTGGCCCACCTCGGAGTTGCCCATATCCTCATCGGAGGGCAGACCTACGGCGGTGCCGTGTGCCTTCAAATAAGTATGGGGGCAGGTAGCCAAAAGGGTGTCCAGAGTGGGGGTCTTGGCAACCGCAACAGCATCGCCGCTGCCGTGGTCACCCTTGCCTACGCCGTCCATAATCACTAAAACAATGGGTTTCTCCATGAAAAAATCCTCCAGATTCTATGTGTGCATAATTTTGCATTTTATCATTCATGCTATTTTACATCATTTTTGCGAAACTTACAACCATTTTTTTAAAATTACCTGTGTTCTGCGAAAAAAACTGTAAGCAAAGAGAAAAACCACCCTCTCATATCCTTGACGGGGACAGAAAAATGTGCTAATATAACGGCATTCCCCGCCGGCATGGTGGAATAGGTAGACACAAGGGACTTAAAATCCCTCGCCGTAAAACGCGTACCGGTTCGATTCCGGTTGCCGGCACCAAAATAAGGGAGAGGCAGTCGCCTCTCCCTTATTTTGGTATTGAGGACCGGAATCGAACCCATTACATTGCAAGTGTCCGGCGGACACTTGCTGCCACCAGTTCACAAACTGGTGGCTACCATAAGTTTCGCCAAAGGCGAAAATGTAAATCGATATCCATTGCCAACACCATTGGAGCAAGCCATGCCTGGATATCCTTCATACTGATGCCGCTTGCAAGGAAG
>JBGVPJ010000052.1:0-33502 GCA_045126955.1 Faecousia sp.
AATCTTCGGGGTCTTGCCGTAGGGGATGATTTCGTCCTCCAGCAGGCCCAGCTTCTGGCGGAAAAAGTCTACGGAGGGCAGGGTCTTCTCTGCTTCCTCTGCGATCTGCCAGTCCTTGTAAACGGTGGGGTCGAGCTTTACGATGCCCTTCTCGTCTACATACTTGCCATCAACAAAATTGATTGCCATTGCGTTTTCCTCCTTAATATTGGTGCTTTCTCTTCAGCACAAAAATAACAAAATTTATACTTCCGTCACGTCAGCGGCATCCCGAATGAGCGCCATGACCTTGCCGGTGAGTACACTTCTCATAACCGCTTTTTCAAAGGCCTCGTCGTAAAGCTCCTTGATTTGCTCCACGGTTACGCCGTTTTTGCGGCAGATGATTGCGATTGCCTCCCCAAGCTCCTCCTGGGTGGCCTCCAAATGCTCCAGCTCCACGATTTTATCCACAGCTGCCATATTTTTCAGTGCGGCCTCAGCGGCGGGATAGGCATCCTTACGGAGTTGCTCTTCTGTGGTATTCATAAACTGGCAGTACATCTGCAGGTTTAGTCCCTGTTGGGCAAGCTGTGCTTCCAAATTCTGCAGCTGCTCCTGCACGGCAGTTTCCAGCTCCTCCGGGGAAATGGTTACATCCAAAGTCGCAGCGGCCTGACGCAGGAGACGGTCCTGCAAATCCATTTCGCCCCGCTCGTCGGTGTAGTCCTGCAAGCTTTTGCGAAGCTGCTGGCGCATCTCCTCAAAGGTATAGCAGCCGCCTACCTCCTGAGCAAACACATCGTCCAGCTCATACTGGGTTTTTACCCGAATTTCATGGATGGTGCAGCGAAATTCCGCTTCTTTACCGGCAAGGTTGGGGGCGTGGTACTCCTTGGGGAAGGTGACCTTCACAACCACCTGCTCCTCGGGCACTTTGTCCAGCAGCTGCTCTTCAAAGCCGGGGATGAACATGCCGCTACCCAGCACTAATGTCTGATTTTGGGCAGTACCGCCCTCAAACTGTTCTCCCTCACAGAAGCCGGCATAGTCCAGTACCACCTCATCCCCTGCTTGCGTGGGACGGTCTTTAATTACGGCGATACGGGGATTTTGCTGCTGCAGCCGTTGAATTTGCCGATCCAGCTCCGCATCGGTAACAGTATGTTTGTTTAGTTGGGCCTTTAGACCACGATAGGTAAATTCCATGTTTACTTCTCCTAGTTAATAAATAAAGGGCAATCCAGTTCAAGCGTAACTGAATTGCCCAGACGGTCGGCATTGATAACGCACACATTCCTCCGCAGTGCTCTGCGTAATCCGTCAGTCATGTGGCATCACCCATATAATAAACGAATTGGGTGTTTTTGTCAAGCAGAAAAGTGGTTTTTCGATAAGTATTTACGGATTTATTTCAGCCTTCAATTCGGTAGAGCCGTTTGGCATTTTCTGTGGTGATTTTTGCGGCCTCTTCCGGGGTAATTCCACGGATTTCCGCCAGTTTTTCTGCCATCAGAGACAGGTAACCCGGGTCATTTCGCTTGCCGCGATAGGGCACCGGTGCCATAAAGGGGCAGTCGGTTTCAATCACGATTCTGTCCAGCGGGATGCTGGCGGCGGTTTCCACTGCCTTGTGGGCATTTTTGAAAGTCAGCACGCCGGTAAACCCGATGTACCAACCTAGATTCACCAATTGCCGTGCCATTTCCGCCGAGCCGGAGTAGCAGTGGAACACACCGGTGACGCCTGGGAATTCCCTCACAATCCGCATACCGTCGTCATGGGCCTCCCGTTCATGGATAATGACCGGCATATCCAGTTCTTTCGCAAGCTGCATCTGCATCCGGAAGGCATTCTTTTGAATTTCCCGGGGGATGTCCTCATAGTGGTAGTCCAAGCCGATTTCGCCGATGGCCTTTACCTTTTCGTGGAGGCACAGCTTTCGGTATTCCTCAATAACCCCTTCGTTTACTTCATCGGCGGAGTCGGGATGGGAGCCTACGGAGGCATAGAGCCAGGGATAGCACTCCGCCAGCTTGATGATATCCCGGGAGCTCTCCAAGCTGCATCCGGCATTCATCACAAGGCCGATGCCCTTATCTGCAAGCCCGGCCATCAATTCTTCCCGGTCTACATCAAAAGCCGAATCATTCAAGTGCGCATGGGTATCAAATAACATAGGTATTCTCCTTGCTGAATTTTCAAATTTATTCTTCCACCACGGCCACCAAACAGCCGTTTCTTTCCTGCACCCGGGAATCCTTCAAGGAAAATTCCGTGCCATTGGGATAACCCCTTAACCCCTCTCCGGAGCACTTGGCCGCCGCCTCCTTCAGCACCCAAAAGGTCAAAAGGGCAAGTCGGGGATTTTCCGCCTGTCGGAATTGGACAAGCTCCATGGGTGACAGAATTTTCTCTGCCAATTCCAAACGGATATCCCTGTCTGACTCCTCCGCATCAATACCAACCGGCCTGTCCGACAAGGCGCAAAACACATGGTTTTTGGTGTGAGAAACAGAAAAATGCAGAGGAGAATCCACAAAATAGGGCTTTCCTCTTTCTGTGCGCCGGATTTCCGGCAGAGGGCCGCCGTAGAGCTCTTGCAAAAGAGCAAGACCTGCCTCGTGGCAATCTCTGCCGTTCAGCGGTTGACCCAAAAGCACCATACCGCACCCTCCTTTTCATAATAATAATTAGTATACCCGTTGGTATCTTCCTTGTCAATGGAGCATATTCTGTTACGAACAAGGAGGGATGGACATGACCGACGGGAAACCGAATCTGCCCCATAAGCTTATTTTAAACGAGCGCAAACAGCTGACCGTCACCGGAGTGACCGAGGTGGTCAGCTTTGACGAAGCAGCCGTCATTGCCCATACGGAGCTGGGCACTCTGGTGGTACAGGGAAAGGAATTACAGTTAAAAACCCTGCTGCCGGAGGGCGGACAAGTATCCGTGGAGGGGAAAATTTCCGCAATCAGCTATGAAGAGCCACGGCCGGCAGGCTCTTTGTGGCGGCGGCTGACAGGATGATCTCGCCGGATATCGCCTTTCGGCGGTTTCTCACAGGGGTGGTTCTTGGCTGTGTGCTGGGGATTTTTTACGGCTTCCTGCGCCCGGTACGCCGGGGCAAGGCGGTGCTTTCGGATTTGATTTTTGTTCTGCTTGCCGGATGGATATATCTGTATTACGGCTTTGCGGTCTGCCGAGGTGACTTGCGGATGGGGTATCTGGCTGCCCCAATTCTGGGAGCATTCGCCTTTGACCAAGGGTTTGGACGGTGGCTGCGGCCGGTTTTCGACGGTTTTTGGCGCTTTTTTAACGCAATATTCCGTCCTTTTCAACTTCTTTTCAAAAAAATTGAAAAAATAATAAAATTTCTCTTTGCAAGTTGGAAAAAATGGGGTACAATAAAACGGATAGAGCATCAAAAGAAGCCGCCACCCTCGGAAGGAGTCAAAAATGGCAAACAACAACCCTTTTAGACATATTCGGCTGGTATACCGTCGCAGTTCTACACTGCTCAAGTGTGTGGTTTTGGCGACGATTGTCCTGTCTATCGCAGCACTGATCGTTTTACGGATTTCCATTCAGACGACAACGGACCAACAGGCAGACCTACAGCAGCAGGCCGCCCAATTGGAGCAGGAAAACCGTCGGCTGACCCGGTACATTGCAGAACTGGGCACCGTGGAAAGTGTGAAGCGCATTGCAACACTGGAACTGGGTCTGGTAGACCCGAACAGCCAGTTTTTTGCCCCCGGCAATAACAGCTCTGATTAAGATGGAGGAAGCATTATAAACATGGAGTTAACCGTTGGATCCATTTTAGATGGCAAGGTCAAGTCAATCACCAATTTCGGCGCATTCATCAGCCTGCCGGAGAACAAGACCGGCTTGGTACATATTTCCGAGGTAGCCAATACCTATGTCAGCGACATTCGCGCGCACCTGACCGAGGGTCAGGAAGTGAAGGTTGTGGTTATCGGTGCGGAAGCAGGAAAGGTCAATCTGTCCATTAAGCGCTTGGAGCCAAAGCCCCAGCGGGAGGCTTGGCCGTCCCGCCGGGAAAACGCCTCTGCACCCCGTCCTGCTCGGACTGCCCCCCCTCCTCCCCCGGAGCCCAAGACCGCAGACCAACTGTTTGAGGAGCGCTTGAAGCAATTTTTGAACGAGTCCGATAGCAAAATCTCCTCTATTCGGCAGTATTCCGACCACCGCACCAAGAGCCGTCGCCGTTAAGCCCGTCGGCAAAATCAATGAACTGCAGGGGAGGGTCACTGACCCTCCCATTTTTGGGAGGTGTCCTATGGCAACAGTTGTAATTACCGGCGGCAGCCGAGGCATCGGCGCCGAGGCGGTGCGGCAGTTTGCCGCAAGGGGTGACAGGGTGTATTTTCTGTACGAAAAAGAGCATGACCAAGCCATGGCCGTGGCTCGAGACACCGGCGCAACCGCTATCTGCTGTGATGTGGCGGACGGACAGGCCGTTGGAACCGCCTTTTCGCGGATTCCCGATGTGGATGTGCTTATTTGCAACGCAGGTATTTCCATCAGCGGTCTGCTGCATCAAATGGAGGAAAGTCAGTGGGACAGGCTGTTTGCTGTGAATGTAAAGGGCATTTACCACTGTGTCAGCGCTGCGATGCCCCATTTTTTGCGGAAGCAGGCAGGCTCTGTTATTACGGTCAGCTCCATGTGGGGACAGGTGGGTGCTTCCTATGAGGTAGCCTACTCCGCCACCAAGGGTGCGGTCATTGCCATGACCAAGGCACTGGCGCAGGAGCTGGGACCCTCCGGCATCCGGGTCAACTGTGTGGCACCGGGCGTGATTCTCACGGACATGTGTGCCAATGTGGCTCCGGAGATTATGGAGGAGCTGAAAGAGCAGACACTCGTTGGCCGCAACGGCACTCCGCAGGATGTGGCGAAAGCTATGGTATATCTTGCGGATGCGGAATTTATTACAGGACAGGTGCTGGCCGTGAACGGCGGCATTGTTTTATAAATTATTTACATTGGAGGATAACAATATGAAGATTGCACTGGGTTGCGACCACGGCGCACTGGCGCTGAAAAACGCACTGATTCCCCACCTGGAGAAGATGGGACACGAGGTTAAGGATTTTGGTACCTACACCCTTGACAGCTGTGACTATCCCGATTTTGCCGCACCTGCCGCACGGGCGGTTGCCGCCGGAGAGTGTGACAAGGGCATTGTGCTGTGTACCACCGGCATTGGCGTTTCCATCACAGCAAACAAGGTGCCCGGTATCCGCTGTGCCCTGTTGTCCGATGTGATGAGCGCCCGGATGACCAGAGAGCACAACGACACCAACATGATGGCAATCGGTGCCGGCGTGGTGGGTCAGATGCTGGCCTTTGAGATTGTGGACACATGGCTGGGTACGGAGTTTTCTCATAACGAACGCCATCAGCGCAGAATTGACAAGGTCATGGCTTTGGAAAAATAAAATTTACGGGGATGCCGAAAGACATCCCCGTAAATTTTATTTTTTCTACATTTTCTTTTCAATGGGTTTCTTTCTGTCCAACGAGCCCTCCTGCCAACCGGCAGGCTTGCTGCAGACAGGGCAGGGGTCTGTGGCCCGGATACCCTCGTAGGTATAACCACAATTCAGACACCGCCAAACAATGGGTTTCTTCTTTTCTGTGAGTGTTCCTTCTGCCAGCTGCGTATACAGTTGTTGGAATACGTTGTGGTGCACACCCTCAATTCGGGCAATCAGCATCCACAGACGGGCAGCCTCCGCAAGTCCCTCCCGGCGTGCTACCTCCGCAAAGGCCGGGTAGGCACTGTCGTGTTCGTGCAGTTCCCCATCGGCGGCATACTGTAAGTTTTCCAAAGTGGTACCCAACTGGTAGGGGTAGCCTGTGTTGATATCGATGTTAGGCGCACAGCCTCCCATTTTTTGCAGCTGCTCCAAAAATTCCTCTGCATGAACGGCTTCGTTGGCGGCGGTTTCCTCAAATACCCGGGCGATCCACTCGTATCCTTCCTTGCGGGCAATTTGGGCGTAGACCGTATAACGGGTTCTGGCTTGCGATTCTCCGGCAAAGCTCCGCGCCAAATTTTGAATTGTTTCCTGTTGCATGGTATCTCCTCCTTATCTTCTAGGAGGATTCCCACAGAATATCAAAAACATACAAAACACTGGCCTTATATTTTGTGAAAAATTTGGTGCTTTATTTATTGCCAGAAGGTGTTATAATGCAGAAAAACGGACGAAGGGGGTTCTCCTATGAACGAAAGAAGCCAAACCTTACGAAAGCTATGCATGGCGGCGTTATTTGCAGCGCTGTGCTATATTGGCTTTACTTATTGCAAAATTGATCTTCAAGTAGGAACGGAAAAGACCGCATTTCATTTGGGTAATGTGTTCTGCGTGCTGGCGGCCTTGTTTTTAGGGGGCTTTTGGGGTGGCATGGCCGGTGCTGTGGGTATGACCATTGCGGATTTGACTACCGCCTATGTGACCTCCGCACCCAAGACCTTTGTGCTGAAGCTATGTATCGGTCTGATTACGGGACTGATTGCCCACAAGGTGTTCCACCTAAGCAGGGATGGACAACGGCGGATATCGCTTCCTGTTGCAACGGTCATCAGCTGTGCCTGCGGTATGTCCTTTAATCTGGTGGCCGACCCGGTGGTGGGTTACTTTTACAAGACCTATGTGCTGGGTGTGCCCCAAGATGCGGCATCCGTTTGGGCGAAGATGGGTGCTGTGACCACGGCGGTCAATGCGGTAGTGGCAGTAATTGTGGCGACGGTGCTGTATTTGGCACTGCGACCGGCGCTTAAGCGCAGCAAACTGTTGCCTCAAGTAAGATAGTGATTTGTCAAACATTCTTGACGGACAATAATAGGACTCGATTTGCTCTTTTGTACAAAATTGCAAATCGAGTCCTTGTTTATAGAAAAAGCTATTCGTTGGGCATAGCCGGGGGGATTGACTTCTTTATAGGGCCAAACGGAGAACGTCTGCCAAATCAGTCTGCTCCCAAGGGAGATTTTCTACACCAAAATGGCCGTTGCGGGCGGTGGGACTGTAAATGGGTCGGCGCAGCTGCAGCTTGCGGATGATACCGCCGGGGGTCAGGTCGCAGTGCTTGCGCAGCAGGGCAGTCATTTCCTCATCGGCAATTTTTCCGGTGCCGTAGCTGTTCACACGGACAGAAACCGGTTGAGCAACGCCGATGGCGTATGCCAGTTGAACCTCAACCTGCTCTGCCAAGCCGGCTGCTACCAGATTTTTGGCCATATACCGCGCCATGTAAGCGCCGCTTCTGTCCACCTTGGTGGGGTCCTTGCCGGAGAAAGCGCCGCCGCCATGGGAGAAGTAGCCGCCGTAGGTATCCACAATAATCTTTCTGCCTGTGAGGCCGGTATCGCCGTTGGGACCACCAATGACGAAATTACCGGTCGGGTTAATATGGATGTGGGGAACATTGGCAATGTCAAAGCCGTACTGCTGCAGTACCGGAGCAATTACGCCCTCCCGGATGTACCGGCGCAGCTCACTCATTTCAAAATCGGCACTGTGCATGATAGAAACCACCACGGTGTCAATGCCAATCACCTTACCCTGTTCATCCAATTCCACGGACACCTGCGTCTTTCCGTCCGGGCGAAGCAGGTCGTTGCTCTGCACACACTGGGTCAGCCGATTGGCCAAAGCTCTGGAGAGTGCTGCGGGCAGGGGCATCAGCTCCGGGGTTTGGGTACATGCACCGCCGAACATCATACCCTGATCGCCGGCGCCGCCTACGTCATCATTGGTGCCCAGCGCAATGTCAGCAGACTGGGTGTGAATTTTGCAGAGGATTTCCACAGTATCTGCCGCAAAGCCGTCCTCGGGGTTGGTGTAGCCGATGGAGCGAATCACCTCGCGGGCAACGGCCGGATAGTCCACCACGGCTTTGGTGGTGATTTCACCGCAAATCAAGCAGAAGTTGGTGGTCACAGTGGTCTCACAGGCCACACGGGAGTTGGCATCCTGAGCCAAACAGGCATCCAAAATTGCATCGGAAATCGCATCTGCCACCTTGTCGGGATGACCGCAGGTGACACATTCAGAGGTAAACAGTCTTTTTTCCATAATTGTTCCTTTCTATATGTCATAAGCATAAAAAACCGCACACACCGAAGATTCGACGTGCGCGTATATCGAATCCTCATCTCTCGTTGCCGCCGGATTTGGCACCACGCTTACGCAGGTTGCCGGGTTTCATCGGGCCGTTCCCTCCACCACTCTTGATAAGGCTTATATGCAGTTCTACAATATTCTACACCAAAATGTAGGATTGTCAAGCTTTTTTTAGAATTTTTTTGAATATAATTGTTCATAATTACATGGTAGACATTTTTGGAAAATAATGCTATTATGGTAGCACTAAAAAGGAGTTGATTGAATTGAGCCGTCTTCGCAGCCGATTTGAAAGCTTCTGCTTCCGGAACCGGAACAAAGGCATTCCCAATCTTATGCTGTTTATAACCCTAGGCAGTGCACTGGTGTACATTATGAATAACGTTGACAGGAGCTATACGCTGTACTTTGCCCTATGCTTCCACCGGGAACTGATTTTACAGGGGCAGGTTTGGCGGCTGTTCACCTATGTCTTTACCTACGACGCCGGCAGCCTCCTTTTCACGGCTATCAGTCTTTTTTGCTACTACTCTCTGGGACGGGCCGTTGAAAATGCATGGGGTACGTTCCGCTTCAATCTGTTTTATTTTTCCGGTGTCATTTTGATGGATATATACGCAATGTTTGTGGGGGGCATGGCCGATATTTATTATTTGAATCTGAGCCTGTTTTTGGCATATGCCACCATGTACCCCAACACCCATTTCCTGCTGTTCTTCATTATTCCGGTAAAGGCTTGGATTTTGGCGCTTGTGGATTTGGTATTGACGTTTGTGGAAGTGGTTTCCTTGCCTTGGCCCATGAAGCTTCTGCCTTTGGTTGCTATCGCCAATTACTTCCTGTTCTTTGGCATGGATGTATTAAATGTTATCCCCCGCTCATGGCAGGTAAATTTCCGCAGACTTTATAAAAATAAGGCGCAGAAAAAAACCGGAACCATACCCTTCCCCTCCGCCGGCTCTTATCAAGCAACCGTCAACCGGCCCACTGCACCATATACCCACCGTTGTACGGTGTGCGGTCGAACGGATGTGAGTAACCCCGAGCTGGAATTTCGGTACTGCTCCCGTTGCAACGGCTACCACTGCTACTGTGAAGACCACATCAGCAACCACAGCCATATTGAATAAACAAAGAGGTGCGTTAAAAAACGCACCTCTCAGAGTGTCAAGAAAGCCCCAAACCGTCAAAAATTGGATTTTGACGGTTTGGGGCTTTCTTGACCTCTTTTGTTAGGAAAAAACGACATATTTATAAAATCTTCCATAGTATTTTTTAATAGAAAACAGGGAAAACTTCGTACTGCAGCGACAAAAAACGCCGAAAGCCGCTTTTTTGAAAAATTTTTTTGCAAAACCCTTGTCAAAAAGCAAAAATCAAGGTATAGTCTAACGGCATGGCAAACGCGAATAAGAAGATAAAGAGGGTATGCATTATGAATACAGCCAAGAAAAACGCCAAGAATCCCGACGATCTGCAGGCTGTTCTCCAGCAGATGATTGCGCAAGGGCGCAAGGAGGGCATGATTCGGGACGCTGAGCTGCGTAGTTATTTGGAGGAACTGGATTTATCCCCGGAAAAAATCGAAGAGATTTACGACAGCTTTGAAGCAATGAATATCCAAGTGGTCAGCGAGGACCTGGATCTGGATTTGGGCGACAACCTGGATTTGCTGGACGACAAGGGCGATGATATTTACCTTGTGGGCATTGACGATGAGGAACTGATTGACCCGGTGGATTTGGCTGCTGAGTACAATTTGGATGACCCTGTGCGGATGTATCTAAAGGAAATCGGTCAGATTAAGCTGCTGAGCGCTGAAGAGGAAGTGGAGCTGGCTAAGATGGTCTCCGAGGGCAGCCAGTACGCCAAGAATAAGCTGACAGAGGCAAACCTTCGGCTGGTAGTCTCCATTGCCAAGAAGTATTCCGGCCGCGGTCTGCATATTTTGGATTTGATTCAAGAGGGTAACACCGGCCTGATCCGCGCAGTGGACAAGTTTGACTGGACAAAGGGAAACAAATTCTCTACATATGCCACTTGGTGGATTCGGCAGGCAATCACCAGAGCCATCGCCGACCAAGCTCGGACTATCCGAGTGCCGGTGCATATGGTAGAAGTGATTAACAAGGCCACCCGGTGCAACCGGAAGCTGGTTCAGGAGCTGGGTCGTGAGCCCACTGTGGAAGAAATCGCCGCTGAACTGGGCCTGCCTGTTGAAAAAATCATCGAGGCAAACCGCACAGCCGCCGACACCCTTTCCTTGGACACCCCTGTGGGCGATGAAGAAGATACCTCCATCGGCTCTTTTGTAGAGGACGAGCGCACCCCCGGCCCTGCAGATGCCACCTCCAACGCCTTGCTTGCCGAAGCGCTGAAGGAAATTTTGGACACACTTACCGAGCGGGAAGCGGATGTTCTGCGGATGCGGTTCGGCATGTATGACGGCCGTACCCACACGTTGGAAGAGGTTGGTCAGATTTTCTGCGTGACTAGAGAACGGATTCGCCAAATTGAGAATAAAGCCATACGGAAGCTCCGCCATCCCAGCCGTGCGAAAAAGATTAAGGATTTCTATTGCTGATAGAGAACAAAGGACGTGTTGCACTTTGCAACACGTCCTTAATTTATGATAGGTTTTAAGTGGGGATGCTCTCCTTGACCACCACATAGCCATCCACCAAATTGGCGCTTTCTAAAGTGCCCTCAATGGCCACGGTGCGCTCCATCAGATCGGTGCAAATCACGCAACCATCCTTGCAGTCAATCCGCATCACGTTTTTGAGAACCACGTTCTCCTCACTGCGGCTGTTTTTGTAAACAGTTGAAAGACACATAGCGTTTCCCCTTATTTCAGACTTGCCAGCACGGCAGACAGTCGCAGGTTGCCTTTTTCAAAGTCGGACACAGCGGCCATAACCTGCTCATAGGCGGCATGGCTTCCGGCCTTCTCCAGTTGAACTGCCAAATCTGCCAATTCTTTGGCATGACTGGCATTGTGTCCTACCATATATTGCATAAGGGCCATTAGCTCCTCCATAGGCGTGTGCTCGCACTTGGACGCACAGCCGCCGCAGTGACCTTCACAGCTGTGGCTGTGGTCATGGGCTTGTCCGTCATTATGAAGATGCTCATGGGCATGGGGATGCGTATGGTCGTGCTCATGGGCATGGGTATGCTCATGGGAGTGGGCAATACCGTCGTGGGTATGCTCGTGGGTGTGGGAATGCTCATGGGAATGGGCATGGCCGCCGGAAATATGGTCATGATCAATATGCATAGGAATACTCCTTATAAATTTTTCTTTATTATATCCAAAAAAGGAGCACTTGTCAAAGATTATTCTACCGGCTTACAGATAAAACCTTCTACCGCATCGGTTTTTTCATTCATGGCAAAGGTCGCTACGCCAACCTTCACGAGGGACTTATAGGGGTCGTTCTTGGGACCGCTTTTTTTGTAGAGCCACAGGGTGTCCATATTATAGGTCTTGCCCTCTTTTTCCGCAGCGGCCTGACCGGCGGCAAAGGCCTCCTGGTCCAACACATACACGGATACGGTGTAGTCGGTTACTTTGCCGAACATGGGACGGAAGGCGCTGTCCACAACGCAGACCACAGTCTCATTATCCCAGTCATCGGTCTTATCCAGCACCAGCTGGGTCATAGATTTGTTGGCCTCTACCCGTTGCTTGTCGGTGTAATCGGCGGTACGGGAGGTGTCGTTGTAGCGGTAGGTCAGCCAGCCGGTTGCAGACACCGCGCCCACCAGCACCAACGCTACGAGAATGGCCACCTGCTTTTTGCTGAAATTCAAATTAGCGCCCTTGTCGTAAGTCAGTCCGGCCCGGTTGGTCACCGGCACCAGAGCCTTCAAGAACAGGGTCATCACCACCGACTCGATGGGGAAGAAAAATAGGTTCTTAAACAGTCGGGAGACAGTAAAGATACCCAAAATCTGACTCTTGGCGCTCTCAGGGTTGCCCATATATGTATACTGCCATGCAATAATCACCGTCTGCAGAATCATATTCACGAAGAAGCAGATAAGAAACCGCGCCAAAACCACCCGTGTAGCAGACACCTTGGTTCGGTACAGGCACAAAGCATAAATCATGGTGCTGGCAATCTCCGTCAGCACGAAGGGAAGGAAGTAATCTCCGTTGGGGAAGAGCATAAAGCCAATGGTGTCGGAGATGATTGCGGCGGGGATGGCAACCACAGGTCCAAAAATCATGGCGCCAAGTGCAGTTGCCAGCATGGCAGTCTGGATGTTCAGCTGGGGATTGCCAAGAGGAATGGCAAGGGGTTTCAGCGCCACACGCAATGCAATAAGCAGTGCGGTGATAACCAGCATTTTAGTGCTTTTTAGCTCTGCGGCGGCGGTTCTCCAATAGGCTTTGGAGAAAGGATGGGGAAATAGTGTTTGATTGGACATAATAAAAACCTCCTTAATATGTGGGCAAAGGGCGGTGGCCTCCTTGGGAATGCCCAAACAAAAACCCCATGCGCATTGCGCACGGGGAGTAGAGCTCGGACATAATACCCATTAGGGAAGGTACAGCACAAGACTGGCCGACCGATTCACCCGACCGAGTATCGTTGCTTACATATTAGGAGATGATCCTATATGCGCAGCGGGTGCGGAAACCTCATCGCGGACAAAGTCCTTCGTCTGCCAGACAACTCCCCATTTTAGCAGCACTTCACGCAAGGTTTCCTACTCTGTTCGCAATTATCATACAACATAGTAGAACAAATGTAAATCCCCTATTTACAAAAAACCCCAATCTTTTATGAAATTTAAATACATATGCCATGTTTTCACGGCGAAAAAACCTTGCTTTTTGTGCAATATTGATTTATAATGGCTTTGTATGGGGAAAGGAGGGACAACACTTGGGTGAATTGATTGCGATTGTGTCCGGCAAGGGCGGCACCGGAAAGACTTCTGTGTGTGCGGGTCTTGCAGAAGCGTTGGCACTGCAGGGTGAACGTGTGCTGTGCATCGATTGCGATGTGGGCCTGCGGAATTTGGACATAGCTTTGGGCATATGCCAGTTGGGCACCCTCTCTTTTCTGGATGTATGTTCCGGCAACTACGATTTGGATGCGGCTACCCAGCACCCCGTGTATCCCGGCATTTTCTTCCTCACCGCCCCCGTCAACTGCCCTGTAGAAGAGGTTGACCCGGTCGCCTTTGCTAAAATGCTTCAGAAGGCGAGGGAGCAGTTTTCTTATGTGCTGATGGATGCACCGGCAGGTATCGATGCCGGTTTCCGTTTGACCGCTCAGTTTGCAGACCGGGCAATTTTGGTCACCGGTGCGGACCCAGCCTCAATCCGGGATGCCACAAGAGCCTCCGATGTACTGGAAGTCATGGGCAAGGGCAATGTGCGCATCATCATCAACCGAGTAAATCCCAAAATATTCAACGTCATGAGTGTAACCGTGGACGATATTATGGACCAGTCAGGTCTGCCCCTGCTGGGTCTTGTACCGGAGGATCCAAATGTCCTCGTAGCGGCAGCTTTCCAACAACCCCTTTTGGGTTACACAAAAAAGGGTGCCGCAGCAGCCTGCCGACGGATTGCCAAACGGATCCAGGGACAGCCAGTTCCTGTGAAGCTATAACGAGAAGGAGTGACCACTATGAATATTGCATTTTTGGCTCACGATAAGAAGAAAGAACTGATGGTGCAGTTCTGCACTGCCTATAAAAGCGTACTGGCCAAGTATAATCTCTATGCCACCGCCACCACCGGTCGTTTGATTGCAGAAAGTACCGGTCTGCCCATTGTTCTACTATTGTCTCATAAGCAGGGCGGTCACCAGCAGATTAACGCCCGCATCGCCTACAACGAGATCGATTTGGTGGTTCTGTTCACCGACCCAAATACCATAGATCCCTGGGACGACAGCCAGATGATGGAAACCATTCGCCATTGCGACAAACATAATGTGCCTATTGCCACAAACCTCGGTAGCGCAGAGATGTTCATCATGGGTCTGCAGCGTGGCGATCTTGACTGGCGTGAAATGTATCACAACAAACCCAAATATTAAGAACAACCAGCCGTCCGGCCTAGGGCTGGACGGCTTTTTTGAAAGGAAGAGATTATGGAAAGAATTACCCCCCGGACTCTGTCCGGTTTTATGGAGCTGCTCCCCGGTAAGCAGGCAAAGATGGAGAAAATGATGCAGGTGCTCCGGGACACCTACTCCCTTTTCGGCTTTGCCCCTTTGGATACCCCGGCCATCGAGGATGCCAAAATTCTGCTGGCCAAGGGCGGCGGTGAAACAGAAAAGCAAATTTACCGCTTCCAAAAGGGCGACAGCGATTTGGCTCTGCGATTCGATTTGACCGTGCCGCTGGCAAAATATGTGGCGCTGCACTACAACGAGCTGGCATTCCCATTCCGCCGTTATCAAATCGGTAAGGTCTACCGGGGCGAGCGGGCACAAAGAGGCAGATTCCGGGAGTTTTATCAGGCGGACATCGATATCATCGGTGACGGCAAGCTGGACATTCTTAATGAGGCGGAAATTCCTGCCATTATCTATCGGGTCTTCCGCGGCTTCGGTCTGAACCGGTTCCAAATCCGGGTAAACAACCGTAAAATCCTCAACGGCTTTTATGAAATGCTGCACCTGAGCCACAAAGCAGGCGATATTATGCGCGTTGTGGATAAGCTGGATAAGATCGGCACCCAGAAGGTCGGCTTCATGCTCATTGATGAGCTGGGGATTTCCGAGGATCACGCCGACGACATCCTGGGCTTTATGCTTATTCGAGGCACCAACGCCGAAGTGCTGAGCAAGCTGGAGGAATATCAGGGTCGCAACGAGACCTTTGACCAGGGCCTTTCCGAGCTGAAGGCCGTCACCCAGAATTTGGCCGCCTTCGGTGTTCCGGAGGAAAATTTTGCGGTGGATTTGACCATTGCCAGAGGCTTGGATTACTACACCGGCACGGTGTATGAGACCACCCTTTTGGACCATCCGGAGATCGGTTCCGTGTGCTCCGGCGGCCGATACGATAATTTGGCGGGATATTATACGGATAGAACCCTCCCCGGCGTGGGCATTTCCATTGGTCTGACCCGTCTTTTCTACGTGCTGGATGAGCAGGGTCTGCTCAATGACAAGCTGCCAAGCGCACCCTGTGATGCGCTTGTGTTGCCCATGACTGCCGAGGTCGGCCCTGCCATCGCTTTGGCAGAAGCTCTGCGCTCTGCCGGCGTTCGGGTGCAGTTCTATGGAGAGCAAAAGAAGTTTAAGCAAAAGATGAGCTATGCGGACAAGCTGGGCGTACCCTATGCGGTGCTCCTGGGCGAGGACGAGATTGCCGAGGGCAAATGTTCTGTAAAGAATATGGTAAGCGGCGAGCAGGTAAAGCTCACACCCCCGGAGGCAGCTGAGTACATTCTCAAGGGTCTTGCTGACAGCAACGGTCCGCTGATTTTGGAAAAAGCCAATGGATAAAAAATTCTGCGAAAGCTACCGCATGGCAAGAACCGCCGCTGAAGGTTTGGGTGTGCGCCTGCGCCCCGTGGAGGGGGATTTGATGACCTTTGCCCACAGGGTGCTCTCCGGCCACCGGGAGAGCGACGGCTTTGCCCAACTGGTAAAACTGGGACGGCTGGATTTGTCGCTGGAAGCATTGGCGGTGAAAAAGCAATTCACAGCTCTATTTTCCGATGATGAGGCCAACAATGCTCTCATGCGACTGCTGGATGCAGGCTATGGATTCTAAAAAAGCCGGAGGGACCCCCTCCGGCTTTCTCTCCCACAGAAGTTTGAAAGATGGTGCGCCTATGGAACTAAAATGCATTGCCACACGGGAGGAGCGACTGTCCTCCTTTTTGCGGCAGGAGCTACAGATGTCCTCCGGCCTTATGAACCGGCTGAAATGGCAGCAGCTTTTCTTTGTCAACGGAAAGCCGGTGCATACCGATTATCCGGTTGTCCCCGGGGACATCATTACCGTTTCTTTGAATGAACCGGAACCGGAGTACCCCGCCGAGGACGGGGAGCTGACTGTTTTGTATGAGGATGACTACCTGCTGGCAGTGGATAAGCCTGCTGGAATGCTCATACACCCCTCTCGGTCAAGAACCACCGGCACGCTTGCAAACCGTGTGCTGGCTTACTACCAAAAAACCGGGCAGGCCTGTGCCTTTCATCCGCTGACCCGGCTGGATCGGGACACGTTCGGTGTGGTGCTGCTGGCAAAAAATTCCCATATACACAGATTATTAAACGATCTGCACCTGCAGGGCGGTTTCCAAAAAAACTATCACGCCCTTGTCTTTGGGGGCCCTAAAGAGGAAACCGGTACCATCGATGCCCCCATCGCCCGTCTGCCTCTACCCAGCCTTCTACGGGAGGTGCGGGAGGACGGCAAGCCATCCGTCACGGCGTACACCCTTTTAGAGCGCAAAGATGAGATATGCAAGCTGGCCCTGCGGCCCATCACCGGTCGTACCCATCAGCTTCGGGTTCACTGCGCCTATATGGGGTTCCCTATTTTGGGTGACCCCCAGTACGGGAGCGCGGAATCTCGAGCATTTTCTCAAAAGCTGGGTCTTACCACTCAGCTGCTGTGCGCCAAGACACTGCAATTTCCCCATCCCATCACCGGGAAATCAATTTGTCTATCCTCCCGGAAGGATGTAACATTATAAACATCTTGTCTATAAAATTTTATACAAAAACACAGTTGTACCTTAGGTGTTACTTCCTTGTGGAGCGTCGCCCTTAGGCGCGCTGTGTTTCTCTTTTTTCAATAAACCCAAAAAGATAATCCCAGTCCGCAAAAATCAGCAGTGAGGGGGTGCGTTCTTCCGCGCGCCGAAGGCGTGCATCACAGACGAAGTCTGCACCACGCACGCAATGCGCATCTCATTCTGCAAGGAACGGATATGATTTCTTGCAGGTGGCTGTTATTGTGTTGTGACAGACAGCACAGCGCCATCTGTGGCGGCTGTTGCTACGCCGCTGCTCCAATCCTTCACCGCATTGGGTGTTGCCTGAATGGCAGAGGCTACGACCTCTACGATCAAATCATCATCTTCCTCTGGTGTGACCGTTAATGCAGTGGTGGCAATCGCATCCGCAGCAAGGGTCACAGGCTTGGTGTAGTAATAGTAACCATCCTTGCCTAAAACCCAGTGCTCACCTAGCACAACCTGAAACGCAGGTGCTTGGGCATAAATATGACCGTCGGTGTTTTTCCAATTCACCAGCACCGCCACACGGATGTAAGCATCGGTGTCGCCGGTGTTTTTCACCGTGTAAGTACTACTTGTCCCTTTGATAACCTCGCAGGCTACACGGGAGGGCTGAAACACATTTGTCTTCTTCTGACTTTGGGCAACGATAAAAGCCACCGTAGAGCCTACAACCGCCGTCAAAAGCAATGTCAAGGAAACCAGCAGCCCTACAGCCCGTCTATTCAGTTTCATAGTCTGCACTTCCTTTCGTAATTATTGCTTGTAATATGCGTTGCCATCCAGCCACTTGTCCGTATTGCGAGTCACCTTGAAGGTAAGCATACCATTTTGGCCCAGGGTGAAGGTCACGCAATTGCCAGCGACCGCAGCAGAGGTAATATTGTCGTTGCCCTGAATATCTGTACCGTTCTTGATACTGTAGCGCCAGGACCAAGCATTGTCCATGGTGACGGTGTAAGTCTGACCGATGGTCACACCATGGATGGTAACAGAGCCATTTTCCAAAACTGTTACTTTGAGTTTGACTCCGTCTGGCCCCTCAACAGTAAAGAGGAAGCTTTGGTTGGGATCCAGCGTGGTGTTGCAGCCTTCAACCTTGATGGTCATAGATGTCACGGAAGCTTCCCATTTTGCATACAGTGTAATATTTTCTGCAGGCATGGTGGTAAATTGGTATGCCTCTGTTAGTGCAGCATCCTTATACCAACCAACAAACTCATAGCCAGTTTTTGTTGGATGTGTAGGAGCTGTGACGACCGTATCATAGTCCTGAGAAATTGCAGCGACTTCAGAACCACCGTTGGCATTAAAACTGATAGTATACTGTCTAACTTCCCATTTTGCGTAGAATGTTGTATGACTTGTAATTATTTGGCTTGTTATAGGGCCTTCGTTGAGGTTTACGTCACGGAACCATCCCTTAAATTCATAACCAGTTCTGCTAATTTCTAGCAAGTCAATTGATTCATTATGACTAACCTGTTTGGGCTCAACAGCTTCGCCACCGTTAGATATGAAACTAACAACATACTGATTGCTATTTGCAACAATGGTAACTGCTGTATCGGTGGTCAAACCATCTGTTAACTCAAATGTTAGAAATCCATCAGATACCCACTTTCCGATGCTGGCACCAGAAGAAATACAACTGTTTGTGTTAAAATTCGTGCCTGCACCAGGGGTAACGCGGAAACGCATTCCTTTCCAAGAACCTTCCACATGTTCAACATGGTAAGTATTGTTAGTTATAGCAAATCCTTTAATGGGTACATATGCAAACGTATTAAAATCCCACATTTCAATAGTACTGCCCGCTGGAATTGTGATAGCCAGGTCAACACCCCAAACCGCATATAGAATGGTATCAGATGTGATTTCCAACTTAGTACCAGCAGAATATACGATACTGCTACCGTCATTTTCAGCGGACCAACCTTTAAACGTGTAGTTATCCCTCACAGGTCCATCCGGCAGTATAATTGTGTTACCGTGGTCTATAGTCTGCGCTTCATAAACATCCGTTGTTATACCACCTACATTATTCTTAAACTGTACTGTATACTGGTCCGACTTCCAAATTGCATACAGTGTAATATCTACTGTAGGAGTGAATGTTTCGCCTGGGTCATAGTCAGTACCATCACCCAAAGAAGTGGTACTCCATTTAACAAAAGTTGCATTGGGCGCTTGCGGCTTCAAGGAACTAACAGTATAGGAGACTCTGTCAGGATTACCATCCGTAATAAAAGTGACAGGCTCAGTGCTCGGCATATTGGTTGCATCTTTGCCGTTGGCGCTATATGTAATTTTAAGCGTTTTAACAATGGTAATGCACATATAGCTATCATTGCTTGCATCGAACATTAACCAAATCGTTTCGCCTGGATCAAGCGTTTCAGGGATGGTAAATGTTGCTTCACGACGAAGTAACCAATCACCATACAATGCATTTTCTTTTTCGTTTACCAAGAAGTTGTTCGCAGCTTCTAATACTTTACTAGAAGTCTTTCTGTCGCCATTCTCTTCATTGTAAATCTTAAATGGATCTTTAGTTGTACTGGTTGCCTTGGACTCTAGATAAAACACCTGTCCTGCTGTTGCATAATAATACTGAACACGATCATATGCTGCTGTGCCTTGATTGTAGTCGTTGTTAAACTCAACATAGTTGGCACTAGAGCCTTCTACTTCAGTATACTTTTTTGTTTCTTTATTATACTGATAAATCGAAAAACTATCTGTCTCTAGCTCAATTGATCCATTCTTAACAACAATGCCTCGTGTAACTTCAAGCGCTATTGTATTCTCTCTGCCTGATGCAAGGAGTGCTTGCTTATAGATTTCTAAATAAGACTCTTCGATTCCGCTAATAGAAGCAAACTCTTCATCACCGTCGATATCGGCTACACAATCAATAGCATGAACCACATAGGCATACTTTTCGTTTTCGATTCCATCCACAGGGATGGTGATGGTAACAGTTTTACCGTAGTCAATAGGCTGCCATTCGACCATTTCACCGTTCTCGTTGGGGGCAAGAACCTTAATATCGAACACATTGGGCAGTTTTTTGCCGCCGATCTCCGGAATGGAAACTGCCAGCTGTGCGCCATCGGGGAGATCACCGGCGACGAAGATGGTCTGCATCTTACCTTCGCTGTCCGTGACAGTTGCACGAAGGTGGTCATTGAGACAATCATCAACCTTACAAATTTCGCACCAATTCTCATGACCGGACTCACAGCCCAACTTGCCACACTTCTCACAAGGTTCAACAAAGATTACATAGCTGCTTTCAAGCCAGAAGCCATCCGTCAAGCCGACATCGACAGCAACCTTTGGCCAGGAATTCCCCTCTGCAGCAGACAGCTGATAATAAGTTTTGCTTCCTACAATCTGCACGCCCGTAATAACAACAAGCGCAGGATAATAGGTATTACCAACAACCTTACCCGTGCTAGAATTAGTAGGGTCAACATAAGCCGTACCAAAAAAGCTCTTGAGCTTTGCTACTTTATCAACATCCGGATGCTTCTCCATTTGAGAAGTTGTCTGTTCGACTTCCTGAGAGGAAACAGGCAAAACGCCGCTGGGCAGCATTGTGACCAGCAGAATAATCGCCAGTAGCAGCGATAGCAAACGCCTACCTTTCAAAATTTTATTCATATATGCAAGCTCCTTTCGGAAGAAAAAATCAAAATTACGCAGGGTATAGCTCGGCGTCCTTCTTTAAGGGCGCTCAGATATAGCCTGTGGCCCTGCCCCCGCAAAGCGGGGGCAGGGATAGGTGTTTAATTTAGGGGTTAACAGTGTCGAACCACTTATTAACGTTAACTGCGTTCACTTTGCCAAAGACACTCTCATCATTCAGAGCAGCAGCTGCGGCATCTGCAACAGATACACCCGCCTGGGGCTCAAAACCTGCAGTCTGAACAGCCTGGGACAGAACCATGATCTGATAGTGATCACCGGAAGCTTCATTCCATGCGCTGGGTGCATCTTTCTTTAGGATAACTTCCTTTAGAATACTGTAGGTATCGCCGTCAGCCAGTTCGCCGTGGACATAGTAGCCGATGGTATAAGTAACGCCATCGCGGGTATACTGGATTTTCTTGCCCTCGGTATCCTTAGGGAAGATTAAAGAGGTTGTACCCAGATCCAGGTAATCGACCAAGGTCTTGTCAGTGCCTGCAACAACTGCATCCTCGAATGCGATCAGGGTACGGACATAGCAAGGCAGGTTGCCATCGTTGGTAACGGTGATAGTTCTGTCGATCTTGACAGTGGGCACGATTGTGACCTGCTCATCCTTTACAGTCTGAGTAATGCTGATTTTACCGGCTACCATGGTGTTAACATGGGCTTCGGTATCCGTAAACCAGGCCATGGTAGTGCTCAGCATCATGATCAGCAGCAGGATAAAGCAGAGCGTGCTGAAAAACAGTTTTTTCTTCATGATTTATCCTCCTTTAGTTCTTGTTGAACCAATCTTCGAGCGCTTCATTGTTATCGCCATAGGGAAATGCTGCTGCGAAAGCTTTAGCTACAGCGGTTTCGCCAGTGAAGCCAGCAGTCTGCACAGCCTGGGACAGAACCAGGACATCGTACTTATCGCCAACTGCGTCAAAGAATGCATTGTCCTGCTTGCAATCCAATGCGATAGCCTTCAGGCTAGGTGCGGTAGTAGCGTCTTTACCAACAACAGCTGCATAGGTGAAGGAGTATGCGTAGTAGGTTGCACCATCAACGATAACCTTGCCCATGGGAGTCCAAGTGCCAATAGTAGCATCACTGTACTCAACATGGATGATGCCCTTTGCAACGGGATCAACGTAATCAGCAGCATTCCGGTACTTTACACCCTCAAACGCGAACAGAGTACGGATGTAAGCAGCTTCGAAACCGATGTTCTTTACGGAGACGGGCTTGGTAACTGCGTTCAATTCCTCAGCGAAGCCAGTCTTAGTAGGATCGCCGTTGTAGGGCAAGAGCTTTGCGCCAGCATCAAAGTCTTCTACCTGCTCGATCTTCACATTGCCGACGGTCATGGTGTTCTTATCCACGGCAGTTGTGTCAGTGAAGTAGGTCAGGGTTGTGCCCACGGCCATGATGCACAGCAGCGCCATAGCCAGCACAATTGCGAGTTTCTTTTTCATATCAATCGCTCCTTATGTAAAGATTAGCCTGCTGCGGGGGGATTAGGGTTTGCTTTCAAGGTCTTCCAAGCGATCTGAGCCTTTTCAGCTTCGGTATTTGCATCACCATATGCCAGGTGGTCACTCTGAATAGCGGAAGCCTTAAAGGTCAAGGTAGGCAATTCCGCATCCGCATTCAAGACACCATTAACGTAGAAGGTATCCATCATCTTCTTGGTAACATCGGGGCGAACCAGCACCTGATTTTCTTTCCACTTATATTCGACTGGCTCAGTAGCACCAAGATCGAATTTAGAGGAACTGTCTTTCAATACATAAATGATCTTATTGTCATCGTTAGCGGTGACTTTCTTGTAATAGACCGTAGTTGTTTCGTCTTTGGTTAATTCTTTCAAACCAGAATCTACTGCATACGCGAGATAATTGCCAGCATTATTAACCTCAGTTACTTCAACAAATACATAGCAATCAACATTGTTCTCTACTGTAACCTTAACTTCTTTGTTAATAGGCTTACCGGGGATCATTTGGAAGCTCTGCTTGTTATCTACTGCACCAGCTTCCTCCAGTTTGACAGCGATATTGCTGGGGGTGAAAGTGTTTGTGATGGGGGTTGTTTCAGCGATCAGCCATGCGATGGTGCCGGTGACCAAAATGCATAGAATGCAGGACAGGCATGCGATGGTGATCAGCAGTTTTTTTCGCATTGTCATAAGATTACTTCCTCTCTATGCTGGAATAAGAGTAAATTAGGGGGTAGCAGGCGTACCATAGGTTGCAGTCCATGCTGCAGCTGCGCATTCAGCAAAGGTATTGGCGACAGTTTCGAAACCCTCAGCCTGAACAGCATAAGCGGTAATTGCAAGGCTGATATCCGCTGCAGTTTCATATGTAGTAACATTTGCACAAGTGATGCTGGGGAAGATAACCACTTCTACATCGCTCACTTTGTTCGCATCCTTATCGTCAGGAGCGGCAACGATTGCTTTATAGTAATAAATGTTAGTGCCGTCAATCTTCGTCCAATCGCCTTCTACCCAGTTGATAGTTGCAAGATTACTTAGACCATCCTCAACCTTAACGAACAGATAGCATGCCTCGCTGCCTTCCTTGACAGTAATGACGGGGTTCTTCTTGATTTCACGACCGGGAACCAGCTTGATACCAGTAAGTCCAGCACTTTCGGCCTTAACATAGGTTTCGTTTCCGTTGGCATCGGTCACGACATTACCTTCTGCATCTTTTGCGACCTTCTTTTCGCCAGTAGCATTGTCGATTTCAAACTCGTGCAGAGTGATATCGACCTTACCGGTGGTGAAGGTATTCTTGACCGGATCGGTTTTGTCCTGCAGGTAAGCCAAAGTACCAAAAATACTACCTGCGACCAGCAGTGCTGCGCACAGCACCAGGGCCATTGCTTTATACATCTTCTTCATATTCATTTCCTTCTTTCTTTTGCGTTTCCAAGATTTTTAATTTCAAGGCCTCCAGCTCAGCCTTTAATTTCTCGTTATCAATTTGGGTCTGCTCCGGTTTGGGTTCCTCCTCAGCCATCAACGCTTTGCTGCTGCTGATGATGTCCGGTAGGAATACTGCCAGGATCATGAGCATCATGCCACCCAAAGTGATGTATGTTCCCGGTGGATTTTGGACAAAATTCGACACATAGCCCAGCAGTGGGATGGTTCCCACCACCTTACCCAGCACATTGTTGTAATGAACGGGATTGGCATCTTCGATATCATTGTTGTCGCCCTTGGTCCGGAACCGGAATACAGTGGGGTCGTTCTCGTCCGGGATCACCTCGATGATCCGGTGGGTGGCTACCGTGTCTTCTCTAATCAAGAAGCTAATGGCATCGCCAACTTTTAGGGTGGCGGGATCCACTTGCTTGGTATAGATGATCGCGCCTACGTGGTAATTGGGTTCCATTGATCCGGAAAGCACGGTGTAGACCTGCAAGCCTATCAATCGTGCGCCAGCCAACAGAATCGCCAGGATCACCACGATGATCACAAGGGATGTGGTGAAACAGTTCCATATTTTCTTCAACAAGTTTTCTATCGCCTCTTTCGGTCAAAGGGCAGCTGTCTGGCCGCTTTGAAACAGCGCATAAGCTGCGTAAGCCATGCAGAATAAGTACAGTAGGATCAGGCATATCTCCAGCGTGAAGCGAGCCATGAATACCGGTTCGCTGATAGGCGAATCTGCAGGAATATGAAAATACTTTCTCCAAAGCGCCTTCATGCTGATTTCTCCTCTCAGTTCTGCTTCTGTGTTGCTGTAAAGATCACACCCAATTCCACACGAGGAATATCGCTTTCGCGATAGTTAGCAGCATTGCCAACTTCCTCGGGCATCCGGACGACCAGCGCCATATAAATGGTTTTGCCTGCGCCCAGTTCCGACTGCTGGGTAATGAAGTCATTTTCGTAATAGTGGTTCAGGGGCATATTGGCCACTTCCTTGGCCAAATCCCGGGTTGCCGCCAATTTGTACAATTCCTCTTCGGTTGCCGCTGTGGTTAAGCCAAACTTCAAATAATCGTAAAGCTGGAAGGATTGGCCAAATACATTGGTTGCCAGGGTATAGTCAGATACGGTTACTGCGGTTTTGTAATTAAAGGGAACGGTGCCTTTGTTTTCAATCTTCAGATACACGATCTGAGCATAACCGGGTTCGTAGAGAGCTTCATCGTCAAATACCTTGGTATCCTGCTCTATTACCTCCCAGGTTCCGTTTTCCAGCCGGTGGGAGACCTCCAAGTCGAACTCTGCGAAGTGGAACACGTTTTTCACTTCTTCATCCACATCCACAAACCAAGCGAGGGATGCACCGGTTCCCAGGATGCCCCAGAGGATCGCCAGCACAAGGCTAATGCTTAACGCGATCTTTTTATATTTGTTTGTCATTCTGAGCCTCCTCTTCTTTCCGTTTGCGCTTCATGAGGAGCAGAAGCAGGAATATGCCCACAGCGGATGCTGCCATCAGGCCAAACATCAGCTCCAGCTGCGTTTGATCGCCGGTTTTGGGCGGCTCGGGATCTGTTGGTTCAATCTCGAATTCCTCGATCATAAATTCCCAGTCCAAATATCCGACCTGATTCTGGAATTGGTTATCCAACTCCACCGGCACATCCAAGCTTACATCCAGCTTAATCTCGCCGCCGGAGTAGAGTGTACCCAAGCAGACCCATTCGAAAAGCTGGGCTTTCTCATTTGCCTGCGCGTCGAACATATATGCCATGGTGTTATCTTCGCTTTTGGCAACCTGCAGGTGAAGTTGAGAAAGGAACGCTTTACTGTCCTCATGGGCGCCCAGGGCTCGGATATACACCTTGATTTTTACCTTGTTGGATGCGTCGTTTTTGATAGTGATAGTCTGGGTAAGGTTGTCACCGGGCATCACATCTTTGAAATTAGGGAACAAGTCTGTCAGAGAGTAATCGCTGCCGGGGGCGAAGATGAACTTGCCGGCGTCACCGCTGTAGCTGACATTGCCTTCCGCAGCGAAGACGGTAAGCACGCAGCTGAGCAGAACTGCGATAGCGCAAAAGAGCGCGAAACATTTCTTCATAGCGCTACCTCCTTATTCAGCGGGCCAACCGGAAGCGGTGGTGGCATCGTTATTTACAAGGGGATTGTTCTCGCTCTGGACAGCCTGGGCTTTGACGGTGAGCTGCAGGGTCTTGCCGATGTAGCTGGTATTCACCTTGTTGCCCACGATTTCAACATGGGAGAAGAACTCCGGTGTTTCCTCGCCGGGCTGCAGGATGCCGGTGTAGTAGTACCAGCCGTCCTTGAGAGTCCAGTTTTCGGTGTCGATGTTCAGCTTGAAGCAATCCTCGGCGGGCAGCTCTTCAGAGCTTGCGCCATAGACCAGCTTGAGGCGAAGATAGAAGGGGTGCTCACAGATGTTTTCAATTGTGACTACCTTGCTGACGATGTCGCCGGGGATGACATACACACCCTCGGTGGGGAACTCGTTGCCCTGATCCGTCATCTCCTTGATCTGCAGAGAGATACCACCGGAGGTGACCACATTGGTCGCCGTGCTGACAGTGGTGTAGTATGCCAAGGCAGGCTGCGAAAGAAGACAGATCAGTATTGCTGCCAATCCAATAGCTAAGAAGCGCATATTAATCTTGCATAGCATATCGCATTCCTCCTTAAAAGAGTAATCATTCGTGTATCGTCCAATGGACGGGATAATAGGGAAATATTTCAGCAATCAAAAGGCACAGCTTTCAGCCTCCCCTGTGTAAGGGGAGGTGGCCCACAGGGCCGGAGGTGTTGTAACAATCCCTCAGTCGCGCTGTTCGCGCGCCAGCTCCCTTTGCACAAGAGAGCCTTTTCCTGTACCCTTTGATCGCCGCCCAACCCCCGAAGGGGTTGGGTAGGCTGGAAATAAATTAGGAATTACTGCTTGTTGATGACACCGCTGTTAGAAGTATTGAAGATATCTTCAATAGCGCCGTTCACATTGGTGCAGTTTTCAACAGTAATGGTGCAACCAACAGCGTGGATACCATCCTGGTATGCATCAGTGGTGTTTACATCTGCTACGTCAAAGGTACAGTTCTTGATGGTGGTATCGCCGTAAACACGGATCAAACCGTAAGTACCATTGCCATAAATCTTGCAGCCGTCAAAAGTCAAGCTGTTGTGGCCGCCAGTGATAGCAGCCCAACCGATGATGGTGCAGTTCTTGTAGGTGATGTTTGCACCGGTAGTGCCATCGTAGTGGATTGCGTAGATACTGGTGCCTTCAAAGGTGCAGTCTTCAAACACGATGTCGCCGGAGCCATATGCCCAACGCTGAGCATTGCCGCTCTTGAAAGTTACGCCCTTCACAGTTACATTCTTAACGGTGCTGGTCAGAGTGCCCTCAATTACAACATCATCTCCGCCGACAATAGTTGTACCTTCGGCAATACTGAAGTTGCCGCCCATCGCATAAGTACCATTAGGCACATAAACAGTGGTATTCTTTGCCTTGATTGCATCCTTCAATTCAGTTGCATTAGTAGCGGCACGTCCGATAACCTCATTATTCTCGTCGGTAAAGTTGAAGGTGGTCACATCGGTATCAGTTTCATAAGAATGCAGATTCTGATCACCAGCCTGAGTAGCAGCGAAGATATTGTTGGTCAGGACAACAGTGGTATCAGCATTCAGATCGCCAATAGCCAGGCCGGGCTTCTTGGACAGGTTGAGGAATTCGTTGTTGTTAATAACAACCTTGCCAACCTCAGAGCTGTAATCTTCGTGAATCTTAATGCCACGGGAACCAGTGAAGTAGCAGTCCTCGAAGGTAGCGTCGCCGCTGCAGACCCAAACTGCGTACTCGCTGTCCTTATTGGAGTTAAAGGAGCAGTTCTTGAAGGAAGCATTCTCGCCTTCCATCTGGATGGCGTTCACAATTTCACAGTTTTCGAATACGGTATTGCCACGGAACTCCAGGTAGCCGAATTCCCAACTGTTTTCTGCGTAAGACACAGACTCGTCAACAATCTTCAGGTTCTTGAAAACCACGGTACCGTTGTCAATGCCCACAGGGCCGACACCGGAACCAATGGCAGTGAAGGTAGCGCCATCTTCCAGACCAATCAAAGTGATGTAGTTAGCGTCGGTCACAAAGGGAGTAGTTCCATGGCCAGCACCGGTAGTCCAAGTAACATTACCCTTGATGCCGATGGAGTCACCGGTCTTTGCAGCAGCCAAAGCCTCAACCAATTCAGCTTCGTTGGTTGCAACAAACTTGGTCAGGTTTGCATTCTCGTCATAGTCGGGGCCGTAGGAGTCCTGTTCCTTGACATACTGAGTAGCAAACAGGTTGATGCCCATCTTGATGGTGGGGATAGCATCGCCACGGTAGTTAGCCTCGTTGCCAACGATAGAAGGCATAAAGACAACCATGGTCAGGACGTTTTCTTCGCCCTTGTTCAGCAACTGGGAAGCCTTGTTGTAGGGAGCATTCAGCTTGGCACCGGTCTCATCGCCACGGGCAGCTGCGCTGTCAGCATAGGTCTTAACACCGTCATAGACGTTGTACAGGATGTGGTCAGACAGCAGGAAGGTGTCGCCATCCACATTGGTGCCAGGAATTTCGGTGTCCACATTGACATTCAGGTCATACTTCAGAGCCAGGGTGCCTTCATTGACGACCTTCAGGTAAACGACCTCAGTGTGGCCGGGCTCCCACAGGGTCTCAGTCTTGAAAATGTTGGTGTTGGCGTCAACGGGAGCCCACTCGGCATTGGGAGAGGTCTTCCAGTACAAGTTTACATCCAGGTTACCAGCCTTGATGATGTTGTTGGTAGAGCTAACGCTGTCTGTAAACCAGGCGAACGTTGTACCTACCAGCATACTCATGCAGAGCAGCAGGGACAGGCAGCTCATCAAGAGTGCCTTCTTAGTACTTTTCTTGTTAGTCATGATAAATTCCTTTCCTTGGCATTTCAGGTAAAACAACGAAGCACGAATGCCAAAGTCGCTCCGCTGTTTTCGGATTAACCGTTTGCCTTTGCACCGCTCACAATAGCGAATGCATCGACAGCGTTGTCAGCGTGGATGTTCTCCACCTGTACTGCCTCACCGACCACTACCATCTGGAATTGGCCGTCTGCAAACAGTGCCATATCGTACTGATCAAACTGGTATGGGATCTTGACGTAATCAAACAAGGTAACCCAAGGTCTGTTTGCATCAGCATCCACGATCTTATTGCAGTAGAACACATAAGTAACGGTGTCGGTATTGGCATCCAGAACGGTTTCAGCTTCTGCGAAGGTCCATTCAGAGGAGTCCACCAGCTTGGTATCTGCATTCTCCATCAGAATGTCATACAGCTTAATGCCGTATTTCGTCTCCAGCGCCTGCCAGTCAGCAGCATTGTTGAAAGTGACCTTGAAACGAACCCACTGGTCATACATACCCTTGTTATGGGCATAGACACGCTTCAGAAGCAAGTCACCGGGGACTACATTTTCGTACTCGAAAATGCCTGCGCCATCAGGAGAGGTGTCACCTCCCCAGCCAATGGTATGATCGATAGTGCCGTCACGATCCTCGTCAACAGCTTCGTAGACATCCAGAGAGAAAATCTCATCAGGATTGCCACCGTTACCGCCTACCAAAAAGTCGTTGGTCACAGAATCCGAATCATTGAACCAAGCCAGAGAACCCATAGACAGGATGGCGATCAAACATACTGCCAGGGCCAAGGTAAATACCTTCTTCTTTGTCATCTTCATTATTTGTTTATCCTCCTTTCTTCCATATTTTATTTCCAAGTTATGTTCACGGGCATGCCATTCGCGAACGCAACTTTGAAACCACTTTTATTCGTCCTCGGCTTCCAGCTGGGATTTCAGGGCTTCCAGCTCTGCTTTCAGACGAGCATTTTCTTCCTCTGCTTCAGAGGGCTTTGCCACAGCGGGCTTCTTTTGCATAAAATCCGGAGCGAAGGTGAGGATCAGCAAGATCGCTACGGCTGCAATGGTTATGTATGACCCGGGGGGATGCTGAATAAAATCGGAAACATAGCCTAACCCGGGAATCGCAAACTGGGGAATGCCGATTACATTATTATAATGTACCGGCATGCCATCCTCGGTTTCGTTGGCATCACCTTTGGTGTAGAAGCGCTGCTTTTCAGCATCGACTCGCACTACACGGTGCGTCGCGACTACCAGATCTTCATTCAGCACGAAGGTGATCACATCTCCGGGCACGATGGTGGCGGGATCGACTTCCTCAACATAGATCAGATCGCCAACGCTGTACGCCGGCTCCATAGATCCGGACACAATATTGAACACCCGATAACCGACCACACGGGAACCCATTAAGAAGATCGCTGTTATTACAACAAGGGAAACGAATGCCGTAGAAAGGATACTCCAAACCTTTTTAATCGTTGGCATTAGCATTCTCTCCTTCCCGGGGAACTTCCTGGGTCTTGCTTTCCAGCTGCGCCTTCAGAGCAAGCAGCTCTTGCATCATGCGGGTATTTTCCGCACGCTCGGCCTCAATCTGAGCCTTTTCTTTATTTATTTCTTCTGTCTGCTCAGCCTTATAACGGCGGAACAGCTTCACGGTGTTGATACCCTGATTCAGAATCAGCAGCATGAAGGGAATGAAAACACAAACAAAATAGCCGGTGGGGGTTTTTAAGAAGGTGAAGAAAGTGCCCATATAGGGGATCTTTGCTTCGTACTTACCGAGGATGTACATGGGAGTAACGAGAGTAGTGTCATCAATACCGGTGGTAGTACCATAGGTTACGAAGGCAATATTGCCCTTGGAGTCCACGACCTTTTCACGGATCTTATGGGTAATGACTTCGCCGAAGCTTTTGCTGTCCTGAGAAATAAAGGTGATGATTTCACCGCTTTCCAGCAAGGATGCGTCTGTTTCCTTGACAAGGATCAAATCACCGGCATTGAAGTCTGTGGCAGCCATTGAATCAGATTTAACCACGTACGCCTTAAAACCAAACAGATCGCGGTCATTCCGATTGAAGGTTGTAACAGAAACCACAGTAAAGACCATCATAAACACGGCTAATACAACGATCATCCAAACAATTGCTGATTTGACTATATTTAGAATTTTCTTCATTTGCATAAAAAGTTCTCCTTCGGTGCGCATAAAACTATCTTGCGCATTAATGTATGCATCATGAGCCGTTCGCCGTTTCTTGGGATACTGATTCTAAAAAATGGTGTTATGTCGTTTTATATGGAATTGCGTGGTCACAAAACGTGTAAGTCTATACATCAGCCGGGGCTTGGGAAGAGGCTTTTTCAAGAAGGAATACATCAAAGATCTCTTCCTCGCCTCTTCTGCGAGCCTTAATAGCATCCTCCAGCTGATAGTAACTGCCAAGGTTATATAGCTTGCCGCGGAACTTAAGCCTTGCCCTGTATTTGCATGTCTTGCTATCGAAGTATACGCCGCGAACACCGGTAATATTTCCGGATTCTTCCTTCCGGTTTTGTATCTTGGTAATTTGCGTACCTCCCTCGAAGCCGAGATTTGCTCTAGCCTTGGTGATCGCGTATTCCGCAGCGCAATTCTGACACATGCTGGTCTTCGGGTTTGTCAAGGTATCGGTGGCCTTGTAGGTGATCTCACCGCAATCGCACAGGCATTCCCAAAGCTGCGTTTGGCGTTTGCCCCTGGGGCCGTATTTATCGGAACGACCGATTACTATCAGTTTGCCGATCCTCTGACCTGTCAAGTCATTCTTTTTCTTGCAACCGCAGCTGACCGTTGTGCCTCGTGTCAGGTTTTCTCCTAAAATGATTTTCTCTGTTCCGCAATCGCATCTGCAAAGCCAACGGCGCCTTCCTTTATCAGAAGATGGGGCTTGCTCGATAATAGTAAGCATCCCAAATTTCTTGCCTATCAAATCAGGTCTTTCCCGCATAAGTAAACCTCCGTTAGAAAAAGCGCTCAAGTCATAGCCCTTGCTTCCACCGCTTTCAAAAATCAAATAGTTTCTTTAATTTCTTTACGAATTTGGCCTGCGTGGACGAAGCAATCGGTTTCGTATTGATCTCACAGGAAGGACGAATCAAGCAACCTTCCGGAACGGGTTTGCCGCAGTATACACAGAAATCAGCGTTTGTATTGTTTTCGGACTTCATAATTTCATCTCTTTAAATTCAATAGGCAAATTGTGCGATAGCACAAAGGTGCGGTTATTGCTATGCTCAGCTGATAATCATGAGTCCCTCAAGCAAACGCCTGTGTATTTTTGTTGAGAATAAGAATGGTGCGGATGTGGAAATAATAAGAGTAGTTAACCAAAGCCAAGGAGTTGCGTAGAACTATTCCTTCTAAGAGATTGATAGCTCCCACTTTTTCACTGCTATCATACCACTTTGCACGCGTAGATGTCAACAAAAAACATAGTCATATCAAGGGTTTTGTGAATTTTTAATAATCCTAAGGGCACGACAAATGGAATTATTTAACATCCGGATATGAATTTTGTAAGCATCTTGCCTGTTTGTGGTCCAAAACAGGGTCATTTGATCTAATTAGAGAAAGGAGTATATTACGATGCCAAAACGAGGAGAAAACATTCATAAAAGGAAAGACGGCAGATGGGAGGCGAGGTATAAGAAAGGTGTTGGCAGCAACGGCAAAACGGTTTATGGATCCCTCTATGCAAGCACTTACCGCGAGGCAAAAACAAAACTGCAATTTAAGCTTAGGGATATCGCCTCCGGTTTTGTTTCCGCTAAGGAATGCTATACCTTTCGTGAAGCCGCATGTTTATGGTTAAAGGATTCGCAACTGAGCTTGAAAGGAGCCTCTGTATACCGTTACGAGAACTTGCTAAACACACATATTCTTCCTACCTTTGGAAATCAATATATCGACCAAATTACTGGAACAGATATTAATTCCTTTTTGTCGGTAAAGCTAACATCCGGCCGGGTAGATAAAAAAGGAGGACTGTCACCGTCCTATGTGCGCAGCATTATGCTCGTTATAAAAGCTGTGCTGGCCTATGCATCTGAAAATCAGATGCGTGTTCCCCTGCAAAGCAAGATCGGCAAACCGAAACCCATAGTAAAGGATCTGCCCGTTTTGACGCAAAGTGAGCAGAAATCACTTGTAGATGTATGTCTGACACAGGCTGATGAAACCAAAGTATGCATCCTTTTGTCTTTGTATGCCGGTCTGCGTATAGGAGAGGTCTGTGCCTTAGAGTGGGAGGATGTTGATTTAGAGAACCATCTAATACATGTCCGCAAAACGGTATCCAGAGTTTCTGGAATAGAAAAAAACATGGAACGGTCCACGCTGGTTATCACACAGCCTAAAACGAGCGCATCCTTCAGGGATATTCCTATATGCTCCTGGCTTATTCCGGTGCTAACACAGTTACACGATATGCGATGTTCTTCCTTTGTTGCCTCTTCACGTGCTGGGTTTATAAGTCCCCGGACGTTTGATTACAGATACCATAAGTTATTAAAAACAGCTGGGATTCAAATGATTAACTATCATGCATTAAGACACACCTTTGCAACGCGATGCATTGAAGCCGGCATAGATGTAAAAACACTAAGTGAGCTTCTTGGTCACACAGATGCATCTGTCACATTAAACACATATGTCCATTCGTCAATGGAAAGAAAAAGGACCCAACTTGAACTGCTCCATCAGTAGCATAGTAAATGATTGTAGTCAAAAATATTGTCAAAAAATCGCCAAAACCTATTGTTTTGCAATGGGTTTTGGCGATTTTCGTTTAGAAGGAATAGTTCTACGCCAAAAAGCAACTCTTCCCAATACACAGGAAGAGTTGCTTTTTTATATCTGACTGCCGTTTGGTTTCTTTGTCTTCCTTGCAAGCGGCATCAGTATGAAGGATATCCAGGCATGGCTTGCTCCAATGGTGTTGGCAATGGATATCGATTTACATTTTCGCCTTTGGCGAAA
>JBGVPJ010000053.1:0-2972 GCA_045126955.1 Faecousia sp.
ATTCCGGTCTTCCGGTGTCCCATATTGTGCTTATGGGCATAGGGGAGCCTTTGGACAACATTGACAATGTACTCCGTTTTTTGGAGCTGGTCAACAGTCCGGAGGGTATGAATATCTCCATGCGCCACATTAGCCTGTCCACTTGTGGCCTTGTGCCGAGGATTGATGAGCTGGGAGATAAGAAGCTCCAAATCAGTCTGGCAATCTCTTTGCACGGCCCCACCAATGAAATCCGCAACCGAATCATGCCGGTGAATAAGGCATATCCTGTTGAGGAGCTCTTGGCGGCTTGCCGCCGATATTATGAAAAGACCTCTCGGCGCATCCACTTTGAGTACGCTATGATAGACGGGGTCAACGACGGCCCGGAGCATGCGAAACAGCTGCTGAAGCTGCTGAAGGGTCTGCCGTCCCATGTCAATTTGATTCCCCTTAACCATGTTGAAGAAAGTCCCTTCAAGCCCAGCACCAAGGCTGCGGTGGCAGCCTTTCAAAAAGCCTTGGAGGATGGCGGTGTGACCGCCACTGTGCGCCGTACATTAGGCAGCGATATCGATGCCTCCTGCGGCCAGCTTCGCCGGAAATATACCCGGCAGGCAACGGAAAACCCATAATCCCGTAAGAAGGAGTGAAGTTGTATGCAATATTGGGCCTTGACAGACCCAGGCGTGGCAAGAACGCAAAACCAGGACGCCTATCAGATTATGTCTCTGGATAAGGACACATTGCTTTGTGTGGTATGTGATGGTATGGGCGGCGCAAAATCCGGAAATGTAGCCAGTACGCTGGCGGCAGATGTCTTCACTCAAGAGGTAAGACGCTCGTGGACACCGGACATGTCCCCGGAACTGCTGGACCAAATGCTCTACGGCGCTGTGAAGCTGGCAAACTTCACCGTCTACGATCAGGCACAGCAATTTGAAGAATTTGATGGCATGGGCACCACCTTGGTGGCTCTGCTTATTCAAGGTAAAAAAGCCGCTATTATCAATGTGGGTGACAGCCGTGCCTATTTGGTGGACAGCAATGGTATCAGCCAAATTACAACTGACCATTCGCTGGTACAGATGATGATTTCCCGGGGGGAGCTGACACCGGAAAAAGCGAAAAACTATCCCGGCAAGAACTTGATCACCCGCGCCATTGGCACAGAAAATCAGGTGGTGTGCGATATATTCCGCAGGACGGTAGATAGTGGCGATTGCATCTTGCTGTGTACAGACGGTTTGTCAAACATGCTTGACGACCAAGAGATTCTATTTGAGGTGGCCCACGGCCAGGATATCGAGCAGTGCTGTCAGCGCATGCTGGATATTGCAAAGAAACGGGGAGCCCCGGATAACGTCACAAGCGTGCTTGTGACTGTTTGACGCGGAAAGGAGGATTACTTGATGGATAAAGATAAATACATAGGCCGTCTGTTGGATAACCGGTACGAAATTTTGGAAGTACTTGGCACCGGAGGCATGGCCGTTGTTTATAAAGCCCGTTGCCATCGGTTAAATCGGTTGGTGGCTGTTAAAATATTAAAGGACGACAATTTGGAGGATGAGGATTTCAGACGCCGCTTCCATGCAGAGAGTCAGGCTGTTGCCATGCTCAGCCATCCCAATATTGTGTCTGTATACGATGTGTCTACCTCTGTAATGGCAGACTACATTGTCATGGAGCTGATTGAGGGCATTACCCTGAAGCAGTACATGGAGAAGAAGGGGGTTCTTAATTGGAAGGAAACCCTGCACTTTGCCATACAGATTGCCAAGGCCTTGGAACACGCCCACAGCAAGGGCATTGTCCACCGGGACATTAAGCCCCACAATGTAATGGTGCTGAAGAACGGCTCGGTGAAGGTCATGGACTTTGGTATTGCCCGTCTGATTTCCAGAGGCAATACCCTGACCAAAGAAGCGCTGGGCTCTGTTCACTACATTTCTCCCGAACAGGCTAAGGGTGGTCGTGTAGATGACCGTTCCGATATCTATTCCTTAGGTGTTGTGATGTACGAGATGATGGCTGGCCGTCCTCCTTATGACGGAGAGTCCCCTGTGGCGGTGGCTATTCAGCATATAAACGGCGGTGCGGCACTGCCCTCTGTGCTCAATCCCAACATCCCCGGAGGACTGGAGCAGATCATTATGAAAGCAATGGCCCATAATGTATCCGATCGGTATCCATCCGTTACCCGTATGCTGGAGGACATGGACGAATTCCGGAAGGATCCCACCATTCTGTTTGACTATACCGGATTGCCTCTGGATGCTGCAATCCGAATTCAAAAACCTCCGTTGGTACTGAAAAATCCCTCAACTACCGCAGAGAAAATAGCACAGGGACAGAGTCCACGCAGGACAAGCAAGCCTGCTCAGGGACAGCCCCCCCGCACTGCGCCCAAACCGAAGCAAACTGCCAAATCGCGACCGGCACCCAAGCCTACCCAGCAACCGGGTCCCCGCCCCATTAAAACGCCGACTTCCGGCGAAGGCAGTAAGGATGTACAGCTCAATAAGGCGGTACAGCATCGGCAGGAGGTTCTGCGTCGCCGGCAACAGGAGGAAAGACGCAGCAAAATAGCAACGATAGCGATTATTGTGTGTTCTTTGGTGGCGTTTATTGCCATCGGTATCGTCATTGCAATTGTTTTGGGTGGTGGCTTTACTCCTGACGAAAAGCAGGTGGAGGTACCCACACTAACCGGTGAAGTGTTTGCGGATCTGCCGAAGTATCCGGGCCTAACCATAAAAAAAGAAGAATACCATGATGAAAATGTGGCAGCCGGTGTGATTATCAGTCAAAGGCCTGCAGCAGGCAAGCAGGTCGCTGAGGGCTCATTCGTAGTGGTCAGTGTAAGCCTTGGCCCCGTGCCCCGTGTTGCTACGATGAACAATTTGGTGGACCGTTCCAAGGATTGGGCAATCTCCTTTCTCAACAGTCAGGATATGAATTTGAAGATTGACATTGAAAATGAAGAGTAT
>JBGVPJ010000054.1:0-5845 GCA_045126955.1 Faecousia sp.
CCGGTGTGAATGACTGCGTGCATGTCATGCGAAAGCTTGTCAACGGCTTGGTGAAAATCCGTGTGCGTCCCTATTACATCTATGTATGCGATTTGAGCTTGGGGTTGTCCCATTTCCGTACGCCTGTCAGCAAAGGTATAGAGATTATTGAGGGCCTGCGCGGTCATACCAGTGGCTACTGTGTACCTACCTTTGTTGTAGATGCCCCCGGTGGAGGCGGCAAGGTTCCGGTTATGCCCAACTATATCTTGAGCCAGACTCCAAGAAAGGTGATTCTTCGGAATTTTGAGGGCGTGATTACGACCTATACGGAGCCGGAACATTACAACACCAATTGCCATTGCCCGGTCTGCCGCGGAGAGGCAGAAAATGTACTCACCGGTGTTGCCGGCTTGGAGCAGGGAAAAGCACTCAGTTTTGAACCCTCCGACTTGCCCAGAAAGAAACGCCTTTGGGGAGAATAAATTGTTAGAGCCGTCCGTTTGGACGGCTCACAGTTTGTTTAGGGGCACTAGTTATCCACAATGTGTCATTATCCTCGGTTTACCTGAATGCTGACAGCCTTTCATAATATATATTATTATTTATTTTTTGAATGGAATATGATATACTAACCCCGAGAGGTGAGCAAATGAGAGTTGTTGGACTTATACTTGCGTTAGCAATTTTGCTGGCTGGTTGTGAAATGTTGCTTGAAGGCACTGAAGGTACTGAATCACATATCTCCACCACACTGCCGAATCATCACGGAAGCGAGCCGGTATTAGATGAGCATGCGCCAACCGTTGATTCAAATGAGGGACTGCAGGCAATTCTTTCTTCTATGAGTCTTGAGCAAAAAGTAGGACAGCTGTTTTTGGTGGCCTGTCCAAAGAATGCCCCCTTGAAAGCCATTGCCACCTACCACTTGGGCGGCTATCTTCTCTTTGGTGATGATTTTGCTTCTGAAACGCCTGATAGTCTTATTAAGACACTTAACGGTTATCAAGAGGCCTCAACCATCCCTATGTTGATTGCCGTAGACGAGGAGGGCGGAAGTGTTTGCCGTGTGAGCAGCTACAAGAAATTTCGTCATAGCCGTTTTCTTTCCCCTAGAAAACTCCTGGATCGGGGCGGTGTGGAACTTCTTTTAGAAACTGAAAGGGAAAAATGTCAATTGCTGCGATCTCTTGGGATTAATGTGAACATGGCACCGGTATGCGACATTACAACAGACTCCAAAGCTTTTATGTATTCTCGTTCTTTTGGAAGAAATCCTGTTGAAACAGGTCAAGTTGTCCAGAAAATGCTGGATGTTATGGCTGCTTATCAGGTAGGGAGTGTTTTAAAGCACTTTCCCGGCTACGGTAACAATTCAGATACACATGTGGCTATGGCGGTAGATAATCGCACATTGGGAGAATTGGAAAACGCTGATTTGATACCTTTCGCTTCCGGCATAGATGCTGACTGTGGCGCAATTATGGTAAGTCATACAATTATTGCTGCCTTGGACGATAAGAATCCTGCAACCCTGTCCCCGTCTGTTCATGACTATTTACGGAATAAAATGGGCTTTACAGGTGTGATTATGACGGATGAATTGAACATGGCTGCGATTACGAACCATTTTGGAACAGGTGAAGCTGCAGTGCTTGCGGTGCTTGCCGGCAACGATTTGCTCTGTACACGGTCCTATGAGGTCCAATATGAGGCTGTTTTAAAAGCAGTTCGATTCCAGCGGATTTCTTTGGAACAAATAGATGCCGCTGTGCTGCGGGTTTTGGGTTGGAAGCAAAGCCTTGGATTGTTAGATAGCTTACTTGAGAAACAAGACGCAACGTAAAGGGGTGTTTCGATGAATTTTCTGGAAGCACGTGAAGAGTATTTAAAAGCCAAACGATTGGCACAGAAAGAAACGCGTATGTTACGGCTTCAAGGCAAGGAAACCGAACCTGCGGTTCTTGACGATATTTTAGGTGAAGGATTCACGGGTACTACGATAGAGGTTGGCCTTGTGAATATTCCTGTAGCAAAAATAGTGGGCACCAAAACTGCCGGACGGATTGCCGTTTTTTCTGCAGGCTTTATGCCTCTTATGGACGAGGAAACGGAATTCGCACAAAAATGGATGCATCTATGTGCTTCTCATATGTCTGACGAGGGGATTCGCAGTCCGATTATTTGCTATGAGTATTTAGGAAAATTCTATATTCAAGAGGGAAACAAGCGTCTGAGTGTGTTGAAATATTTTGGTGCATCTCAAATTCAAGGCATTGTGTACCGTATTATGCCTGAATACAGTGAGGAGCCTCATATTAAGGCATATTTTGAATTTTTGCAATTCTACAAAGTTACCGGCATTTATGACGTTCAATTCCGCCAACCGGGCAATTACGAAAAACTGCTGTCATATTTGGGAAAGGATCTTACTCAAGAATGGACAGAGTGGGACCAAAGGACATTTCGGGCATATTTTCGATATTTTAAGGAAGCATTTACATCACTTCGCGGTAATGAATTAGATATTTTGCCGGAAGAAGCACTATTGTTGTGGCTGAAGGTATACTCATTCCGGGATTTGGGGCAAAAGTCGTCTGATGAAATAAAGCAGGCACTTTCCGCGTTGTGGGCAGATGTAGTGACCATTTCTCAGGATGCGCCTGTGCAGGTAATGACCGAAGCTGATACACACCCCAAGGGCGGTATATTGAGTATGCTAATGCCTGTGTCACCTGCATTTTTGAATGTAGCTTTTGTCTATCAACTGAACCCTGAAATCAGTGCTTGGGCAAAGGGACATGAGGAGGGTGCCGAGCATATGTATCGTGTGCTGTCTGATCATGTTTCTGTGCGGCATTACTATAATGCCGATACGCCGGAAGAGGCAGAGATGCTGTTGGAGCAGGCTGTTTTGGACGGCGCGGATGTAGTATTCGCAACAACACCAAAACTCAGTCGTCCAACATTGAAAACGGCTGTGCGCTATCCGAACGTCCGTTTCCTTAACTGCTCGGTGGATGCACCTTACTCCAGTGTGCGTACTTATTACAGTCGGATTTATGAAGCAAAATTTATCACAGGCGCCATTGCCGGTGCTATGGCAAATAACGACCGCATTGGTTATATCGGTTCATATCCGATTTTTGGTGTGCCCGCCTCCATTAATGCTTTTGCATTAGGTGCTCAACTGACCAATCCCAGGGCAAAAATTGCACTGCGTTGGTCCTGCATGGGTGGAAATCCGGTTGAAGATTTTATAGAAAGTGGAATCAATGTAATTTCTAACAGAGATGTGCCCACACCGGATAAAAAATATTTGGAATTTGGCACATATGGGACATATATGGTAGAGGATGGCATATTGTATCCATTGGGATCTCCTTGCTGGCTGTGGGGGAATTTTTACGAGAATGTAATTCGCTCCATCCTCAACGGCAGTTGGGAAAAGAGTAGAAATAATTACCACGCCGTGAATTACTGGTGGGGTATGGACAGTGGTGTTATTGATGTTAAGTTAGCAGAGAGCCTACCTGAAGGCCTGCACCAGCTGTGCAATATACTTCGACAAGGCTTGCGTGAGGGTACACTCGATCCTTTTAAGAGACAAATTGTTGCTCAAGGCGGACGCATTATCAATGATGGTACGCACACGCTGTCTCCTGAGGAACTGCTCCATATGGACTGGCTCTGTGAAAGTATCGATGGTGAGATTCCTACCTTTGACCGCATTGCACCGTTTGCTCGCGATATGGTGCGCGAATTGGGCGTTTATCGTGATACAATTCCTATGGAGAAGGAGGGAGAGTTATGAAAATACTTGCCTTGTCCGATGAGGAATCCATGGCGCTCTACGACTATTACATACCCGGTCGACTGAAAGATTATGACTTGATCATCTCTTGCGGGGATTTAAAGCCGCAGTATTTATCTTTCCTTGTTACGATGACCAGAGTACCGCTTTTGTATGTTCACGGAAATCACGATACCAGATACGCGAAATTTCCTCCCGAGGGTTGCGATTGTATTGATGATAAACTGGTTGTATACAAGGGACTTCGTATTTTGGGTCTGGGCGGTAGTCGGCGGTATTCACCGGGCGCACATCAGTATACAGAGTCCGAAATGCGCTGGCGTATTTTTAAGCTAAAGTGGAAGATATTTAAACACGGAGGAGTAGATCTCGTTGTTTCCCACGCACCGTTAGAAGGTGTTGGCGATGCTGATGACTATGCGCACCGTGGATTTGCAGCGTTTCTTAAGTTTGTTGATAAATATCATCCGAAGTACTGGCTGCATGGTCATGTACATATGAACTACAGCGCGGATAATGTACGTATGCGAGAGTATAATGGTACAACAGTAATTAATGCTTATGAACGATATGTGTTGGATATTCCCGACACAGAAATCCCTACTTCAAGCAAAAAAGGAGACATTGACTACGCACATTACAGTATTTAATAGAACAAAAAAACAGAAACCAAAGGGTTTCTGAATTCACAGTGTGATAAAATTTTTATTTTACTCCCGTTTGTGGTATACCTATATCACAAACGGGGGGAGTGTTATATATGAAATGTTGAATAAAAGAAGCAGCTTATGTGGAATCTTTTTTCTAATCAATTATCCTAACATAACATCCAAAAACATCATCGTAGCAAATCCAAGTACAATTCCTGTGGTTGCAGTGTAGGGTTGTGATTGCTGGTTTTTCTGGCATTCTGGAATTATTTCATGAACTGCTACCAAAATCATAGCGCCTGCTGCAAAGGAAAGTGCGTAGGGAAGAAGGGTTTCTATATAGACCACAAACAGAGCCCCCAGAACACCGGCAATGGGTTCTACCATTGCGGAAGCCTGCCCAATTAAGAAACTCTTTTGGCGAGAAAAGCCTTCCCGTCGCAGCGGAATAGATACAGCGGCGCCCTCGGGGAAGTTTTGCAGACCAATTCCAACAGCAATGGAAATGGCGCCCAGCAAGGCTTCCGAAGAACCTGTGTTCTGGGATAAAGCACCAAATGCAACACCAACAGCCAAACCTTCCGGTATGTTGTGTAGTGTAATGGATAGGGTAAGCATAATGATTCGATTGATTCGTTCGTTATTTCTTCCACCTGTTACATTGGCTTTTTTTCCGGCGCGTGTAATGATTTTATCAGAACACCACATAAATATAGCGCCAAGCAGGAAACCGACAGTTGCAACTGCGTATGCAGGAATTGTTAAAATGTTCTCTGCGCGTTCAATGGCTGGCTGTAAAAGAGACCAAAAGCTGGCGGCAATCATGACACCGGATGCAAACCCGAGCATAAGATTAAGCACCTTTGGATTAGGAGATGAAAAGAAAACAACGGTAGCGGCTCCCAGTGCGGTGACAAGCCATGTACCCAATGTTGCAATCAGCGCAAGTGCAATGACATTATCCATCCATAAAACTCTCCATTCAGGGTGTGTGCTTGAAGAATGTGAATTTGTATTAAACAGCACCCTTATGTTCATTATATGGCTTGTGACAAAAAGAGTGCGTGGCGTCAGAATATCGTCGAAAATATACTTTATTTGTAATCCTGTAATTTTTTCACGTTGTGGTAAAAAATCTCCCGATCATGAATGTGGTCGGGAGATTTATGGTCGGGCTGAACACTTAATATCCGAACTATAAAATGAGTCCGAACATATTGTGCGCTCGGTGTACGTCAAGAAAATAGAGCGGGCTTTCGTCCGCTCCGGTTATGTATTAAATGATCCAACCCATTTCAGAATAGCTTATTGCGTTTGTTCCGGGAAGCGCTTCTAAACCTATAGGATATGGCATACCGTCAACGCTGCCTTCAAACGGGGAGAACATAGTTCCAATCGGGAT
>JBGVPJ010000055.1:0-3096 GCA_045126955.1 Faecousia sp.
TCTGCCACACCCAGCTCTTCCATGAACATGGCCTTTTCCTCGGGATCGTCCAGCTCTGCGATGTCAGCCTCCAGCTTGGCGCAGATGGGCAGCAGCTGGCTGCCTTCCGCCTCTGCCAGAGCCTTCACCGCCATGTAGTGCCGGTTCTCCTCGGGGGTATTGATCTCATCCTCGGCCAGGTTGGCCACATAGATGGTCTTCTTCAAAGTCAGCAGATCGGAAGTGCCGATCAATGCCCGATCCTCGTCGTCACAGTCAAAGGTTCTGGCCAGCTTGCCCTCGTTCAGATGCTCCAGCAGGGCAGAGAAGACCTGACCCTCCCGGACAAACCGCTTGTCGCCGCCCTTGGCAGCCTTCTGGCACTTGTCGATGCGGCGCTCCACCATTTCCATGTCGGCCATCACCAACTCCAGATTGATGATGTCGATGTCACGCAGAGGATCGGTGCTGCCCTCCACATGGGTCACATTGGAGTCCTCAAAGCAGCGGACCACATGGACGATGGCATCGGTGGTGCGGATGTTGGACAGGAACTTGTTGCCCAGACCTTCACCCTTGGAAGCGCCCTTGACCAGACCGGCAATGTCCACGAACTCGATGACGGCAGGCGTGTGCTTTTTGGGCTGATAGAACTCAGCCAGCCAGTCCAGCCGTTCGTCGGGAACGCTGACCACACCCACATTGGGGTCGATGGTGCAGAAGGCATAATTGTCAGCAGGCACGCCTGCATTGGTGATGGCATTAAACAAAGTAGACTTACCCACATTGGGCAATCCCACAATACCTAGTTTCATTTCTTCTTCTATCTCCTTAAAAATCCTTTATTTATCAAGGTTTTTTGGCACCCCGGTTTTCCGTATACACCTTTTGTACACCTTTTTACACGGTAGCGGTGGGGGAGCTTTCTTCAAACAAGGATACGGCCTTTAACATAGAATCGTTCGTGACATGCACATAACGATCCATGGTGGTTTGAATACTCGCGTGTCCTAAAAGCTTCTGCAAAACCTTGGGTTGCATTCCGCTTTCAATTGCTCTTGTCGCATAAGTGTGGCGCAGAGCATGCATACAAAAACGTTTGCTGCCTGCTTCATCGCACAGCTTATACAGATGGGTATCATAGGAACTGTTCTTGGCCGGCTCGCCTGTTCTCCAATTGATAAAGACAAGATCGTTCATAACAAGCTTAGACTTTGCTCCTGTGTGCCCGTCTATATACTCCAGTTCCTGAGAGAGAGTTTCCGATCTCTTTTGGTTCTTGGAGTTTTCGTAGACAGTATGCAGAATTTCGTAAGCAAAATTGGTCAGCGGAATGGTCCGGTAGCTGTGCTGTGTCTTCGGAGGTCCTGCCCGCCAATCCTTTTGCTTGTGCCGAAACTCAAGCGTCTTGCTGACTGTCAGTGTCCGATTTTTCCAGTCGATAGCATCCCAGGTCAGTCCAATCAGTTCTCCGGTACGAAGTCCTGTTTCCAAGATCAGAGCGTATTGATAGTAGTTGTGAGACCGCTTGGCGACCTCTAAGAACTTTTTCTGCTCTTCAATGGTTAAGAACTTGATATCGTTTTTTGCTCTCACCGGCTTGGTGTAGCGCACACCGTCCATGGGGTGCTTGGGAATCAGATCGTTCATCATTGCTGACTTCAACATGGTTCCCATACAGATGTAGGTTTGCCGGATGGTTGCGCCTGCGTAATCCTTGTCCATTTGATTGAGGACGATCTTGCAGTGCATTGGTTTTACATCTGTGAGCTGCATCCCGCCGATGACAGGCTGAATGTTGAACTTGTATCGCTCACGATAATTTCTCAACGTGTTCGGTGCCAAGTCTCCGACAATGTTTTGAATCCAGTAATCAAACCAGGTGTCCACCGTCATGTTCACAGGAACGGCTATGGAGCCGTGTCGGTCCTGGTACTGAGAATCTGCTTGCCAGTTTCTTGCCTCCGGAATCGTTTTGAATTATTTCTCGTGGCGCTTTCCGTATTTGTCTGCGAATCTTGCTATGTACCATCCGTCTTTGCGTTGGAAGATACCCTTGCCACATTCTTTGCCTTTTATACTTTTACCCAATAAATTAACTCCTTTCTCAAATTGAGAAAAAGAGCCAATGCAACTATTGTATTATATCACATTGGCCCCCTTTTTTCAATAGGAATCGGTGAATATCTATCGTTGTTTCACTTTTTTCGAAATTTTAGAAAATTAAAGTCTTACTGATGTATTCCTCGAATTCCTTGCGCTTGATCATCTTCTTTGTGCCAACGAACAAAACAAAGGGACAGTTTGGTTCGCACAGACGATCTTCGATGCTGTTGATTCCGATTCCGGTGAGCTTGTTTGCCTCCTTGATAGACAGTGTGACCTTGCGGTGAATCGGAACACTATTATTGGCTTCAGACATACGATAGCCTCCTTCTTAAATATTTAGAAGTTTGGCACGTTCATCCGTCTGCAATGTCCGGCTCATTGCAGTGTCGTTCCATAAGTTCATTTTGTGGTGAACTTCTATGTTTATAAGATATGAGAGTTCTTGGTTGAGTTTCAAGAAAACATCACGGAAATAAGAAAAAATTATTTTTTTGTGTCATTTTTTATGAAGAAAAAGGGTAGAGCCACTATGTAAAAACCGGATTGTCGTTGGTTAATGGAATTTGCCATATAAGTTAACATAACCCCATAAAAGTGGCATAAAACGCGTTACGGACTGTAAGGAAGACGGTGTCATTGCCGGTTTGGATGTGTTTAAGAGAGTATTTACACTTCTCGACGAAAGCACCGAAGTTACCTTTGCCTGCAAGGATGGTGACCGGGTCCGCAAGGGTGAAAGACTGGACGTTGTCCGTGGTGACATGCGGGTACTGCTGTCTGGCGAGCGTACCGCTCTGAACTTCCTGCAGCGTATGAGCGGTATTGCGACATACACCAGAAAGATCGCGGATCTTTTGAAAGGTACCAAGACAAAACTGCTGGATACCCGCAAGACGACTCCCAATATGCGTGTCTTTGAAAAGTATGCTGTTAAAGTTGGCGGCGGATACAATCACCGTTACAACCTCAGCGACGGCATCCTGCTGAAGGATAATCATATCGGCGCAG
>JBGVPJ010000056.1:0-2295 GCA_045126955.1 Faecousia sp.
TACTGGAAGGACTACTGCGTCAACTGGCTGACCAGCCTGGGCATCAAGTTCGAGTCCCTGCGGCTGCGTGACCACGATCCCGCCGAGCTGGCCTTCTATTCCCGTGCCACCACCGACATTGAGTATCAGTTCCCCTTTGGCAATGGCTGGGGCGAGCTGTGGGGCATTGCTGACCGCACCAACTACGACCTGGGCCGCCATCAGGAGGCCTCCGGCAAGAGCCTGGAGTACTACGATCAGGAGCGCAACGAGCACTATATCCCCTACGTCATCGAGCCTTCTCTGGGCTGCGACCGTGTGGCTCTGGCCTTCCTGTGTGAGGCCTACGACGAGGAAGTTGTTGGCCAGGACAAGAAGGGCAACCCCGACATCCGCACCGTGCTGCACCTGCACCCCTATCTGGCTCCCTTCAAGGCCGCTGTTCTGCCCCTGAGCAAGAAGCTGAGCCCCAAGGCTGAGGAGATCTACAAGATGCTGAAAAAGGACTTCATGGTGGACTTCGACGATGCCGGTTCCATCGGCAAGCGTTACCGCCGTGAGGACGAGATCGGCACCCCCCTGTGCATCACCGTGGACTTCCAGACCGTCGGCGACGAAAACACCCCCGCCGACAACTGCGTCACCGTCCGCGACCGCGACACCATGGAGCAGGTCCGTATCCCCATCAGCGAGCTGAAGGATTACATCGCCAAGAAGTGCGAATTTTAATTGATACAGTTGAAGCCCGGTGCATACGCACCGGGCTTTCCACTTATTCTTGATACATTGTAGGGCGGAGTCATGACCCCGCCATACATAAAAACAGTGCAAAAAGGCTTCTCCTTTTCCGGAGTAGCCTTTTACCATATTTATACTAGTAAATCGAATAAAAAGTAAATAGCCAAAAAGCGGTGTTACCCAGCAACAGAGGGCAAGTCGTCCAGCTTATAAGACCAATGGAAAACAACGGGATCAGCGTTGACCTCATCAAAATAGAGGTAGATGCGATCTTCCAACTCTTGCTTGGAAGCAACACGAATCCCTCTCAGCATTTGCTTTGTCATTTTACTAAAGAAACCTTCAATCAAGTTCAACCAGGAACCATGTGTCGGCGTGAAAACAAATGTGAACCGCCCTTCTGTTTTTGTGGCGAGATACGCCATAACTTCTTTGGATTTGTGGGCGGAGTGATTGTCGCAGATAATTCGGATAATGTCACCCTTGGGATACATGGCATCGAGTTTTTCCAATAAACAAATGAAATCCGCACTCTTATGTGTTTCACTTACTACAGGAATCGCTATCCCTGTCAGCAGATCAATTCCTGCAATAAGGGACAGTGTGCCAAGACGCTTGTATTCATAATCCCGGTAAACACATCCACGCTCAGTTGTTGGGCGAAGGTCATCGCTTGTTGTTGCTATCGCCTGAATCCCTGGCTTTTCATCGCAAGATACGGTATGGATCATGGGTTCATCTTGCGGAATGATTAAATTGCCATCTTCATCAAACTGCATTTCGATCTGCTGATATACCACCAAAACCTCATGCATCTTTGCCTCAAAGTCCGGATCCCGCTTTTCGCAATAATACTTGATTTTGAATGGCTTGATATCCGATCTTTGCAATATTTTTTGAACCATTGGTTTTGCAATGGTCTTTAGTCTTGGATAGCCTGCCGCTTCTGCGTTCTTTTGAATATGCTGATGAAGGTTTTTCAGCGTCCATAGCTCCTGCGAATATCCCAAATCCGCCGGGCGTTGACACGCTAAGTCTATGATCCATGCTACGGCGTCATCTGTAATTTCAACGGGACGCCCAGCTCGCTGATCGTCGTACAATGCCCGCTGAATCCCTCCTGCCTTGTATTTGTTGAGGCAGAGCTTCACGGTATTGATATTGACATCAAGCCGCTCCGCTATTTCTCCATTTGTCATTCCCTGAGACTTGTACAGCAGCATTTTCGACCGATCTACAATCTGGGCCTGGTTTGTCCTTTGCCGGATGATTGTTTCCAGTTCAACGATCTCGCTATCTGTCAATGCAAGTATTTTCGCGTGTGCCATTACTGTTCCCTCCTGTTATTGCTCTATATACAGTATAGCACACTTTAGACTAAATAGCTACTTATTTATTTTCTTTTATACTAGCATTCTGGACAGGCGGGAATGCCATGCAGATGGATCGGCTGTTCCGAGCCTCGGGCCTTATGAGAGAGAAGTGGGACAGGCCCCAGTCCGGCAGTACCTACGGTGCCATCACCATTCGCAATGCGATCCAGAAATGTTCGGAAACCTACCAGCCCAAGTGTGACGC
>JBGVPJ010000057.1:0-8358 GCA_045126955.1 Faecousia sp.
AATCGGCTGCTACCGTGGTCTGCGTCATCGTCGTGGCCTGCCCGTGCACGGCCAGCGTACCAAGACCAACGCCCGTACTAGCAAGGGTCCCAAGAAGACCAATGCTCGTACCCGTAAGGGTCCGAAGAAGACCATTGCTAACAAGAAGAAGTAAGGAGGGATATGTAAATGGCTAAGGCTACTAAGAAAGTTGTTAAGCGCCGTAGAGAGCGCAAGGTAGTTGAGAAAGGCGCGGCACATATCCGTTCCTCTTTCAACAACACCATGGTAACTATTACCGATCTGAACGGTAATGCCCTGTCTTGGGCATCCTCCGGCGGACTGGGTTTCCGTGGTTCCCGTAAGTCCACTCCCTTTGCTGCCCAGACCGCAGCTGAGACTGCTGCCAAGGCTGCCATTGACAACTGCGGCTTGAAGTCCGTTGAGGTCTATGTTAAGGGCCCCGGTCAGGGACGTGAGGCTGCTATCCGGGCACTGCAGACTGCAGGTCTGGAAGTCGTAATGATTAAGGACGTCACCCCCATTCCTCACAATGGCTGCCGTCCTCCCAAGTGACGTAGAGTCTGATTTCGGAATAGGAGGATTTTAAGATATGGCTAAGAATATGCAGCCTGTGCTGAAGCGTTGCAGAACGCTGGGCGTTTCTCCTGCCGCAATGGGTTATTCCAAGACTTCCAACAAGAACCCCGGCGGCCAGAGACGGGCAAAGAAGTCCGAATATGCAACTCAGCTTACTGAGAAGCAGAAGGTTAAGTTTGTTTATGGCATTCAGGAAAAGCAGTTCCGCAACTACTATGAGAAGGCCGCTCGTCAGGAAGGTAATACCGGCGACAACCTGCTGACTCTGGTTGAGCGCAGACTGGACAATGTTGTCTACCGTCTGGGCTTTGCGAACTCCCGCCGTCAGGCTCGCCAGCTGGTGAACCACGGCCATTTCACTGTTAATGGCAGCCGCGTAAACATCCCCAGCTACATGATTAAGTCTGGCGATGTGGTTGCCGTCTGTGAGAAGAGCGCTTCCAATGCTTTCTTCAAGGCGATGAAGGAAGCTGACGCTTTTGTTGCTGCTCCCAAGTGGTTGGATCGTGATAAGAATACCCTCACCGGTAAGGTCGTTGCTATGCCTACTCGTGCAGATATCGACTTCGACATCGCTGTCCATCTGATCGTCGAGTTGTACTCTAAATAATCGGCCCCCTGTTTGTTCGCGTATTTCTATGTTGGGGTGCATTCTACACCCCGCACACTTAATAAGGAGGGTTAAGATTCATGGTAGAAATTGAAAAGCCCCGCATCACTTGTTTGGATACACCTGAGGACCTTTCCTACGGCAAATATGTTGTAGAGCCTTTGGAGCGCGGTTATGGTATGACGCTGGGTAACTCGCTGCGCCGGATTATGCTGAGCAGCTTGCCCGGTTATGCCGCAACCTCCGTGAAAATTGCCGGCGTACAGCACGAGTTCTCCACTATCCCCGGTGTGACCGAGGATGTGACCGAAATCGTTCTGAATGTGAAGCGCATGATTATGACGCTCCACAGCCAGGGCCCCAAGACCGTGTATATCGATGCAGTCGGCCCCTGTGAGGTCACTGCCGGCGATATCAAAGCTGATGGCGAGGTTGAGATTCTGAACCCCGAGTTGCATATCTGCACTTTGGGTGAAGGCGCTACTTTCAATATGGAAATCACTTTGTCTCAGGGTCGCGGCTATGTTCCCGCAGACCGGAATAAGACTGCACAGACCGTAATCGGCGTGATTCCCATTGACTCCATCTATTCCCCTGTAATGAAGGTGAATTATACGGTGGAGCCCACTCGCGTTGGCGACAAGACCGACTTTGACAAGCTGACGTTGGAAGTTTGGACCAATTCCACTATTTCCGCCAAGGACGCTGTGTCTCTGGGCGCAAAGATTTTGTCCGACCATTTGACTGTGTTTACCAACCTGTCTGATACTGTCAGCGCTGGCTCCACTGTTGTGGAGAAGTCCCTTGACCGCCCCGATACCAAACTGGCAATGACCATTGACGAGCTGGATCTGTCTGTCCGTAGCTTCAACTGCTTGAAGCGTGCCAATATCAATACCGTTGCTGACCTGATCAGCAAGACCGGTGAGGATATGATGAAGGTGCGTAACATGGGCAAGAAGTCCCTGGATGAGGTGCAGAAGAAGCTGGAGATGATGGGACTGTCCCTGGCCAGCGAGGAATCCGGTAGCAACAACTAATCTAAAGTTTGTCAACCTTTCAAAAAGGAGGAAACGTTCATGTTCGGTACTCGTAAACTGGGCAAGACCAGTGCACAGAGAAAGGCACTGTTGCGTCAGCAGGTGACCGATCTGCTGGAGAACGGCAAGATTGAGACCACTTTCTGCCGCGCTAAGGAAGTCCAGCCTGTTGCAGAGAAGATGATTACCCTGGCTAAGAAGGGTGGCCTGGCTAACTATCGTCGCGCTCTGGCTTTCATCACTAAGGAAGATGTTGCTAAGAAGCTGTTCGACGAGATCGGTGCCAAGTATGCTGAGCGTAACGGCGGCTATACCCGCGTTACCCGCACCGGCGCCCGCCGTGGCGACGCTGCTGAGATGGCAGTCATCGAGCTGGTTTAATCCCAGATAACAAATAATAAAAGAGCGTATCGCAAATGTGATACGCTCTTTTTAATGGAATGTAGGGGGGCTTTGCTCCCGCTGCTGTTGTACAGGAATCTGCTTCGGCGGGAGCAAGGCTCCGCCCTACATCAATGTACGATAGAATCGCAGGTAGGGGCGATCATAGGTTATCCGTCTGACGGAAGAGCAGACTATTGTAAAAAGATGAGAGGCATGGTATAATTTTTATATTATGTGTTTGGAGTGATGTTTGTGGGAGCAGACTACATCAGTCAGGTGCTATTTACCGGTGAATTGAATGATAACTCCTACTTGCAGGCATTGCCTGTGGTGCAGTATCTAAAAAAGAACAAAACCCTGGATTTTTCTGCGCCTGTTACTTTTTTTGTGGGAGAAAATGGAACTGGAAAATCCACTCTATTAGAGGCGATTGCCGTTGCTTTTGGCTTTAATGCTGAGGGTGGTACAAAGAATTTCCGTTTTTCTACTAATGAGACCCATTCTAAATTATACGATAATATTTCTATGGTAAAGAGAGCTTATGCCAGCGATGGCTTTTTTTTAAGGGCAGAAAGCTTGTACAATGCAGCAACCTATATTGATGAGGTAGATGCTACACTAAATTATGGCTCGGTTTCGCTACATCATCAATCCCACGGAGAAAGCTTTATGTCGATTGTGCAGAATCGGTTTAGCGGCAATGGTTTGTACTTGCTGGACGAGCCGGAGGCGGCGCTTTCGCCTATGCGTTTACTGACCTTACTGGCAGAAATTCAGCGTTTGGTAGAAATGGACTCTCAGTTTATCATTGCCACCCATTCGCCAATCCTTATGGCTTTTCCCGGCGCGGAAATTATGGAGTTTTCGGCTGACGGGATTCGTAAAGTGCGCTATTATGAAACAGAGCATTATCGGATTACCAAGCAGTTTTTGGATAATCCGGAGCAGATGCTTCATTATCTACTAAAGTAAACCGCCGTTGGTTTTCCAACGGCGGTTTGCTTTTTTTTTTAACATCCATGCTCTTGGTGGGAATTTCTGTGAGGCACTTAGCGGTGAACTCAGCGGGAGTCATGGCACCCAAATCCTCGCCCTTGCGGGTACGGACGGACACGGTGCCGTTTTCCATATCTCGGTCGCCAATGACCAGCATGTAGGGAATCTTCTGCAGCTGTGCTTCCCGGATCTTGTAGCCCAGCTTTTCACTGCGGCAGTCGGTTTCAGCATGGATGTTGGCGGCGTTCAGCTGGTTGGCCAGTTCCTTGGCGTATTCATGGGCGCGGTCGGTGATGGGCAGAACGCGAACCTGGGTAGGCATCATCCACAGGGGCAGGGCACCGGCGTAACGCTCGATGAGGTAGGCCAGGGTACGCTCGTAGCAGCCAAGGGAGGTGCGGTGGATAATATAAGGTGTCTTCTTTTGGCCGTCGGCATCGGTGTATTCCATGCCGAATTTTTGCGCCAACAGCATATCGATTTGGATGGTGACGATGGTATCTTCCTTGCCGAATACATTCTTATACTGAATGTCCAGCTTGGGACCGTAGAAGGCAGCCTCGTCAATGCCGATGGAGTATTCCACGCCCAGATTATCCAAAATGGTCTTCATGGTAGCCTGTGCGGTTTCCCATTGTTCGGGTGTACCCTCATACTTAATGCCGGCACGGGCGGGATCCCACTGGGAGAACCGGAAGGTGCAGTTATCCAGCATGCCTACGGTATCCAGACAGTGCTTGGCAAGCTCCAAACAGCCGCGGAATTCCTCCTCCAGCTGGTCGGGACGGAGAACCAAATGGCCCTCGGAGATGGTAAACTGGCGGACGCGGATCAGTCCGTGCATTTCGCCGGAGTCCTCATTGCGGAACAGAGTAGAGGTCTCGCCCAGGCGCATAGGCAGGTCCCGGTAGGAACGGGCGCGGTTCAAATACACCTGATACTGGAAGGGACAGGTCATGGGACGCAGGGCGAAGCATTCCTTCTCCTCGTCATAGGGGTCACCCAAAATGAACATGCCGTCCAAATAGTGATCCCAGTGACCGGAGATGCGGTACAGGTCCCGCTTGGCCATCAGAGGGGTCTTGGTGAGCAGATAGCCGCGCTTCTGCTCCTCATCCTCCACCCAGCGCTGGAGGGTTTGAATCACTCTGGCGCCCTTGGGAAGCAGGATGGGCAGACCCTGTCCGATTTCCTCTACTGTGGTAAAGAATTCCAGTTCACGGCCCAACTTGTTGTGGTCACGCTTCAGAGCCTCTGCCTGTGCTTCCAGATAGGCGTCCAGCTCGTCCTTGGTGGGGAAACCGATACCGTAAATCCGCTGAAGCATTTTTCGATTGGAGTCGCCGCGCCAATAGGCACCGCAGGACTTGGTCAGCTTAAAGCCGTTGTGACGGAGGCGGCCGGTATGGTCCAGATGGGGGCCGGCGCAAAGGTCGGTGAAGTCACCTTGGGTGTAGAAGGAGATGACGGCATCTTCCGGCAGGTCCTGAATCAGTTCTACCTTGTAGGGCTCATGCATAGACTCCATATAGGCAATGGCTTCTGCACGGGGCTTTTCGGTGCGCTCCAAGCGGATGCGCTCCTTGATAATCTTCTTCATCTCTGCTTCAATTTGGCTCAAATGGTCGGGAGTGAAGGTGAAGGGTGCGTCAAAGTCATAATACCAGCCCTCGTCAATGGCGGGACCGATGGCTAGCTGCACTTCCGGCCACAGCCGCTTGACGGCCTGTGCCATCACATGGGAGCTGGTGTGCCAGAAGGTTTTCCGATATTCGGGGTTTTCAAAGGTGTACAGATTCTCTTCGTTCATATTTATTCCTCCTTTAGCTTGGGGTTGAGCATAGAAATCCCACCCCTGAAAATCAGGGGTGGGATACAATTTGTATTCCACGGTTCCACCCTGGTTGCGAATTGCTTCGCCACTCATTGACGCTTTAACGGGCGCACCCGACCGGCTATTTCCAACCGGTGGCTCGGAAGTGGTATCGTATCGGTCGGCATACAAGACCCTTTCACCATGCAGGTCTCTCTCTGGGAAGCTTGCCCGAAACGCGTGTCTTCGTCATAGCTTTTTGCACAATAAATATAGCACAGTTTACAGGGAAAGTCAATCCCAACACCCGAAAAATGAAAATACTGTCAAAGTGGAGGAAATGGAATGTTTGCTGTCGGTTTTTTGTTATTATGGGGAGGAAAGGTGGACAATTTTCAGGGAAAATGGTTTACCATAATTTCTAAAACGGTTGTCAGTGCGTAGGTTGCATTTTTTTACGATTTATGTAAACGAGCATACAAAATTCTACAATATATTGTGTTGAGTGCCGTCGAAAAGCCCGATAAATTGGAAATATGTTTACATAATAAATATAAAAATAATTACTTAAAAAGTTGTGATTTTGCGTATATTTGCAGTAAATACTTGACTTTTTAAAAGAATTTGTTATAATATTCCCAAAATCCGGTATTTTGGTTTTGGCCTTACATTTGCTTGGTATTGGATTTTCCAGTGAAAAAATATTCATTTTTATGGAAGGGGGTTCCTGCAATGAAAATCATTGTGCCGTTTATCGTACGCAGAAGACGCAGTGTCTTAATCGGACTTTTGGTGCTTGCTATATTGTTCGGTTTGGCAGGTACTCTTTCCCAGACGGTTTTTGCTGAAAATACATACGTAATTACTGATGGCAACGCGGTAACAGTATATACCACATACGCCTCTGATCCTGCCAAAGTTTTGCAGCAGGCAGGAATTTCTTTGTCGGAAGACGATACCTATACCACTGGCTCCGTGGACGGCGTTTCAGAGATCCGCGTACAGCGTGCCCAGACAATTACGGTTTATAACGGTGAAGAAATGTTACAGGTCAGCAGCTACGGGGAAACCCTCAGCAGCCTGTTTGTCCGTTTGGGAATTGCGGTTGACGATTCTGTTGTGGTGTCTGCGCCTTTGAACTCCATGACCTATGAGGGTATGGTCGTTCGGGTGAATCGGGTGGGAGAATACACCGAAAGCTACACGGTGGAGATTCCTTTTGAAACCACCTACTGTCAAGACCCTACTCTGCCTAAGGGCGAGGAGAAGGTTTTGGTACCGGGTAAGGCCGGGCAGATGATGTGTACGGCCAACGTAGTGTATGTAGATGCGAAGGAAAGCAGCCGCACCATCTATCAACAGGAGGTCCTTACAGAGCCGGTTAAGCAGGTTGTAGCTGTGGGTACCGGCGAACAGGTCGGACAGCAGAGCGACAAACCGCTGATTGGTGACGGCATTATCGTTTTGCCGACCGGTGAGGTGCTTACTTATACCCATACAGACCAGTTTTTGGCAACCGCCTACACAAAGACAGACCCGGGTTGTGATGATATTACCGCCAACGGTGCCCATGTGAAGTGGGGCGTGGTGGCCATCGATCCCAAGGTGGTTCCCTACGGAACCAGAATGTTCATTGTGACCAATGACGGTAAATATATCTATGGCCTTAGCACCGCAGAGGACTGCGGCGGTGCTATTAAGAATAAACGGCTGGATTTGTACATGGATACCTACTGGGAGTGCATACAGTTTGGTAGACGGCAATGCACGGTTTATTTCTTAGGTGACGCCAACTGGCGGGAAACTGGATACTTTTAATTGCAAATCTGCCTTTCTCATGCTATGATAGCAGGAGAAAGGTGGATTTTTTTATGATTGATGTATGTGATATTCAAATAATGAAGCCACTGCTTGCTCAGTACGGCTTTCACTTCTCTAAGGCGAAGGGGCAGAATTTTCTGATTGCCCGTTGGGTGCCGGAGCAAATTGCGGAGGCAACCGGAGTGGATGCCTCTGCAGGCGTGCTGGAGATCGGCCCGGGCATCGGTCCGTTGACCCAACAGCTGGCATTGCGGGCAGGAAAGGTCTGCGCTGTGGAGCTGGATAAGCGGCTGGAACCGATTTTGAACATGACCGTGGGGGAGTTTTCCAATCTGGAGATTGTGTGGGATGATGTGCTTAAGCAGGATATTCCGGCGCTGGTGCGGGAAAAATTCTCCGGACTGCGGCCCATGGCCTGCGCCAACCTGCCCTATTATATTACTTCACCCATCCTTACAGCTTTGTTGGAGGCAGAATGCTTCGAGGCTGTGACCGTGATGGTGCAAAAGGAGGTGGCTCTGCGGATTGCCGCAAAGCCCGGCACGGCGGATTACAGCGCTTTTACGGTGTTTTGCCAGTTTTACGGGGTGCCGGAGATTCTCTTTGATGTGCCGGCCCACTGCTTTCTGCCCCAGCCTAAGGTGACCTCCGCGGTGGTGATGCTGAAAATTCGCAAGAGCTTGCCATGGGAGATACTGGACAAGGCAACCTTTTTCCGCACAGTGAAGGCAAGCTTTGCCATGCGGCGGAAAAAACTGCAGAACGGTCTGGCGGCTGGTTTTCCGGAACTGGGCAAGGACGGGGCAGGGCAGGTGATTGCCGCCTGCGGCCTTTCGGAAAATGTGCGGGGTGAGACACTGGACATCGGGCAGTTTGCAGCTTTAGCCAACGAGATTTACAGGAGAAAAAATCATGATTGAGTTTTTGTTCCTGGATTTGGACGACACCATTCTTGATTTTCACAGGGCAGAGAGGCTGGCTTTGGCAAAGACCTTCCGTTCCTTTGGATTAGAGCCGACGGAGCCGGTGATGGCTCGGTACAGCCAAATCAACAAGGCCCACTGGGAACGGTTAGAGCGGAAGGAGCTGACCCGTGAGGAGGTTTTGGTAGACCG
>JBGVPJ010000058.1:0-8437 GCA_045126955.1 Faecousia sp.
AGCTGAAGGCTCGTGAAGTCGAAGTTAAGAAGCAGACCCTGGATGCTGAGATCCGCGCTAAAGCAGACGCAGAGCGATACCGCCAGGAGCAGGAGGCTCAGGCCCAGCTGTTTAAGCGCCAGAAGGAAGCTGAAGCAAAACGCTTCGAGCAGGAGCAGGAAGCCATTGCTGCCATGAAGATGGCAGAGGCTGAGAAGTTCGCCCGGGAGCAGGAGGCTGCCGGTATCGCAGCAGTCGGTAAGGCAGAAGCAGAAGCCATCCGTGCCAAGGCACTGGCTGAGGCAGAAGGTATCGACAAGAAGGCAGAGGCTATGCGTAAGTACGGCGAAGCCGCTGTGGTGGAGATGGTTATGTCCGCCCTGCCTGAGATCGCCAAGAATGTTGCCGAGCCTCTTAGCAAGGTTGACAAGATCACCATGTACGGTGAGGGCAACAGCTCCAAGCTGCTGGCTGACATTGTCAACGGTACCACCCAGGTCACCGAGGGCATCAGTGCCGGCATGGGCATTGATTTGAAGAGCTTGATTTTGGGCGCAATGGGCGGCAAGCTGGCCGCTGACACGCCCGCACCTGTGGTAGTGATTCCCTCCGCGCCGGCAACTCCGGCTGAACCGGAAGAAAATATGTAAGCAAACCATAAGGGACCCCACTACTGTGGGGTCCCTTCCGGTAGAGGGACTGCCTGCAGGCACTCAGAAATAGGGGCCGGTTGAGGGCGACCGTGGCAGGCTCACTTCCAGGACACCCAATATTTGGGATTTGAGAGAGTATAAGGAGTATTAAAATGAAGAAATTATACAGGTCTGAAACGAATAAAACCATCTGCGGTGTCTGCGGCGGTATTGCAGAGTATTTTAACATTGATCCGACCGTTGTTCGTGTCGGATGGGTATTGATCTCTCTGTTGGGCGGCAGCGGCCTTTTGGCCTATATCATTTGTGCGATTATCATTCCCACGCAAAGCGCGGCATAGGGATGGAAGGGCGTGACCTTGAAACTGTACATCAAGGAGAAATACTTCAGTGGATTTTTAGGAAAGAATGCGTTTTCCTTCTCTATGGCCGTTAACACGTCTTACTGCCTCTTTTGGTGATTGCTTTCTTGTGTCAGTCATGCTACAATAGTAAACAATCTTATTGATTTGTGCTATATATGCATGGGAAGAGAAGAAGGGCTAACAAGTCTTGTAAACACATGTATCATCAAAGGAGGACATTATGGGAAGAATTAGACTGAATGAAGATGTCCAGATGGTTGCCGCCATCAAAGAGGGGTTGAAGCGCACCGGTGGCTATTGCCCCTGCCGATTGGAACGAAAGCCGGAATTCAAATGCATTTGTGAAGAGTTTAAGGGCCAAATGCAAGATCCGGAATTTGAAGGCTATTGCCATTGCCTTCTGTACTATAAGGAAAAATAAGGATAACAAAACAGGAGAAAAGCATAAAAAATTAATCCCAATCGGCGGTGCCAATTGGTACGCAGAAAAACTATACTACATGGAAAAAGGCGACAGCTTTGGAGGTTACACATTGAAGAAGAAAATTTGGAATGTATATAGAATCATTTTTTATTTCCTGCCATTTGCTTTTTATTTTGCATCACAGAAGCTTTGCATCTACCTGGATGGCCGGGAAGGGGCAAACGGATGGTTTTACAGTGCAATATTGATGATTTTCGGTTGGCCTATACTCACCGGGCTGATCGCCCTTTTTAGTCCCAGTAAGACAAAATATGACTATAACTTGATTTGGGTGGCACCGGTAAGCGCGGTTGTTCTGTTTTTGATTCCCTACCTGTTGGAAGAAGGAACGCTCATGCTCAAACTACAGAACTTCGGCACTGATTATCTAAATGGATATATTTACTCCACATTGTTCGTTTTGGCATTGGTGAGCTGGCTGTGTTCCCATAAAAAGATTCGTGTATTCAAAAAGCATCTCAATGTCTAACGGAATATGCGGTTGTGAAAATAAATACCCGAATTAACCGGCAGACCCCAATTCGCAGGGTCTGCCCATCTTTTATACGGGTGTATATCCACAAGGCGAGATAAAAGGGCTTGTTATCTGTATTACACAGATAACAAGCCCTTTTGGCAATATAAACAATTTGAGTCATCAAACCCTTTGGGATTACTTTATATCGGCATACCCGGTTGCGTTTATTTTAGACCGTCTAAGTATTCTTCCAAGCTTTGACCGGTGGATTTAAGCACCATAGCCACGTCTTTGCCCACATAACGGTAGTGCCATGGCTCATATATGATGCCGGTGCTCTCGGTTTTGCTGTTGGGATAGCGGAGAATGAAGCCGTACTCCCAACAGTGCTCCATCAGCCATTTTTGCGTGTCGGTTTTCTCCTGTTTTTCATCCAAGTTGGTGTAGGCACTGTCTGCTAAGTCAACTGCCAGTCCCAGCTCGTGCTCGCTGGTGCCGGGAACGGCCACCACGGTTGCGGCCTCTTTTTTGGCGGTAGCCTCGTCATATCCCAAATTTAAGTAGTACTTTACCTTGTTGTTATACAGAGTGATTTGTACGGAGTGACTGCGATAGCCGGAAACCAGCTTGATGCCATGGCCGGCAGCTTTGCAGTCGGCCATCATTTTCACCAAACTGTCCCAACAGCTGACATCCACCGACCATCCTCGCTCAACGGCTTTTAACTGGGGGGTGTAGTCTGCGGGAATGAAGTTCCATGGGTTGGCAAGAATAATTCGTTCACCGGTGCCGGTAAAATGGTAGGTAAGGTCATCAATGACAGCCTCACCCTGTGTAATGGCGCCGTTGGATTTCAAATAGTAGGTCTTTCCGTCCAGCTTCAGCCAACCGGTTTGCACAGCACCGTCGGTGCCCAAATAGTACTTTGTGCCATCCAACTCCAGCCAACCGGTCTGCAATATACCAAACTTGTCCAAGTAGTACCGGGCATTGTCCAACTCCAGCCAGCCGGTCTGTAATACGCCATCTTTACTAAAATAGTAACGGGTATTATCCTGCTCCAGCCAACCGATGTGCAGTGCACCGTCTGTATCAAAATAATACCGAGTATTGCCCAGCTGCAACCAGCCAATGTGACGGGTACCGTCCTCGTTGAGATAGAAGGTTTTGCTGCCCTCTGTTACCCAGCCGGTAATGGGTTTGGACTCCGTGGTTTCTGTAGTGGTTTCGGTGGTGCTGGAGGAGGTGTTGCCGGCTGTTGTTCCCGATGGGAGAACATATGTGCAGCCGGCCAAAAGCAGGATCAAAACAGGAAGAAAAAGGAAATAACGTTTCATAGAAAAACCTCGCAAAAAATGGCATCTTATGAACCTTGTTTTTCCATTTTAGCATATTTTGGCGAAAAAGAAAAGAGGAAAAATACGGCAGGCACTTCGCGATGCGAAGCATCACTTCACGCACCGAAGGTGTGCTTATCGTGCGTGTCAAGGCATATTTAGTTTAAAAAAGTCTCTTTTGTCCGGCAGACAAAAGAGACTTTTTGTTGCGAAAGAGCGACTAAAAGGTGTATAATTGGGGGAAAGAACGACCAAAAGTATGCGTAGCCCTTGTTTTACGCCCAGTGCAACTCATAATAGTACCAGTTATCAGAAATCTTTTTAATAAAGCACCAATCCGTGCCGTTGTTAGGTTTTCCAAAATACGCGCCACCGTCACCTTCGTGCATATCATTTTGAATCTTTTCCAAATCGTTTCCATCATAAAAATCAGGCAGTAACCATTCGTTTTCGGAAGAGTAATAATACCCGTAATATACTCCACCAATACTTAACCCCGTTGCTTTATAATCGTAGAATTCGTTTTCTTCTGCCGGGGAAAACGAATCCATATTTTCTGTTATATAATCGGAAATCTCATTATACATTTTGTTTGATACCGACATCCCACCACAAGCAGACAAAGAAAAGGTGAAAAAACAGATCATTAGCATACACAATAATTTTTTCATTTTGTGCCCTTCTTTAATGTTTTACAAGAGGCGATCAACAGTCGCCTAATGCGACCGCAAAGATTTCTGTGGTTTTTATAGATTTCTTCATCAATCGCGTTCGTATTGAACAACAAACGCAACCATCCTTCGGTTTCGCTACATTCCTTAAGAGCAATTTCAAATTTTGAAAGCATATCCGCTTTACTCTGCCCATAATTGGCTTCACGAATATTTGCATAAACGCTGCTTGAGCTTTTACGGATTTGAAAAAGAGTGTTAGATGGTGCTTTTATATTTAGAGAAAGCAATTCTATTTCTGTTGCAAGCTGCTCAGAATATATCAGCAAATAATTTTTCGACATATAACCCCTCTTTTTAAGAAAATTATACTACTTTTTTGCAAAAAATCAAGGCGAAGCCTTGTATATCATCCGCAACTTGTTGCGGTATATCATCAACACGCAGTGTTGCATCTCATCAAGCCGCAGGTAATACAGCCTTCGGCTGATGATATGCGCCTACGGCGATGATATACACGCTGGCGCGTGATGATATGCCAAGCCTGCGGCTTGGATAAAAAAAGAAGTAACTTTTGGTAGACAAAAGTTACTTCTTTTTTGGAGCAGGGTACGGGAATCGAACCCGCCCTTGTGGCTTGGGAAGCGACCGTTCTACCAATAAACTAACCCTGCATGTTGGGGCTATTATAACAGAGGATAAATGGAAATTCAAGCCTTATTTGTCGAGGTACTCGCATTTTTGGGCAATTTGTGTTACACTAAAAGAAAAAGGAGAAATGGCCATGGCAGCGTATGAAATGGTGCGGGAGATCAAGAACCTGTGCCCAAACAATCAAATGCGTGATATCTTTTTTGATGAAGTGGAAACGGATAACCCGGAGGACTATGTGCGTGTCTTTTTAAAAGGAAAGGCGCTTGAGGTATCCAGCGAAAAGGGGCAGGGAGGAGCTGTAACCGTTCATGCCACCTGTGACGGCTTAATACAGAAATTTGTATTCACGCCGATTTGATAATTTTGGGCGTATTTCCAGAAAAAAACCCTGTACAATTGAAATTGTGGTTGAATTTATTGGCTAAATGTGATACAGTATAGTAGTGCTGATATGGGTGGAGTGCGCCCATATGACAGCGAGAGATTTTGGCCCATAGCAAGCCATAAAGGTTACTTATGTGGCCAAGGAGATCGGTTTTCAGGATCTCAGTTAAGAACTGAAGGAGCAAATTTCTATGGCAAAACCCTATACCATTGCAGTTGCCGGCAAAGGCGGCGTGGGCAAAACCACCACCTGCGGCATGATTATCGATTATCTTTGCGGCAAAAAGCAAGGCCCTGTTCTGGTGGTAGACGCTGATGCCAATGCCAACCTCAATGAGGTGCTGGGCGTGGAAGTGGAAACCAGTCTGGGCGCAATCCGTGAGGAGATGGCTCATGCAGAGCTAAAGGGGACAATCCCCGCCGGTATGACCAAGGCAGATTATGCCGAAATGAAGTTCAGCTCCGCCATCATTGAGGAGGACGACTTCGATATGCTGGTGATGGGCCGTACCCAGGGCAAAGGCTGCTACTGCTATGTCAACGGTGTGCTGAAGACCCAGGTGGAGAAGTATGCTAAAAACTACAGCTATATTGTCATGGACAATGAGGCCGGTTTGGAGCATGTGGCAAGAGGTACGTTGCCGAAGGTAGATGCCATGCTTTTGGTTTCCGACTGCTCCCGTCGCGGTATTCAGGCGGCGGCTCGGGTGGCTGAGATCGTGGAGGAGATGGAACTGAAGCCTGCCGTGATGGGCTTGGTTGTGAATCGGGCACCGGACGGCAAGCTGGACGACGGTGTTATGGAGGAGATTGCGAAGCACGGCTTGAAGCTGCTGGGTGTTCTTCCGCAAGATGATGGCGTGTACCGTTGCGACTGCGCCGGTCAGCCCTCTGCAAAGCTTCCCGACACCAATCCCGTGAAAACAGCGGTAAAGGGTGTTATGCAGTCACTTGGACTGTAAAATCTGCAAGGATTCAAAATCGAGCTACGGTTTGCCGTACTGGATTTTAAATTATAAAATTATAAATTATTTTAAGGGGGATATTTACCATGTCTTTCGTTCCCAAGACGCAGCCCTTCAGCGGCAAGATCAATGCCGTGACTTTGGGCACCGGTGACAAGGCAATTGTCATCGGCGGCCAGAATGTGCTGCCTTTCTACACCTTCGATGCAGCCATCGAGAATGCACCGAAGATTGGCGTTGAAATTTCTGACGCCGCCAATACTTGGACCTCCAAGGGTCTGCAGGAGTTTTACGCAGGCTGCACCACCATGGCTGACTTCGCTAAGAAGGCTGAGACCATGGAAGGCGCTGACTTCCTGTGCTTGAACTTTGAGTCTGCTGATCCCAACGGTGCCAACCGACCCGTTGCCGAGTGCGTTGCTGATGCCAAGGCAGTTGCCGAGGCTGTTACCATGCCTATCGTGGTCATGGGTTGCAAGCACCTGGAAAAGGACGCTGAGCTGTTCTCCGCCATCGCTGAGGCGCTGTCCGGCAAGAACGTGCTGTTCATGTCCGCAAAGAACGAAAACTACAAGACCGTCGGTGCTTCCGTTGCACTGGCAAACGGCCAGAAGGTCGGCGCTGAGACTGCTGACGACATCAACCTGGCTAAGCAGCTGAACATTATGCTCAAGGGCCTGAATGTTCCTGCTGAATCCATCGTTATGAACATCGGCACCGCCGCTGTGGGCTACGGCTACGAGTATGTTGCTTCCACCTTGGACCGTGTTCGTTTGGCTGCTTTGGCCCAGTCCGATGCTGACCTGCAGATGCCCATCATCGCTCCCGTATCCACCGATACCTGGGGTGTGAAGGAGTCCTCTGCCAGCGAAGAAGACGAGCCGGCATGGGGCTGCCGTGAAGAGCGCGCAATCAGCATGGAAATCTCCACTGCTGCTGCCAACCTTACCGGCGGTGCAGACGCAGTTATCATGCGTCACCCCGCAGCTGTGGCAACCATCAAAAAGTTCATCACTGAACTGGTCTAATCGGAAGGAGGATACATACCATGGCTTTAAAAGGTCTTGATATTTTTAAGCTGTCTCCTAAGAAGAACTGTAAGGAGTGCGGCAGCCCCACCTGTATGGCATTCTGCATGAAGGTGGCACAGGGCGCTGTGGAAATTGACAAGTGCCCCTATTTCTCTGATGACGCAAAGGCAATGCTTAACGAGCAGACTGCTCCCCCCATGAAGAGCATCACCGTTGGTGAGCACAAGCTGGGCGGCGAAACTGTTCTGTTCCGTCATGAGAAGACTCTGGTCAATAAGAACCTGTACGCAGTTTCCGTCTGCACCTGCATGGACGAGGCTACTGTTGATGCAAAGCTGGCTGAGATGGCAAAGGTTGACTATGAGCGTATCGGCGAGCGTATGTACGTGGAATTTGTCCAGGTTGCCAATACCCAGGCTGATCCCGCTGTTTATGCTAAGTTGGTGGAAAAGGCCGCCGCTACCGGCCGCGCTCTGATTTTGGAGTGCTGGGACGTTGCGTGCGCTAAGGCAGCTTTGGCTGTTGCCGGCAAGAACGTCATTCTGGACGGTGCTACCCCTGCTAACTATGAGGCCATGAACGCTGTTGCTACCGAAGCAGGCGTTACTCTGGGCGTTTGGGCCGAGAACATCTCCGACCTGTACGATACCGTAAAGAAGCTGGAAGCTGCCGGCAACAAGAACCTGGTTCTGGATGTCACTGGCAAGACCGCTAAGGAAACTTTTGCCAATGCCGTTTTGGTGCGCCGCACCGCTATCAAGGATGGCGACCGCTCCTTCGGTTACCCCTCCATTGTGAATTTGGCCAAGCTGACCAAGGGCGATGCCCGTTTGGCAACCGCTTACGCCTCCATGTTCACTGAGAAGTATGCCTCCATCATCGTGATGGACACCATGACCTATGCGCAGGCTCTGCCTCTGTACGGTCTGCGTCAGAACATCTACACCGATCCTCAGAAGCCCATGAAGGTGGAAGCCAAGATCTACCCCCTGAACGGCGCTGACGAGAACAGCCCCTGCGTTCTGACCGTTGACTTCGCTCTGACCTACTTCCTGGTCTCCGGCGAACTGGAGCGCTCCAACCAGCCCGTGAACCTGATCATCACCGATGCTTCCGGTATGTCTGTTCTGACCGCATGGGCCGCCGGCAAGTTCTCCTCCACCACCGTCAAGAAGACCTTCGAGGAACTGGACATTGCCAATAAGATTAAGAACCGCACCTTGATTATCCCCGGCAAGGTTGCCGTTATGAAGGGCGAGATCCAGGAGAAGCTGCCCGAGTTCGACGTTGTCATCGGTCCTCTGGAAGCTGTCCAGCTGCCCAAGTACTTCAAGGATAAGGAGTACGAGGCCGGTGTCAAGGCTGCCCAGGCTGAGCGCGCTGCCAAGGCTGGCACCGTTCAGGAGGCCGTCGTCGAGATGTCCTTCGAGGAGCTGCTGGAGAAGAAGGTTCCCAAG
>JBGVPJ010000059.1:0-5412 GCA_045126955.1 Faecousia sp.
CTGCCGGGGTGCAGACCACCCCGGCAGCCTCCACCTTTCCCACATGGGGATGTACCGGTTTCGACGGGGGTAGTGAGGCTGGATAAGCGGGCCGTGGCGCCTAACCACGATAAAATGGGTACTTTTTAAATTTAACTGACAACAAGACTGTTGCACTGGCTGCCTAATTAGGCGCCCATCCGCCCCGGAAGGTCCACGAGCCGGGCTCGGGTGTGATTTGAGTGGAGCACGTGCGTATGGTAAGCTTTGCCCATACCATGCATCATGAAGCTACCAAATTCTGCAGGGTGTTTGTTCTCGGCAGAATGAGGGAATGTAAATAACAGACTGCGCCCGGAGAAAGTCCTTCCAAGTTGCTTTCGGACAGGGGTTCAACTCCCCTCATCTCCACCACGAAAAAAGTCACTTTTGTCTACCGACAAAGGTGACTTTTTTCACTGATATCCGTTCCTGTCGGAACGGGTGATATATCTTCGATATGATATCCACCTTCGGCAGATGATATATGCCTTCGGCATATGAAGGAACGGATATTATATCATACTTGCGTGGCAAGTATATCATGCGGCGCTAGCCGTATATCATATCGCGCAAGCGATATATCATTGAAAAAGGTAATATTTTATAGTATAATGTCATTGAAAGAAGGTGCTTTTATGCCCGAAAACAAATTGCTTGACTTGTCTTTTGAATTTGCAGTTGCTATCGTGAATCTAGTAGACGGTGTAACTGCACCCAAAAGTTCCTACATGACTGACCAGCTTGCAAGGGCTGGTACATCAGTCGGTGCCAACATTCACGAAGCACAGTACGCACAGAGTAAAAGAGATTTTATCGCAAAATTAGAGATTGCATTGAAAGAATCGAACGAAACAAGCTATTGGCTAAAGCTGATGTTCGAAACCAAAAGAATAGACGCACAAACATATCAATATACAGAAAAGCTGTGTGGAAATATCCGCAGATTACTGATCTCTTCCTGCAGAACAGCAAAGGAGAATGCGAAATGAACTTTCCTAAAATGCTAGACAATGCGAGCGTTTTATACTACACTCCCGAAAACTGTTATGGTGAGGTATATTACACAACAGGAGAACTGGCAGAGCAGATTCGCTATCTTGCTATTTGCAAATATGAAAATGATACTTCGTACTACCTTTTTGGCTGTAATGCAGATCAAGAGGTTGTGAGTGATTCTCCTTGGGAAAGCGCAGATGAATGCATGCGTGTGGCTCAAAGTTCCTATAACTGTGCTGTTTCATGGATTGCAATGACCTGACGCACCTTTTCGCTTTTCTTTGCCCCATTTACGCACCGTTATGCTGTTCTTCCGCATCAAAGAAACCTCTTTTGTCTACCAAGACAAAAGAGGTTTTTCATGCTTTTAACGGCAAAAATGTTAGTATGTAAAATAACCGAAATTTTTCGTTACCAGTTGACAGCCGTTGCTTTTTCAGCTACAATAACCCCAGCATATGCGCCAGTAGCTCAGCTGGATAGAGCACCTCCCTCCTAAGGAGGGGGTCGGGGGTTCGAATCCCTTCTGGCGTGCCAAAAAGCAGCCAAAATCAACAGATTTTCGGCTGCTTTACATTTTGGTCAACCAACATGAAAACTCCCACAGAAACTGAAACAGTTTCCATGGGAGTTCATTTGTTCTTATCAATATGACATATTTGTCATATCGATAAGAACACGAAGTTTATCAAAGGTTACTTTCTTTTCGATTTACCGCCTTACGCAGGTAGTTGCCGATGTTGGTCAAGCACATTAAAAGGGTTACAAGGAATGCGCCGGGGATCAGAATGATCCACCAGCTTTCGGTGAGCAGTGCCTTTTCAGACAGAGACAGCATACTACCCCAAGAGATAACCTCCAACGGCAGACCCATACCCATAAAGCTGAGTGTAGATTCGGAGCCAATGGCGCCACGGACATTCATAACCACCATAAACATAATGGAAGCGATAAAGTTGGGCGCAAGGTGCTTGCCCAAAATGTGAAAGAACCCGCCGCCCATGCACCGGGAAGCAACCACATATTCGCTATTGCGGATCTGGCGCACCTCGGTGCGCACCACCTTGGAAATACTTGCCCAGCTGGTAACGCCGATGACGATGGATAGCGTCCACACATTAGCAGTACCCAAAATTGCCTGTAAAAACAGAACCAGCAGCAGGCCCGGCACACTGAGGAAAATCTCCGTAAAGCGCATCATCAAGGTATCCAGCCAAGTGGGCGCAATGCCGCTGACTGAGCCGTAAACCACCGCAATAAAGGTGGAGATCACAGTAGCCAAAAAGCCAATGGTGATAGAAATTCTGCCACCGTACCAAATACCGGAGAAAATGTCACGACCCAAAGTGTCTGTACCAAAGAGGAACTCCCCATTGGGCGCTACATTAAAGTTCTTCAGATCCAAATAGGTAGGATCTTTGGTCATGAGCACTTCTGCAAAGAGGCAGCAAAGTACGATTACAACAAACAGGATCACAGAGATCCAGGGGAAGCCTGCCATGCGGGGTGCTTTTTTTGCTGATCTGGGGACTTCTTCCCGGATACCCACCATGGTGAACAATTCTTTTTCCATCATACTTTGCTCACCTCCGATGTTTCTACCACATCATTTGCCTTAATACGGGGGTCAATCTTCTCGTTGATGATCTGTCCGATCAGATTGCAGAAAATCACCAGAATACCCGTCATCATACAAAGCACCATCAGCAGGTTATAATCATGGAAGCGGGCGCTTTCGTAGGACAGCGCACCGATGCCGGGATAGCTGAACACGGTCTCGACGATGTAAGTCCCGCCCAGTACATGGGGCACAGAAATGGCCATGATACTGATGTAAGAGGGCATGATGTTCCGCAGACAATGCTTGAACATGATTTCTTTTTTGGAAAGGCCCTTGGATTTGCCCAACAGCACATAGTCGGCTCTCGTTTCTTCCAGCAGCTTGTTGCGGATCATGTGGGCGTAGTACCACAGATGCTGCATTACCACGATGATCATAGGCAGCACCAAATGTTCCATGCGATTCAGCACATCATCCTTGTAGCCAACATCATAAGCGCCGGAACTGGGCAGCCAATGGAGCGTCACCGCAAAAATAAGGATCAGCATTAAAGAGACCCAGAATTCCGGGATACAGCTAAGGAGCGTACCGCCTTTGCAAAGGACTTTGTCGATCCACTTGTCTTCATACCAGGCACAGACAACACCCAATAGCAATGCGCCAATAAAGGTCAGTACAAAGCCGATACCGCCAAGGATCAAAGTATAGCCGATTCGCTGACCAATGACCTCCATCACATCTTGCTTATACTTGAAGGAAATACCAAAGTCACCCTTGACCGCATTTTCTGCCCACCGAACATACTGAATGTGTATAGGGTCATTCAGACCCAGCTTTTCCCGGGCAGCATCTTTTTCCGCCACGCTCATTTTCTCTACTCGTTCGCCGTAGTAGCTCATCAGCGGATCGCCGGGAGCCAGACGGGAGATATAGAACACCGCAAGGGAGAGAATGACTACACTGACGATGAAGATCAGCAGCTTCTTGCCGTAATAAACGAAAGGATTCTTTTTCATGCTTCATTCTCCTTTCGCAGCACAAAATGACCGGGTTTTACTTCCACAAATACCCCGCCTTTGTCAAAGGAGAATTCGTCAAATTCCGTCCGCCGGCGATTGCGTTCTGCAATAGGGTCGGGGATGGGAATCGCAGACAACAGTGCCTTGGTATAGGGATGCTGAGGATTGGCGTAAAGTTCTGCCGTAGGAGCAACTTCCACCAACTTGCCTTGATACATCACGCCCACCCGGTCACAGAGATACTCCACCATAGAAAGGTCATGGGCAATAAAGAGCATAGTATGGCCGTGGTCACGGTTGCAATGCTTAAAAAGATTGATGATCTGTGCTTGAATAGACACATCCAGGGACGCGATCGGCTCATCGGCAACCAGCAACTGAGGCTCCATAGAAAGGGCGCGAGCAATGGCCACTCGCTGACGCTGACCGCCAGAAAGCTCGGTGGGATACTTGTCTAAGTAGCTGGCATCCATACCCACATAATGTAGCTGGAATTCCGCTTCTGCCCGCAAGCTGCCTCTGGGAGGCTTGATGCGATGGATGGACATAGGTTCCGCAATAATATCCGCCACCGTCATGCGCTGATTCAGGCTGGAAGTAGAGTCCTGGAAGATAATCTGACGACTTGCTTGCAGCATCTTGTGATGCTTACGGAATGCTTTGTTGTGGCAAATATCGACGCCTTGATATACAATTTTGCCTGCAGTAGGCTTATAGATGTTCATAATGCACCGAGCCACGGTGGACTTACCGGAGCCAGATTCACCAACCAAGCCAAAAATCTCACCCTTTTTGATTTTGAAGGATACATCATCTACCGCCTTAATGGCTACATGCTTGCTCAGCTTAAACACATGGGAAAGGTTCTGAATATTAAGGAGTATTTCAGACATTTGCCTTCCCTCCAATCGGTGCGTCTACCTTCGGCGCTCTGGAATCTAACAGCCAAGTAGCTGCATAATGGGTGTCAGTAATTTTGAACATGGGCGGCTGCTCGTGATAGTCAATCTCCAAGGCATACTCGTTGCGGCAGGCAAAAGCATCGCCCTTGGGAGGATTGATCAGCGTAGGCGGCATGCCGGGGATGGTCTTCAGTTCATCCTTACCCTTGTTCAAGGCAGGCAGAGCCTGCATAAGACCCCAAGTATAAGGATGGCGAGGATCGTAGTACACTTCCTCGGCTGTACCAATCTCCACGATCTTACCGGCATACATAATTGCCACCCGGTCAGCAGCACGGGCAACCACACCCAAGTCATGAGAAACCAGAATGGTGGCCGTTCCCAGTTTTACCTGGATCTCTTTCAGCAGATCCAGAATCTGGGCTTGAATGGTTACGTCCAAAGCGGTGGTAGGCTCGTCTGCCAGCAGAATTTTAGGATTGGATGCCAATGCGATGGCCATCACACTTCTCTGGCGCATACCGCCGGAGAAGTTATATGGATACAGCTTATAGCGCTGGTGGGGGTGCTGAATGCCCACCAGTTCCATGAGTTTAATGACCCGGTTGTAGACTTCTTCCTTGGGAAGTCTCGGCTCGTGGATCAAAATTGCCTCCGCAATCTGCTTACCGATGGAAATGGTCGGGTTCAGTGCTGTCATAGGATCCTGGAAAACAAAGGAGAACAGCTTACCACGAAGCTTTCGCATATCCTTTTCAGAGTAGTTTGTAATGTCTACACCGTTTACAATGATCTTGCCACCTTCAATTTTAGCAGACTTGGGCAGCAGCTTCATAATGGACTTGCAGAGCATACTCTTTCCGCAGCCGGATTCACCTACAATGGCAAGCACCTCACCGGGGTGGAGTTCAAA
>JBGVPJ010000060.1:0-2243 GCA_045126955.1 Faecousia sp.
TTGGAATCCAACGGTAGAAACTCGAAGGCTGGAGGCATGGAAGAAAGCTAACAAAAGGCGAACAAAACCATAACAAAAATAGACTCCGGCAGAATTTTGGGCAAAACAGGATTTTCGTATAGGAACATTTTTGATTATCAATGGAGGGGCAAAACAAAGGCGAGCTATGCTTAAGGAGTTCCCCTTAAGAATCCCCATGGGGCTGCGCCCCACACCCCCTATCGGAATAAATCAAATACGCAGCTGCGCTGCTATTAGATTTATTCCTCTGGCGGGCAGAGCCCGCATAAAAGAATCCAGAAGAAAGAGGTAATCAAAATGCTATTAGACAACTACCACAAGAACCTTCCCGACTACTACCCATACATGTACCTGGACAGCTACACACCGGAGCAGATCATGGAAGCCATGCACCGCACAATGCGGAAGCAATGGGAGGAGAAAAGAGAGTAGGCCGCCACAGAAAAAGCGGTACAAGCCCAGATCGAGAAGGAATTGAAGAAGACAGTCAGTAAAGCCCGTGATGATATTTTCAAAGGCTGGAAGTGAAACACGGCGGCAAAGTTCATTTAGAACCGAGCCGCCGTTTTTGTCGTTCATGGCCGCCGCACGGTGAGGATCTGCAGCACCGGTGACAGCCCTCTGATTTCGTCTCCTGGAATCAAATTGCCTTTTGGTGGGAGTGTAGGCCACGCTATACCAGGAATCTGTGGCGGATTTTTTGAAATCCCGAAATATACCCCCGGGGCCTGTGGCGGCTCTCAGAGTGGCGAAATTATCAGACGGGTAAACACATCGGGGATAAATAGAAAAACAGGAGCTGCCACAGAGGACAGCTCCCATTGCACTTATTTCTGACCTTCCAAAAGTTTCTTGACCTCCCGATCAAAATCGGATGTGATGCGCTGTGTTTTGTTGAACACATCGTATTCGGCTTCAGCTTTTTCCTTTGCGGCTTTCTTCGATACCTTGCCCTTGCCTTCCAGAATTCTGTATTCCCGGAAAGAAAGGAATTTGTTAATACTGGCTGCAAACTGCTCCATGGTGAATGTATTTTCGCGTTCGATCAGATCTTCGATATAGTCAAAATAACCTGTCACAGTACGCTCTAACTGTCGGATCTGCTTTTCCTCCAGATAGTTCTTGGCAATAGTTACATCCGTTTTTAGAATCCGCCCGTCTGGAGCATTTTTCCAGGTTGTAAGACCCATATTTTCTTTTGTGTGATCTGCATGAGAGTGGACAATTTCGGCAGCAGTTTGCCCGGTAATGGCGTAGTGGAATTTATTTTGCACCATAGCGTAAAACGCTTGAGTGATAGGTGCATTGGGGTCATAGTCAATACTGCACTCTGCAAAAATATCTGTGACCTGTTGCCAGATACGGCGCTCACTGGCTCGGATCGAACGGACCCTCTCCAGCAATTCCCGGAAATAGTCCTTACCAAAGGCGGTTTTGCCCTGCTTCAGTCGTTCATCATCCAGGGCAAAGCCCTTGATCATGTATTCCTTCAGAACCCCAGTTGCCCAGATGCGGAAATGGGTTGCCCGGCGGGAGTTGACACGGTAGCCTACAGAAATGATTGCATCCAGGTTATAGAACTGCGAATCCTTTGTCTGCGTTTTATCGGCCATTGCACCGTGGGGAGTGGTTGTTGCAATTTTTGCAATAACCACTTCTTCGTTAAGTTCACCCTCCTGGAAGATGTTCTTTAGATGCCTGCTGATCGTAGACTTATCTACATCAAACAACTCAGCCATACCTTTTTGGGTAAGCCAAATTGTTTCATCTTTCACTACCGCATCAATGGAAACATCTTCCTCCGCAGAGCGGTAAATCAGAAAACGAAAATCCTTTTCCATGGCTCAGACCTCCTCTGTGGTAGGATTATCCCGTTCCATGGTTTCCTGTATTGCCCGGTTGATAAATGCGTTTACAGACTCGTTGTGAGCCTCTGCATGGGTTTTGATAACCTCTTTTTCACCTTTAGCAATACGAACCTTAATCTCATCGTAGTTTTCTTTCATGTACTTTGATACTGCTCGCTGCTGTGCTTTTGATACTGCCATTTCGAATACCTCCTTTTGATGTATTATAGCACATTATACTATTGGGTACAATATACACATTGCACATATCGGGGACAATATATTTGGTTATTACTCCGCCTTGATATATCGTCCCCGATATATTATAATATAGCCATGAAGAACAGGGCAGCCCAATTTCAACACCGCCTGTTG
>JBGVPJ010000061.1:0-7479 GCA_045126955.1 Faecousia sp.
CCGGCTGGAAACTGAAAGGTGAATGCTTGCTTACCGTCTGCGACGGAAAAGCAGTCTATAAGAAGTCTTAAATGGAGGAACGAAAGATGGCTAAAAGAACAGATCTGAAAAAAATACTGATTATCGGCTCCGGCCCAATTGTAATTGGACAGGCGGCGGAATTTGACTATGCCGGCACACAGGCCTGCCTGGCACTGAAGGAGGAGGGCTATGAGGTTGTCCTTTGCAACTCGAACCCTGCCACAATCATGACTGATACAGTCATTGCGGATAAAGTCTATATGGAGCCGTTGACCCTTGAATATATTGCAAAGATTATCCGCTATGAGCGTCCTGATGCCATCGTTCCCGGTATTGGCGGTCAAACAGGACTGAATCTTGCTATGCAGCTGGAGAAAAAGGGTATTTTAAAGGAATGCCGTGTACAGTTGTTGGGTACCTCCAGCGCATCTATTGAACGGGCAGAGGACAGAGAACTGTTTAAACAGCTTTGCGAATCTATCGGTGAGCCGGTTATCCCTTCTGAAATTACTTACTCCATCGAGGAGGCCAAGCAGGCAGCCCTGCGGATTGGATATCCTGTTGTGTTGCGGCCTGCATTTACATTGGGTGGAACCGGCGGCGGCTTTGCCTATTCTGAGGAGGAATTGGTAGAGGTCGGTTTGAACGCATTTAAACTGTCACCCGTACATCAGGTGTTGGTTGAAAAGTCTGTCAAGGGCTACAAGGAGATTGAGTTCGAAGTTATGCGTGACTCCGATGACCATGCTATCACTATCTGTGGCATGGAAAATATCGATCCTGTTGGTGTCCACACCGGTGACAGCCTTGTGGTTGCTCCCATTATGACCTTGTCTAAAAAAGACGAGAAAATGCTAAACGATTCTGCTATTCGGCTGATTCGTGAATTAAAAATCGAAGGTGGCTGCAATGTGCAGTTTGCCCTGCATCCGGAGACATCCGAGTATTTCCTTATTGAAGTAAACCCCAGAGTATCCCGTTCATCGGCTCTTGCCTCCAAGGCTTCCGGATACCCCATTGCCCGGGTCACTGCAAAGATTGCTGTGGGTATGCGTTTGGAGGAAATTGCCATCGCCAACACCAACGCAGCCTTTGAGCCCCGTTTGGATTATACGATCGCCAAGCTGCCCAGGTTCCCCTTCGATAAATTTACCTCCGCAGCCAATATACTGGGAACGCAAATGAAGGCCACCGGTGAGATTATGGGCATCGGCTCCACATTGGAGGAGTGCCTTTTGAAGGGCGTGCGCTCTTTGGAAATCGGCGTGTGCCACTTCCACATGACCAAGTTTGACCACATGGAAACTGCCGATATGCTCCGCTATTTAGAGATATTCCATGATGACAATATCTTTGCCGTTGCCGAGCTGTTGCGTCGGGGTGAAACGGTGGCTAAACTTCATGAGATTACTAAAATCACAGCATTCTTCCTGGAAGCAATCAAGCGGATTGTAGATTTTGAAGTGATTGTCAAGGCAAATCCCGGCGACTTGGAAACCTTGAAAAAAGCTAAGAAGATGGGCTTTGGAGATAAATTTATCGCCAAGTTGTGGGGTTGTAAGGAAGTGGAGGTTTATAACCTTCGTAAGGCGGAGGGACTGTACCCTGTATACCGCATGGTAGACACCTGCCATACCGGTGCCTATATCCCTTACTTCTACTCTTCTTACACGGGAGAAAATACCTCTATTCTCACCAATAGAAAGAAAATTGTGGTGCTGGGTGCCGGTCCTATCCGTATCGGACAGGGCGTGGAATTCGACTACTCCACAGTCCATGCGGTGATGACCATCAAAAAAGCCGGCTACGAGGCCATTATCATTAACAACAATCCGGAAACGGTATCTACCGACTACACCACCGCCGACAAGCTGTACTTTGAGCCGCTCACCGTAGAGGATGTGATGAATATCATCGACTTTGAAAAGCCGGATGGTGTGATTGCTTCACTGGGTGGGCAGACGGCCATTAACCTTGCCCAACCCTTGGCTGACCGCGGTGTGAAAATTATCGGCACCGACTGTGCCGCCATCGACAAGGCAGAGAACCGGGATGCTTTTGAAAAACTTCTGTCTGAACTGCAAATTCCCCAACCCACCGGAAAAGCGGTCACCAAAATAGAGGACGGCATCGCCGCCGCTGAACGGATTGGCTATCCCGTACTGGTGCGCCCTTCCTTTGTGCTTGGCGGACGGGCTATGCAGATTGTCGCAAATGAGGCACAGCTACGTCATTATTTGAAGACTGCTGTGGAAATCGATGAGGATAAGCCTGTGCTGGTTGACAAGTACATCGAAGGCCGTGAGGTGGAGATTGATGCCATCTGTGACGGTTACAATGTATTTGTTCCCGGTATTATGGAGCTGGTAGAGCGCACCGGTGTCCACTCCGGTGACTCTGTGAGCGTCTATCCCACCTTCTCCATTTCCGACAAGGTTAAAGGTATTATCCTGCAGTATGCCAAAAAGCTTGGTTTGGGCATTGGCATTGTAGGCCTGTTCAATATCCAGTTTATCGTGGATAAAAACGACAATGTGTTCATCATCGAGGTGAATCCCCGTTCCTCCCGGACGGTTCCGTTTCTATCTAAGGCAACCGGCTATTCCTTGGCCGATATTGCCACCGAGGTTATTTTGGGTAAGACGCTTAAGGAACAGGGCATTTTTGACATCTATCCCGAGGAGAAGAAGCGTTGGTATGTAAAGGCGCCTGTGTTCTCCTTTAATAAAATCCGCGGTCTGGATGCTTATTTGTCCCCGGAGATGAAGTCCACCGGTGAGGCCATCGGCTATGACAGTACCATGAACCGCGCCCTTTATAAGGCACTGCAAGCCTCCGGCATGCATTTGCAGAACTACGGCACGGTGCTTGCCACCATTGCAGATAAGGACAAAGAGGAGGCGCTGCCCCTCATGCGTCGGTTCTATCAATTGGGCTTTAACATTGAAGCAACCTCCGGTACGGCCAAATTCCTGAAAGCCAACGGCATCCGCACCCACATGCTGGGCAAGATCGGTGAGGGCAGTGATGAGATTCCCAACGCCCTGCGCCAAGGCCATATCGCTTATGTAATCAACACTAAAGACCCCGGTAGCACCGGTGACGATGGCGTCCAAATTCGTCAGATTGCCACCGAACACAATGTATCTCTGTTTACAGCACTGGATACCGTGCGGGTTCTGCTGGACGTGTTGGAAGAAACTACTCTCACAATTTCTACCATTGATGCCTAAGGAGAGACTATGAAACAGGGAAGTTTTAAAGTCAAAGAGAATACAGCCCTGACAGAGTCTGTTTTCAAAATGGTTCTGGCTGGGGATGTATCTGCGATCACAGCCCCCGGACAGTTTGTGAATATCAAGTTGGAGGGACTGTACCTGCGCCGGCCTATTTCCGTATGCGATTTGGAAGACGGTGCTCTTACCATCATCTATAAGGCGGTGGGCAAGGGTACGGAGCAGATGTCCCGTATGCAGACGGGTGAAACCTTGGATGTACTGACAGGTTTGGGTAACGGCTACGATCTGTCTTTGTCCGGTGAAAAACCTGTCCTGCTGGGCGGCGGTGTAGGTGTCCCACCCATGTATTTACTTGCCAAGGAGCTTCATTCTCAAGGAAAAGAAGTTTCCGTAATTCTTGGATTTAACACAAAATCTGAGATTTTCTTTGAAGAGGAGTTTCGAAAGCTCGGATGCTCCGTGACCGTCACCACGGTTGACGGAAGCTATGGAACAAAAGGTTTTGTCACCGATGCGCTGAAAAATACGGATTATACATATTTTTACACCTGTGGTCCCGAGCCTATGCTAAAGGCTGTCTATAAGGCGAGTGTAACTTCCGGCCAGATGAGTTTTGAAAAGCGTATGGGCTGCGGATTCGGCGCCTGCATGGGCTGCTCCTGCAAGACCCTCACAGGCTATAAGCGCATCTGCAAGGAAGGTCCTGTGATGAAAAAGGAGGAAATCTTATGGGAAGATTAAGTGTCAAGCTCTGCGGGATTCCTCTTGATAATCCGGTGATTCCGGCTTCCGGAACCTTCGGCTACGGCTATGAATATGCAGAAATTTACGATATCAACTGCCTGGGCACCTTCTCCTTTAAGGGGACTACCAGGGAACCCAGGTTCGGCAATCCCACACCCCGGATTGCAGAGTGCACTGCCGGTATGATCAATGCGGTTGGACTGCAGAATCCCGGTGTGGAAAAGGTGATTGCAGAGGAACTGCCTAAATTAAAAGAATGTTTCCACAAGCCTGTGATGGCCAACATCAGCGGCTTCTCCGTGGAGGATTACGCCTATACCTGCGAAAAACTGGACAAAGAAGCGCAGGTAGGCTGGCTGGAAGTGAATGTAAGCTGTCCCAACGTCCACGGTGGCGGTATGAGCTTTGGCACTGACCCCAAAGCGGCGGCCGAAGTGACCGCAGCGGTGAAAAAGGTGACCACCAAGCCGGTGCTGGTGAAGCTCTCTCCCAATGTGACGGACATTGTGTCCATAGCTAAGGCCTGCGAGGGTGCGGGAGCTGACGGCATCAGTCTTATTAATACCTTGCTGGGTATGCGGATTGACCTGAAAACACGCAAGCCGGTGATTGCAAACACGATGGGCGGCTTTTCCGGGTCTGCCATCTTCCCGGTGGCGCTTCGTATGGTCTACCAAGTGGCCCATGCGGTAAAGATTCCCGTGGTAGGTATGGGTGGTGTGTCCTCCGCCGAGGATGTGCTTGAGATGATGCTGGCCGGTGCAACCGCTGTTGAGGTGGGTGCCGCCAACCTAGTCAATCCCTGTGTCTGTCGGGATATTATTGCGGAGCTTCCGGCAGTGATGGATAAGTATGGAATTAACACCTTAGATGAAATCATAGGAGGGGTAAAGTAATGGGTAAGGATGTAATTGTAGCTTGCGATTTTGCAAGTGCGGAGCAGACCTTTGCGTTTTTGGATCAGTTTACCGGCCGGAAACCCTTTGTAAAAATCGGTATGGAGCTTTACTATGCGGAGGGTCCTGCTATTGTACGGGAAATTAAGGCCCGCGGACATAAGATTTTTTTGGATTTGAAGCTCCATGACATTCCTAATACCGTAAAAAAGGCCATGGCAGTTCTGCGGAATTTGGATGTGGATATCACAAATCTCCATGCCGCCGGCACTAAGAACATGATGCGTGCTGCCTTGGAGGGACTGACTCGAGAGGACGGAACGAGGCCTCTGCTGATTGCGGTCACCCAGCTCACCTCTACCGATCAGGAGAGCATGGAAAATGACCTGATGATTCATGCGCCTATAGATGAAGTGGTAATGCACTATGCCAAGTGTGCTGAGCAGGCCGGGCTTGACGGCATTGTCTGCTCCCCCTTGGAAGCCGGCAAGGTGCATGACACCTGCGGCAAGCAATTTTTGACGGTAACACCCGGTGTGCGGTTTGCCGACGGGGATGTGGGTGATCAAAAACGTGTTATGACCCCTGCACAGGCCAAGGCAATCGGCTCCGACTACATTGTCGTGGGTCGTCCCATCACCGCCGCTGCTGACCCCGTTGCCGCCTATGAGCGCTGTTTAGCGGAATTCTGCGATTAAGGAGAGATAGTATGGAAAGCTATAAAAGAGAATTTATTCAATTCCTACAGGGTGCAGGTGTACTGAAATTCGGTGATTTTACCGCCAAAAGCGGAAGAAAAATACCCTATTTCATTAATGCCGGTATGATTAAGACCGGTGAGGAGATTGCTAAGCTGGGCGAGTTTTATGCCAAAGCCTATTTTGAAAAGGTAGGTAAGAAACCCACGGTTCTGTACGGTCCTGCCTACAAGGGTATTTCCATAGCGGTATCCGCCGCCGTTGCCCTTAGTAAGGAAGGCCTCAATGTACCCTTCTTCTTCAATCGCAAGGAGGTCAAGGACCACGGCGAGGGCGGCGTGTTTGTGGGTTATGTGCCACAGGCAGGTGAGGAAGTGGTCATTGTGGAAGATGTGATTACTGCCGGTACCGCCATCCGTGAGAGTATGGCCATCCTGTCCGCCTTAGAGGGCGTGAAGGTCGCCGCTACCTTCGTCATGGTTGACAGAAAGGAAAAGGGCAAGGGAGAAAAGGGAGCCATGGTGGAGATTGAGGAAGAATTTGGCTTCCCTGTGTATTCCGTTGTGGATGTGTACGACATTATCGAGTATCTGGAAGAAGACCCTGCCAACAATGAAAATGTCACGAGAATTAAAAACTATTTGTCTGTGAACGGAGCAAAATAATGAGAAATTTGATTGATATTATTGATTTTTCCGTGGAGGAAATCCAACAGCTGCTGGAAACTGCCTGCGATATCAGCGAAAACCCCGGAAAGTACGCCGATGCCTGCCGTGGCAAAAAGCTGGCAACTCTGTTTTTTGAGCCCTCCACCCGTACACGACTCAGCTTTGAAGCTGCTATGTATGAGCTTGGCGGTAATGTGATTGGCTTTAGTGAGGCCAGCTCCTCTTCTGCCAGTAAGGGTGAGAGTATGGCAGACACCGCCAAGATTCTCTCCTGCTATGCAGACATTATGGCCATTCGTCACCCCAAGGAGGGTGCACCCTATGTGGCCTCCGTTAATGCTACAATTCCCGTTATCAATGCCGGTGACGGCGGTCACTGCCACCCCACCCAAACCCTCGCGGATTTGCTGACGATTTATCGCGAGAACGGCCGTCTGAACAATTTGACCGTTGGCTTCTGCGGCGATCTTAAATACGGCAGAACGGTCCATTCGCTTATCTCTGCATTGGGTCGCTATGAGAATATTAAAATCATTCTCATTTCCCCGGAGGAGTTGCGCTTGCCCAAGTATGTGAAATATGAGGTACTGGATAAGTACGGCATGGAATACGTGGAAACTACCTCGCTGGAAGATGCAATCCCGCAGCTGGATGTACTGTACATGACCCGTATTCAGCGGGAGCGGTTTGACAGCTTCGACGAGTATGAGCGTTTAAAGGATAGCTACATTCTCACACCTGAGAAGATGTTTGCTGCTAAGAGCACTATGCGTGTATTGCACCCACTGCCCAGAGTCAACGAAATCAGCGTCAAGGTGGATGAAGATCCCAGAGCGGCCTACTTCCGCCAAGCCCTCAACGGCAAATACATGCGTATGGCGCTGATTCTGAAGCTGTTGAAGGAAGCGGGGGAGGGTAAGCAGATGGAATCTGTCAAAACGGTTGTGGACAGCCGCCTTGTTTGTGACAATCCTCGGTGCATTTCCTCCACGGAGCAAGAGCTTCCCCATAGGTTTAAGCTGGTTGATGCAGAGCACGGAATCTACCGCTGCATCTACTGCGAGGCTAAGAAAAAGCTGAGTTGATTTCTGTCGAACAAGTTATACAAAATTTTTGTATGAAACCGCTTTTTTCGTGTTAATAATAGAAGAAACAAATGCCTTCTCTTGACACCTAATCCTTGCCATGATAAAATTGAAGAGTCTTATGAATA
>JBGVPJ010000062.1:0-6100 GCA_045126955.1 Faecousia sp.
ATCCTTCAGAAAAGGTTTCTCTGTCCTCCGGCATGAAAGGTTGCGCAGATTCCGGAGCTGTTGGCGCCGTAAACTCCATTGCCGATACCGGAAGCAATGTGCAACAAATCAGCAATAGTAATATAATCAATTTTTTCATGTTGTCCCCAATAGGTTATCAAGAAGTGATAATAGCTTCTCAAACACAGGAATGGACATCCAAACGATCACCACAGAGGCCAAAATCTGCAGCGCTTTTCCCATAGATTCATTCCCGGCATCCTTGCAAATCAATGTACTGATTTCTGCAATTAAACCAATACCTACAACCTTTAAAATAACCGCAAGTAAATCATTATCCAAATTGCCGATTGCTTGAATTTTGTTAATAAAATCCACCACAGGCTGTAAGAAGGACATTGCAACCGTGATAATCATGGCGCAGACAGCCAGCGTCAACAATATTGAAAAGTCCTTTCCGTGCTTGTCTAAGCTTAGCCATAAAATAAGTGCCGTTAATATTCCGGCAACTGCCTTTAAAAATACTCCCATCACAAATCAAACAGTCGCTTTACAAGGTCAAATAAATCCGAAATTTTCTGTGCTACCATCATTAAAACTACTACAAGCCCTGTCAGAGTGGTCATTGTTGCCTGTTCCTCTCTGCCGGAGCGGGAAAGCACCTGGTTTAAAATGGATACAATGATACCGATGGCGGCAATTTTAAATATCAAATCAATTTCCATATTAAATAAACAGTATCGCCAGCGCAGCTCCTGCGCAAAGGCCGAGCGTTTGATAGCTTCTAAGGCGGCTATCCCGGTTATTGCACAGTGACTCCAAATTCCGCCTGCAGTCTTGCCGAACAGCCTCCAATCCCTTTAGCTGACCGTCCAAATCAAATCGACCGATGGATTTTCCTAACAGTGACAGACCGTTGCGAGTTATGGTGGGAATGTCATGCATTTTCTCCAATGTGGCCGCCATACAACGCTCCATATTGGGCAAAACCTGTGCCTCCATTTCCAGTGCCAGTACATGAAATACCTTTCCGGGCATGGCAGAAAACTCTATTGCAGTCTGTCTGCACAACTCAGGCAGTGGTGTCAGCCGGTACTGAAGCTCACACTCCATGAAGTCTAAAATGCCAATGAGCTGACGAAGTGATTTTTCCTCCTGCCTGTAATTTGCCGCGATTCTAAATCCGACACCACCGCAACCGGCAATCACAAGAATAACACCCAAAATTTTCAATATCATAGTTAGATCCTTTCCATTGTCCAGGACTTATCCCTGTGTAAAATTAATATTGTTGAAAACAATTGATTTTCAATCAGCGTCCGGTAGAGAGGCCGTGTTTTTAAGTCATGGATAGAGCCTGCATGGGCGGTTGCCAACAGTTTAACACCGCACCAGCCTGCATGAAGCAGTGCTTCACTGTCTAACTGCGCAGTGATTTCATCCACGGCAATCCACTTCGGATTCATACTCCTTAGTACAGCCTCGATTCCGGCCGCCTTTGGGCAGCCACTTAAAACATCTGTCCTTTCACCGCCTTCAAAACAGGCCTGTCCTTTAAACAGCGGGAACAGTTCCTCCCGCTCGTCCACCACCGCTACGCTCCCCTGTCCGGAATTTGATTTGTTGCGAATCAAATCACGAAGAAGCGTGGTTTTTCCACTGCCAGGCGGACCTATGATTAAGACGGATTCTTCTATATGCGCCGCAGGCTTTGCAATGTCTAAAAAATCTCTAGCTACACGAATACACAGAGAATTTGGCTGAGAAATACCGCTTATTTTCCCGTTTTGCACAGTACTGATGCCGCATATTCCAATTCGATGGCCGCCTTGTGCGGTCAAAAAGCCCTGTGCAACCGTTCCTGCTGCCCATGGTGAATATTCCGAAGCGGTATTGATAATAAATACGATGTCCTCTTTGGTGGCCTGTCGGTTAAGTTTAAGACTTCTATGCTGAAACAGTAGTTCTGGAGGGCGGCCCATTCGCACCCGCAGTTCCTGCAGACTCTCTCTCCCCTGCTCGTCTACCTCCCGACGCATCCAGTGCGGTAGGAGATTTAAGTACGCTTGCCAAGCACATCTCATTTGCATCACTCCTGCTTAATCCTATGCTTGTACAAAAGCAATATGCAGAAGAGAAATAAAATTAAAACCACCAGTCCTGTTTAGAACAGAACTGGTGGTATGTGAAATTTTGAAGCGACCAACTATAAACTACTTTACCTTTTCCGGGAGCATTTTATATTTCCTGTCTGCCTTCCAGCGCACGGGATAATGTAACTTCGTCTGCATATTCCAACTGGCTGCCAACCGGCACGCCGTAAGCAAGCCGTGTCACCTTGACCTCCATAGGCCGCAGAAGGCGGGAGATGTACATGGCAGTGGCTTCACCCTCCGTATCCGGATTTGTGGCCATAATCACTTCCCTAACCTCCCCGGACGCCACACGATGCAGCAGCTCCTTAATGCGGATGTCATCCTGCGTCACATGGTTTAGGGGAGAAATCACGCCGTGGAGCACATGGTACACACCGTTAAACTCCCGGCTGCGCTCCATGGCAATTACATCCTTCGGCTCCGCGACTACACAGATAAGGCTGCGGTTACGGGTATCATCGTCACAAATCGGGCAAATCTCCCGGTCCGTCAGATTTTGACATACCGGACAGGTATGGACTGTGCGTTTCGCTTCCAAAATGGCATCCGCAAAAGCCTGAGCCTCGTCAAGCGGCAAGCCCAATACATAGAATGCAAGCCGCTGGGCGGTCTTTCCACCTATGCCGGGAAGCCGGGCAAACTGGTCAGCCAGGTCCTGCAGAGCTGCAGGAAAATACTGCATAGTGCCTCCTTAGAACAGACCGCCCAAATTAAGGCCGCCCGTGAGTCTAGACATATTATTGGCTGCATCCACATCAGCGGTACGCATTGCCTCATTCACAGCGGCAATGACCATATCCTGCAGCATTTCCACATCGTCCGGATCTACAGCCTCGGGGTTAATCTCTAAGGAAACCACCTCATGCTTACCGTTCACAGAGGCCTTGACCATGCCACCGCCGGCAGCTGCCGTATAGGTCTTGTTTTCCATCTCTTCCTGCATGCGCTGCATTTCCATCTGCATCTTCTGTGCCTGCTTTATCATAGCTGCCTGGTTCATACCGCCGGGCATACCTCTAAATCCACCTTTTGCCATTATATAACGCTCCTTAATTCTATTTAATATTAATTACATTAGAATGTGCTCTGCCAAATTGCAGCAGCTGTTCCATTTGATTACCCTTGGTATTGGTTTTGTCAGTCACTACAACCCGTACAGGATGTCCCAGCTTTGCAGAAACTTTTCGAGTGATCAATTCCAGCACCTCGGGCTTATCCACAACATCCTTGACAAATGTATTGGCACACATAAGCACAAACGTCTCGTCTTTTACAGTGCCCTTCACAGGACCATTGGGTGCAAAGAAGCCGGAAACCGGTGGCTTCAGCTCCATGCGTACCTGAGCGCAGATCTCTGTCCAAAAAATAGCCGGTGTTTCATCTGCCTCCTGTACTACAGACTCCCCAAATACAGGCGGTGCATCCATATCATCGGGCATAGGCGGACGGTCATCAACTTCCTCTTGCTTTGTATTAGCTGACTTCTGCACGGTAAAGCTGCCACTTTTGATTTGGTCTTCCAACCGAGTTAATCGCGCATTTAAGCTTTCCGCATCCATTTGTAGCTCCGGCTGACAAAGATTGACAACGCACAACTCTGCATCCACCCGGCGGCTGGCGCTTCTGATAAAACCTGCCGCAGTCTTTTGAATCAGCTCCATCATGCGTACCAGCTCCCCAGCGGTAAACCGAGCAGACAGGCTCTTAACTTCATCATCAGAAGCAACACCGGAAAGCATTCCGATTGCCTCCCGGGGAGCAGACTGCATCACCATAAAATCACGAGTAAGACAGGCAAGCTCATCCAAAAGCGCACCCATGTCCTTACCCTCGGCATAGAAACGATTCAAAAGAGCCAGCGCTCCGCCAGTGTTGTGATCAGCAATGCATGCCATCAGCTTGCCGCACTCTTGAACGCCGGCAATACCCAAGCAGGCATAAACCTTTTCCGCTGTGAGCTCACCGGTAGTTGCTGAGGCACACTGATCAAGCAGACTAAGACCATCGCGCATACCACCATCGGCAAGGCGTGCAAGCACCCGTGAAGCGGCATCATCAAGCTCAATATTCTCTTGATATGCTACATACTGCAGCCGTGCTGCGATATCCTCTTGGCTGATGCGCCGGAAGGCAAACCGCTGACACCGTGACAGAATAGTCGCCGGTACCTTGTGAAGCTCCGTGGTTGCCAAGATAAACAGCAAATGCTCCGGAGGTTCTTCAATAATTTTCAGCAGGGCGTTAAATGCGGAAATGGACAGCATATGCACCTCATCAATGATGTACACACGCATTTTAACCTGTGAGGGGGTGTAAATGGCATCGTCACGCAAGTCCCGGACATTGTCCACGCCGTTGTTGGAGGCGGCATCGATTTCCAGCACATCCATGCAGGCACCGGAATCAATTGCCAAACAGGATTTGCATTGATTACAGGGATTTCCGTCCTGTAGATTCTCACAGTTGACTGCTTTTGCCAAAATTTTGGCGCTACTGGTTTTGCCCGTTCCCCGGGAGCCGGTGAACAGGTAGGCATGGCTCAAACGTCCACTTTGCAGTTGGGTTTTCAGTGTTTGTGTTACCGCCATCTGTCCAACCACATCGTCAAAGGTCTGAGGTCTATATTTTCGATACAGCGCCTGATACATAATAACCTCCAAAAAAGCCGGCTCATAACAAGATCGCACACCCACATTTGAACATGCCCAATGCCCGGTATCCATGCAGCCAACTCGGGAACGGCAACCCCGCGGCACACAGAACGATCCGCTTAATGCTGCTTGGTTCCCCACCTGACATGGTTCACGGGATTCTGTTGCGCAGGACCGTTCCTTCAACGCCACTTACACGGTCCGGACGGCACTGGGACAAGCCCGGGTGTGGGAATTCATCCCTGCTGTAGCGGGTTGCAGGCATAGGGCACCGCTAACTCCCCGACTAGTGCGACCTTGTTACAAGCCGGCCTGCCATAACAAGGGTATACAATTTTTTAGTTCAGCTTAGACTCAATGAAATCAGCCAATTCCTGGAAATTGGTAATCTTCTGGTCTTCCATTTCCAGCTCAACGCCCAGCTCAGACTCCAAATCCATAATCATTTCAACAATATCAAGAGAGTCAATGCCGAGGCTTTCAAAAGTGCTGGCCGGAGTGATATCATCCGGGTTCAAATCCAACTGCTTACTTGCATAGGAAACGAGTTTTTCGTACATATTTATATCCCTCCATTTAAGGTATTCACTAGGTTCTTCGCATATTTTATTACATGAGTTATTATTTGTCAATCACAGTTTTTGCAGACATTCCCGCGGCAAAACCTGTAGACCAGGCAATCTGCAGATTAAAGCCGCCGGTATAGGCATCGCAGTCAATAATCTCCCCGGCAAAATACAAACCCTTTATCAATTTTGATTCCATGGTTTTGGGATCGATTTCCGACACCTTCACACCGCCGGAGGTGATAATTGCCTCTGCAACAGGACGTTTCCCGATAATTTCCAATGGAAAAGATTTCAGTAGCTCAACAATACTTCTGCGTTGCTGTTTGGTTAGGGAATTGGCTTGCAGATCCGGCGAAATTGATAAAAGCTCCAAAACGATTGGAATCATAGAACGAGGAAGTAAATCCGTCATGGCATTTTCCATGGTGCGGTTTTTATAAGTTTCCAAATCCCGAAGAATCCGGTCATTGAGTTTATTTTCATCAAGCGCAGGTTTTAAATCAAGCAGCAACCGGCACCCGTCCCCTTTTAAATGGGCGCTGGCGCTAAGTGCTGTAGGTCCCGAAACACCGAAGTGGGTAAAAAGCAATTCACCAAAGTCCTTATACAGTACTTTTCCCTTGGAATTCACCAATTTTATACCCACATTTCGGAGACTCAGGCCCTGCATCCTCTGACAAATATCACCCGCTGTTTCCAGCGGCACCAAGCTACCCTCCGGGGG
>JBGVPJ010000063.1:0-29693 GCA_045126955.1 Faecousia sp.
CGATTTAGGTTTCAAATCTAAATGGGTGGTTTGGGTACGAAGGGAGAAAAGTATGTATCACTATTTAGATGACAAAGAATTTCTGAGCAAGATGCGTAGGCTGTCAGGCGAGATCATGCAACGTCTATGCCATTATCTTAAAGAAGATCATGACATAGGTGCGAGCTTTTATTTGGTAGGCAGCGGAGCAAGAAATCTAATTCTTCAGAATGAAAGCAATCCAGTGGATTTGGATTACAATTTAGAGATTGTTCGCTGTGAAGACTATGATGATTGTCGATACCTTAAGGAATGCGCAAGGAAGTCCTTCAACAAGGCACTTAACGAACATCAATTGCGTGACTGTGAGGATTCAACATCATCTCTTACATCCAAGCGGATCCAGTTCACAAGCGGAAACGATACAGAGTTCACCATTGATGTGTGCATTACCTGCAGAGACGAGAAGGATAATTACCATAGACTTATTCACGATAAAAAAAGTTGGGCCCTCAATGGCAGTTATTTTTGGAATATGGCACCGCATTCTAAGAAACTGAAGGAAAAGGCAGATCACATCAAAAAGTGTGGCAAGTGGGAACTGGTGAGGGAGCAATATCTCAGAATTAAAAACCGTTACTTATCTGAGAATGACCACGATCACCCATCTTTTGTATGCTACGTTGAGGCTGTGAACAACGTTTATAACAGCAGAAATCATTGGTGATGCTATTCGGGAGGTGTTTTTGTGAAGGCAATTACAATCAAACAGCCTTATGCGACGCTGATTGCCGAGGGCCTGAAAGAATACGAGTTCCGCACGTGGAAGACGAAGTATCGTGGAGACATCTTGATCCATGCCGGCAAGGGCGTAGACAAAGACGCAATGAAGAGATTCGCACATCTGAATCTCGAATATCCGTCTGGATGCATTATTGCAAAGGCTACCTTGGCAGACTGCGTTGAGATTGATGATGCGATGAAGAGCACTCTTCGCGAGAAGAATTTCCTGGTTTATCAAGGGACCACAGAAGACGCCGATTGGAATGGATACGGTTTCAAAATGGAAAATGTAGAAAAGACAAGCCAAATTCCTGTTGATGGAAAACTGAGCTTGTGGGAATATGATGGGTACGCATAAACTCAAACAGACAGCGGGTTGATAAAAATGGATAAGCAAGACAAAATACAACATTTTGGCGTTTGGATAAAAAAGAGCCCAAAGAACAAACTAACTCGTGAACATTATGCAATTATAGATAAGAAAAGCAGTATATGGATGCCAAGTACCCCTTCAAGATATTCAGATCCTGAAATAAGAAAAAAATACTTTGAAGATGAAGAATGCAAGTTTTATTGTGATTCATATTGCGAAGAGTGGAGAGCCAAATGCCTTGTTAACTTCGATAAGAATATGGCGTTTTTTAGCACCATTTCGAAAGAGTCATTTGAAGAAGCGCTCACTCTTTTGATCAAGTCAAACAAAAAGACAAAGCAGATTTTTGACTTGAATGATTGCCAAGAGATGTGTGGTATATATGTTTTAGTATTGGATGAATACAAACAGGTATACATTGGGCAAGCGCAGGATATTAAGAAAAGAATCATGCAACATTGGAGAAAGACAAAACCCTTTGACAGATTGATTTTTGGTGGAGTAAATGATTCGGTTTTGTCTATTGATTGCTTTGGTGCGCTTGATACGACAAGGATTTTTGTTTTGGAAACGAAGTCACTAAATTCGTCTGAAAGATTCGCAGTTAGTAAAATGCCTGCGCATTTTAAATTAAATCGTATAGGTGGAGGTATTCCATCTAACAAGCTAGATGTTTTAGGCGCTTTAGGTGAATGGAATAAGCGCAACTTGTAGCAACAAGCTATACGCTATTGGATTAACAAAGGGCTTCACTTCGGTGAGGCCCTTTTCTTATACACTCAAATGCCTGCTCCTTTTTTGAAAACGGAGATTGACTAATACAAATAGTTATGATATAATACTATTGTTAAAGTTTACTTTGTTTTGCGCGAGCAATCTATAGTGTACGAATGTTATTATGCCTGAAGCCTTTGTGCCTCAGGCATTTTTTGCGTTCTGACAAAGTTTATATCGTAAGCAATTTGCCAGTAGTCTCCTGTCGTCCGGGGGCTGCTGGCTTTTGTTATATCTGGCGGACCCCGCCTAAACCGAAAGGAGCACGCAATATGTTACCCTGTCACGACAACTACGCAACTACCTTTGACAACTACCCGTCGATGCTCAGTTATCATCAGACACTGAGTATCGGCACCCATTGGCATCGCTGTAAGGTTAAAGACCTCCATGTGGTTCCTCTGGATCCTTCCTCCTCGCTGTATGGCAACCCTGCTGCATTTGCGGCCGGCACCAGTGCAGATGCGGTGGAAGACACTGTCCAGAATCTTGGCCTTGCAATCGAGGTTGATGGGCAGATCTATCCTGTTCGGTCCACAGCGTACAAAACCCTGTTGGATCGAGCAAAGATCGGCGGCACTGCGCTTCCCAAACTCAGCCGTAAAGAGCTGGCCGGTGTACTCAATGCATGCCTGGCTGTGCACAACAATGAAGCTCTTCTGTTGATTCGGGAGGAAAAGGTTTCTGCAGCCCACTCCGGAGACGAGAAGGATTATTCCGTACTTCCTATGGATGAACTGTTGGCCACATTGGAAAACAAAATGGAAACCCGTTTCCCGGGCTACCACTTTGAATCCGGATACCGTGACCACTCGTTTACCAGTGGCAGTTGGACATTCCCGGCTCAGAAGGAAGATCTGTTGGGCACTTACACCAAGACTCTGGAAGCCCACGGCAAGAAGGCAATGGCCGCCAGACTGGTTCCCGGAATTCGCTTTATGACTTCCGACACCGGATTGGCATCCGCTAAGGTTTCTGCTCTGCTTATGGGCACGGCACATCCTATCCACATTGGTGGCTGTGTTTCCGTGGATCATCGGCATCAGAAAAAGGTTGCAGACTTTGGTGATGCACTGGATCAGCTGTTCGCACAGTTCTGTGACTCTGTTGCAAAACTGCAGGCCCTGCTGGAAGTGCAACTGGAGTACCCGATCAACGCCATGACGCGGATCTGCAAGAAGCTTTCTTTGCCCAAGAAGGAATCCCTGGAAGCTATCGCAATGTACGAAATGGCCTATGGCAATGCTCCTGCAACTGCTCATGATGTGTTCATGGCTATGCAGGAAATCCCTTACCTGATGAAAACACACCACACACCCGAGGCGAAAATGCTGGTGGTTGAGGAGAACATGGCACGTGCCTTGTCCGTCAAGTGGAGTGATTTTGATCTGGCAAAGGCGGTGAGCTGGTAATGGCAGCGCCGATTTTGCTTTGCGACACTGCCGGCATGAGTAATGACCGGTGGCTGGAATGCAGAATGCACGGTCCCAAAGGAGATATTCCATACACGATCGGTGGAAGCGATGTGGCAGCCATTTTTGGCGTCTCACCGTGGACGACCCCGCTGGAGTTATGGATGATCAAGAAGGGACGCATGAAGCCCAAGCCGAAAGACAATGCCGACCAATTGGAGATGGGTCACTTACTCGAACCGATTGCGGCACACTGGTACGGCAAGAAAAGTGGCAACTACGTTTATGAGGACACAGGCCTTTACCAACATGCTGACCATCCGTATGCACTGGCCAATTTTGACCGGCGATACGAGCGAGCCAGTGATGGTAAGCCCGGAATTCTCGAGTGCAAGAGCTGTACCTACCACAAGGCTGACAGCTGGGCAGATGATGCCATTCCCTTGTACTATGAATTCCAGCTCCGCTTCTATTTGGCCGTTGCAGACGTGCAACACGGCGCCTTTTCCTGCATCTGGGGCAACAACCCCTTGAACGACCTGGCTATGCCTGAGATCACCCGTGATCCTGCAAAGGAAGACATGATCTTTGAGCGCTTGGACGAATGGATTTGGAGCCTTGAGCACGATGTTCCGCCGAATATGAGTGGCGTCAAACCCACTTTGGCCATGGAATCTCTTGCGAGAATCTATGGTGACAGCCAAGCAGGCCTCCCGACCATTGAATTCTCTCCGAAGTTCGAGCATCCGCTACGGCAGATCGCTCTTCTGCAGGGGAAAATCAAGGATTGTGATGCCGAGAGAAAACGCTATGAAAAGGAGATCGAAGCACATTCTGTGCGGATTGCCGAAGTGATGAAGGATCATGAACATGGTATTCTTACGACTACTAAAGATAAGCTCCTCATCGACTTCGTAACAAAAACCACCAAACGGCCCAGTTCTGAGGCGCTGAAGGCAAAATACCCCAGTATTTATGCTGACGTGCTGAATGTTTCTACCAGCCGTAAGGTGAAAGTTTCGGTTCAACCGATTTAACGAAGGAGAAGCTCTATGTACACTATCTATGAAATGTGCTGTGACGGCTTTGATCAGAAGCTGGAACAGCAGTTCCTCAAACCCAATCGACACCAAAAGAAGGCCTATGTCTGCTCGCCTTACAGCGATCCTGATCTTGAGGTGCAACTGGACAATATGCGTCGTGCCCGCCTGTATATGCTCTATGCTTATGAACATATGGGTTATTTGGCTCGGGCGCCTCATGCATACCTGCCTATGCTGGTCTGCGATATGGTGCCCACTGAACGTGCCATGGCACTTCGATTCGGTCTGGAACTGCTGGAACGGTCTGACCTTCTGTTGGTTTGCGGTACCACACTGAGCAAAGGTATGAAGGGGGAAATCACCCATGCTGCCAAGCTCGGCATTCCCATCCAGGTGTTCGATGATGACCTGTATGTACAGGTACGTAAGCTGGTCACACAGACTGGTGCGTCGAAGAAACTGGTGGAACTCAATCGGGAGCATAGTGTTCTCGGTCTGGGAAATGAACTTGTGGTGCCTATGCAGGGAGGTGGCTGATATGCAGCCTGTCGGAAAGGAGCATACAAGTGCTATGTCAATTCGATAAACTCATTTATCCGAGAGATGCAGATATCTCCACTGTCGACTATATGATTGCCGTTTATCGTCCGCTGGAAACCGTTCGGGATTCAGCGGGCGATATGGTTAGTCAGATCAAGGCAGTTGGTTATTGCCTACCTACTTCCGAAAAGCTTCGTTACAAGCTCAGTGGCCACTGGATTAAACATCCAAAGCACGGTCTGCAGTTTGAGGTAGAAAACTATGAGGAAGTGATCTCTCACACCAAGGAAGGCATCATCGGATATTTGTCCTCTGGCCAGATCAAGGGTGTAGGTCCCATTATTGCAGAGAAAATCTACGATGCCTTTGGGCAAGACACACTGGATGTTTTGGATCATGAGCCTGAAAAGCTACTGACCATCCGAGGGATCAGCGCCAGGAAGCTGGAAAAGATCCGAGACTCATATTTGGCTTCCAGAGGTGCCAGAGATGTGATTGCTTTCTTGGCACCTCATGGCGTAACGGCCAATAGAGCTATCAAGATCTACCGAGAATATGGCAAAGATACTCTGGATGTGGTTCGTAAGCACCCTTATCGATTGGTAGAGATGGCTGGAATTGCCTTTAAGACAGCAGACAAGCTGGCGATGAGCCTGGGTATTCCTGCAGTTTCCCCAGAACGTGTGGATGAAGCGCTTCTTTATACGTTGGCCGAAGCAGAAATGCAAGGTCATTTGTGCTTAGAGAAGCATGACTTCATTCAACGGTGTTTGAGACTACTGGAGACACCTGAGATTACCGAGGACATGGCGGCTGGTAGAGCATACAGCCTTGTTCAGGAGAACAAATTGGTTTGCTATGACCAGTATGTTTATCGGAGCAGTTCTGCAACCGTAGAGAACAACATCGCATTTCACATCCATCAAATGCTAAATGCGGAAGTTGAACCCTACGAGCACCTGGATCTCGCTATCTTGGGTGAGGAACGAAAGCTGAATATTCGGCTTGCTCCTGAGCAGAAGGCGGCTATTAAGATGGCTCTCACCAGTAAGTTTTGCGTCATTACAGGCGGTCCCGGCACCGGCAAAACTGCGGTCCAGCGAGCATTGCTAGATCTGTATCGGGCGAAGTATCCCGATGCAACGATTGTATGCTGTGCTCCCACCGGACAGGCAGCTCAACGGATGAAGGAATCTTCCGGACTTCCGGCCTCCACCATTCACAAGGCCCTGTGTATCAAGGCTCGAGAGGATGGAACGCTGACCGAAGGTGGAATGCTTTATGCAGATCTGATCCTGGTTGACGAGGTCTCTATGATGGACGCCTTCCTGGCAGATCGGCTCTTTGCCGCAGTACCACCCAATGCCAGACTGGTTCTGGTCGGTGATGCAGATCAGCTGCCTTCTGTAGGTCCAGGCGCAGTTCTCAAAGAGATCATCAACAGCGGTGTTGTTCCTGTCGTCAGATTGGACCATGTTTTTCGTCAGAGTGCAGGTAGCCGAATTGCTACCAACGCTCGATTGATCAAACACGGCAATCTGAGTATGGAGTACGGACCAGATTTTCAGTTCTTTGATTCCACAGACCTTACTGTGTCGGCAGATATCATCGAGAATCTGTATATGCAAGAGGTGAAGAAATATGGTGTGGATGGTGTGGCGTTTTTGACGCCCTTCCGCCATAAGACCGAAACCTCTGTAGATGCGATGAACGCACGACTGCAGGCATTGGTGAATCCGCCCGCTATAGGAAAAGCAGAAGCTGTCTATGGAGAGCTTCGCTTCCGTGTAGGCGATAAGGTGATGCAGATCAAGAACTATGAGCAGGTCAACAATGGCGATGTAGGCTATATTCAATCCATTACTGGAGAAGTGAATGACGCCACTGTGGTCATCGACTTTGGCGATGGACGGATCATGGAGTATGAGAACGATCAGCTGAAAATGCTGGATCTGGGATATGCTTCTACAATCCATAAGAGCCAAGGCGCACAGTACAAATCTGTCATTATGAACCTGCAGTGTGCACACGCGATCATGCTGATTCGAGCAATCGTTTACACCGCCATCACGCGTGCACGCCTTCGCCTCATGATCGTAGGCGAAAGAAAAGCTTTGTGTCGGTCTATCCGAAATACCAAAGCTGACCAGCGCGGTACCCGCCTTGCGCGGAGAATTCAAGACTTCATCGAGTAGAAAGGAATAATTTACTATGGCAACTACATTGGAACAGTATTACCAGACCAAGCAACAGCTGACTGCTAAGATCGAGAACGGTGGATTGACCGCTGACCAGCTTCTGGGCTATCAGGAGCTTCTTTACCGTATTGCTGTACTGGAGAGCTGTATGAACTTCGCTAAGACAGCCCCCGTCACTGAGGATATGAAGACCATGTGCGAGCACTATAAGGTCGTTGGTAACTTCTTTGGCTGTCTGATTCAGGAGCGTCAGCTGGGCATTCTTGCTGACGAGAAGCTTCAGAAACAGCGGGACACTGCTCTGAATAACTTTAAGACGGTGTACGATTCTTTCTGCAAGCAGTTCAAGAGTTTTAAGCCTGCAACTCCCGAGGCGTACCGCGCGGCCATTGCCAAGATGATCAACACCATCTTGCCTGCATGGCTCCAGTATCGGTGCACCTATGTGCCGTTTTAATGGAGGGAAGTCGTATGAGTCAAAATAGTGTACCCAGTTCTGTAACTGCGATCCTCAACACCATTCATAAGGTGGAAGGATTTGATCCCACACCGTTGGCTGTGGAGTATATGGATTTGACTACACAGGAGAAGCGTAAGCGTCTTCCTGTTATGGCACAGTTGGCTTGGTTCCGACTGAAATATCCGGAAGGCAAGATTGCCATCGATGTGGAGGCTGTTAAGGATTACTTCGTAGCCTCTGCACGGGTGTATGTCAGCTATAAGGATCCGGTGGAGTGCTATCTTGCAGAAGCAACAGCTTCCAGAAAGTACGATCCTCTAAAGCCTACGGTTTCCCCCAGAGAATGGGCCCAGACTGCTGCAGTTGGTATTGCACTACGCAATGCTGGCTTCGGCCTCCAGTTTGGTGCTGCTGGTGATGACTTCGAGAGCGATGTCCCAGACGAATTGGGCGCGGGCAGTAAGGTTGTAACACCTCCTGCACCTGCAGTGGTAGCTCCGGTGGTGGATAACAACCCCCAGACCGAAATCGTTGAGACACCGGTAGCTCCTGTGGCTCCGGATCCTGAACCCGAAGTCGTAGAGCTTACTCCGGAGCAACGTTTCGAACAGGCCTGTGCGGTTGTCAGTCCCATCAAAAAGCATGGTGGTAAAACGCTAGGCGAAATTCTTACGATGGAGCCTCGTGCCATTAACTGGCTTGCTACCAAGTTTAGCGGTGATGAGACCATCAAGGCTGCAGCAGAGTATATCTGCTCCTACTCTATGGCGCAGGCAACTGCGTGAGTTGCGTGTCAATTAGGGGGATGCACATCGCATCCCCCGGAAAGGAGGCTGCATGGTTGAAATACACATTACCGATATTATCCCGCTAATTGGCATTCCGGATCCGCCGAATGGAAAACCGGTATACAACATTCCTTGCCCTTGCTGTGATGACAATCCGAAGAAAAAGCATCTGAACATTAACTTAAATAAGGATGTGTTCTGCTGTCCTCGTTGTCATTTCAGTGGTGGCGTGTTTGATCTGTATTCCTATTATTCCGGTGTGGATCGCAAGTATGCTCGAGAGGCATTGATTGAGAGACTTGGTCTCAAAGATACCGGTTATGGCTATGAAGGCAGCAAAGAACCGCGGAATCGTCGAACAATCACCAGACCTATTCTGCAGGATATCGAACTACCGTTGACAGATATTGATGCAAGACATGAAACCTATGCGGCCTTGCTTGGTAAGCTGTCACTGGCGTCTGACCATCGGGAGAATTTATTATCCCGTGGTTTGACGGAGGAGCAGATCGCTGTGAATGGTTATAAGACCATGCCCGTAGTTGGTTTCTCTGCCATTGCGAAGCAATTGCAGGCAGAAGGATACTACTTGGGTGGTGTACCTGGTTTCTACCACAGAAAAGATGGTAGCTGGACCTTGGTACAAGAGCGCAGAGGCATTCTCATTCCTGCCAGAAGCCGAGATGGAAAAATCCAAGGACTGCAGATCCGATTAGACAAAGTTCAAAAGGGTAAGTTCCGTTGGATCTCCAGCATTGGCAAACAGGATGGTTGTAAAGCTGAAGGTTGGACTCATTTGGTTGGCAATCCCACTCAAACGGTCTTGCTGACTGAAGGACCACTTAAGGCCGATGTGATTCACTACATCACAGGTAAAACAGTCATTGCTGTGCCGGGCGTGAACTCGCTGAAACACCTGAAAGAGACTTTAGAATATGTTCAGTCTCAGGGAACAACCAAGATAATGACTTGCTTTGATATGGACTATCTGAAGAACCCTCATGTTCGTGATGGTTATTATAACTTAGCGAATATGCTTACAGAGGTTGGTATTGAGTACGGTACATATCTTTGGGATCCCAATTTTAAGGGCCTGGACGATTATGTCTGGCACTGTCGCAAACAAGGTACTATATGACATCAAAGAAAGGGTGGAGCCGTATGACGCGGTATCCACTCTTTTTTTGTACTCATTTTGAAAAATTATAAGTATAACTGTTGCGAATACTCATTCTCAACGGTGTAATACAGTAGAAACAATTACTTAGGAGGATTCACTATGTTAATCGCAATCGATCATGGAAACCACGCATGCAAGACCGTTCACTTCAATTTTGTATCCGGTCTGGCACAGCACTCTGTTCGCCCGCCCATGGCTGATGAGGTGCTGGAGTACAACGGAGAGTTCTGGACTTTGTCCGGCCAGCGTCTCCCTTACCGCAGGGACAAGACCAGAGATGAGAGCTTCTTCATTCTGACGCTCTTTGCTATTGCGAAGGAGCTGGCAAATGCAGGTCCTCTGCCTTCCGCAGAGAAGGTGGATCTGGCAGTTGGCTTACCCCCGGAGCATTACGGCCTTCTGAAGGATAAGTTCCGTGACTACTTTAAGCGTAATCAGTCCGTCCAGTTCATCTATAACGACAAGCCGATCACCATTATGATCCGTGATGTGTTTGTCTATCCCCAGGCATTCGCGGCCATTGCACCCCAGAAGTGCCAGCTGAAGCACCATTTGCGCTTGTTCCTGGTGGATATCGGCGGTTACACCACCGATGTACTTCTTTTGCGCCAGGGCAAGCCTGACATGCAGTTCTGCCGTAGCTTGGAGACGGGTGTGATCACCATGAACAATGATATTATCCGTCGTGTTGGCGCCCTGCATGATATGCAGATCGAGGATGAGCACATCAGCGCAGTACTGGCTGGCAAGGAAACCATCTTGCCTGAGGAGGTAAAGGACACCATCCGCAAATCTGCAGAACAGCATGCTATCAACATTCTGAACCAGCTCCGTGAGTTGAAGGTAGATCTGCGTTCTAACCCTGCTGTGTTCATCGGTGGCGGTAGTGCCTTGTTCAGAGACTATCTGGAGAAATCTCCGCTGGTAGCTTCTGCAAGCTTCGTTGAGAGCGTAAATGCTAATGCAATCGGCTATCGTGCTATGGCAGAAGCTCAGCTCTCCCTGCAAAGAACATAACGGATACGGGGGTGAGTAACGATGATCAAGGATGGAAAGTACCGTTACACCCTTCAATTCGGTATGGAATCCGTGGAGGAACAACGAGCTGGTGAATTGCTGGAGAACATGGGTAATAAGAAAAGCCCTGTAATCGTTGCTGCCCTCAATGAGTATCTCGACAGGCATCCAGAACTCTTGTCAGGCAAGGCGGTCATTCAGTACCGGCTCAGCACACTGCCACCTGAGCAACTGAAAGAAACGATCCGTCAGCTGATTGAAGAACGCCTTGGCTCCGGTGTCCCGGTCCAGCCACAGACCGGTGACACTTCGGAGAATCCTAAGCAAGTCAGCAACGATATTCTCGATATGCTGAGCGATCTGGACTGCTTTTCATAATTCGAAATATTGAATCCCAGGACCTTGTCGAATGGTCCTGGGATATTTTACATGTGCATTTTTAGGTTTTTCCAAGAATCGTCAGTCCTCACTTGCAACAGACAATTTTTTTACGGAGTCGACACCCTTCGTGGGATTTTTCACTTCCTTTTTTCTATAAAAAGAGTGTACGTGTGACATTTGAGGCATACCTCTTTGTCAAAACTTGTTTTTTATAGTAAAATAGGGATGGTGATTAAATGACAAAAAGCACTCTGATTAAATATCAAATGAGTGCTGAGGGGTCAAGCTAAGGCCCTCTGCCATGCACTCAACCAATTTAATATAGAGCATATTTTTTTCACCCTAAATACGGGCGGAAAAAGTAAGCGAGTCTTTCTAAGCATTTTTGACGCACAGTGTTGTATTAGTCTAACACTGTGCGTTTTACTTTTCGACATAATTCGATGCCGTGGGCCTCCTTTCGACAGTTGATCCCAAAAATCAACTTTGAATGGAGGAAAAAACTATGGCACCCCGAAAAAGGGATCACATAGAAGCAGAACAGGAACTTCTGCGCGCTCGTTTTACTTTATGGCTTGATACTACACTGGCAAGGGCAAGTGCAAAATTCAGGAATCAAATGACTGATAAATTAGCAGAGGAAATAGATATTGTTTCCTACGATGCATTCCCGCCAGACTATATTGCGGATCCAATTAATCCATATGATGACGTTGAGATAGGTGTCCGAGACTTTGACTTTGCAGAGGAACGGATAGCAAAGGCGTTCTCTGAACTACCTTGGATGCGAAAAGAAGTGCTTCGGCTTTTGTTTGTAGAACAGAAAAAGCCTCGAGAGATCGCTGAGATCCTTCATTGTTCCGAAGACTATGTAAGCCTACAAAAGACGCGAGCTTTGAATAAGCTTCGCCTTGTGCTGAATGAAGGAGGATCTACATATGAATAATGCAGAATTTGAACTCACTCTACGTAGGGCGATAGCAGGCAATGAAGAAGATTTGGAGCAGATCTTTAAGCTGTACGAACCATTAATATATAAGTACTCATGTATAAAGGGAGAATACAACGAAGATATGCATCAGCAATTGCTCCTGCATATTGCACTCAATATTCATAAGTTTCCGATAGGATAAAGCTTCGTACTAAACCAAAGTGGCGGTGAACAGCGTAAATAGCGGGTACACCGCCACTTTGGTTTGCTTCGAGGAATAGCGCAAAATTTTTTTATAATTGATAGATTTCTTGGATTTTTGATCCTCCTTTATAGGTGAAAGGCTCCCCATGCCATGTACCTTGAAAAGTGAATATCTTCCAATCGGTACATCCCCTTGACGAGGAGCGGCTATCCGTCTGACGGCCTATCAGAACCAAGAGCACATATGTATAGGTGGCTCCTATACAACGCGAAGATTCGCAAGGGTACAATGGTACTTCCGTAATTCGCGGCCCGGCCACAAGGAAGGCGGGGAGAGGAGACTCTATGGACCTGTTCGCTGCAGGCACCGATTGGATGCAGTCATTAAAGCAGATAACACTCATAAAGGAGGAAACAAAATGGAATATGTGTACAAGTCGGCGGAAGATCTTCCGCCTTTTTTAAATGCACTTCAGATTTCTGCCTTTTTAGGCATCTCAAAAACAAATATATATGCCCTGATGAACTCTGCTGGCTTTCCCACTGTTAGAGTTGGAAAGCGCATGATTGTAGAGAAAGAGAAACTCTTGAAATGGCTTGATGAGAATGCGGCAAAATAATATATTTTGTTCGTTATAATATATTAAAAATGTTAAAATGGCGGTTTATTTATGCTGAAAAGTTTACTTTTAATTCACAAACGGGTATTTCAATTTGGAAATCTATGTGATAAAATGAAGGTGACCGAAATCGGCGGACATAAGCCAAAAGAAAGGAGTAGTATGGCAAAAAGAAGATCCAATGGCGATGGTAGTGTCCGTAAACTGGAGAGTGGAAAATGGCAGATCCAAATTATGGACGGATATAAGCCTGATGGAACACGTAAAATTAAATCCTTCTCTGCTACAAAACTCGATGAGGCAAAAAGGCTGAAGCGAGAATATGAACAGAGAAGGGATGCCGGAATGTTAGCCGCAATGGACTATTCCTTCGCGGAATGGGCTGACTTCTGGTTTGAGCATCACAAAAATATGATTTCAGCAACAACTCAGGAGGGGTATTCTTATACACTCCGCAATCTGAAGAATCATTTTGGGCGCAGAAAACTTACCGCAATTAAGGCGTATGATATTGAACAGTATCTTATGAAATTGATTCGAGATGGTAGATCAAGCTCGACTGTTGCACAGAGCAGAGGAATGTTGTTCCAGATCTTCAAGATGGCAGTGGCAAACGATATACTTATGAAAAACCCTGTTGCGCATGCCGAGAAGATCAGGAGAGCTCCTCCTAAACCCAAGGAGGCTTATACAGCAGATGAGGTCCGAAAGCTGATGAAAGAACTTCCCGATGATAAAATAGGCTGGAGCATCCGGTTGCTATTGGGAACAGGCATGCGAACTCAAGAACTGTTGGCTCTGGAGCCTCGCCACATTGCAAAGGATGGGTCATCCATTAATGTGGCGCAAGCTGTGGTTATGGAAGGCGGAAAGCCTAAAATAGGCCCGACCAAAACACACACCAGTACTCGAACAATACCGGTTCCTGAAATGGTGCGATATTGTGCTCGTAATCTGCGCGACACAGACAAGCGGTTCATTTGGGAAGGTGGAAGAACAGGAATGCCTTGTAATCCTTCCCATTTTAGGAGTCAATTCAAAGAGACTGTAGGAGCAATTGAAGATGTGCGAGTTCTGACGCCACACTGTTGCCGACACACATATGTTTCGCAAATGTTGGCACTTGGTGTGGATCCCAAAACTATCCAGGCAATGGTTGGCCACGCGGAAATTGATATGACAATGTATTATGCCCACGCGCAAGAATCTTCTAAGCAGGCTGCAATCAGTCGTTATGATGAGGCTTTTTCTGCAGAGGGTGGAGGATTGTACGGAAACATCCTGACCTTTGTCAAATCGGGCTAACTCAGCTGGAATTCAGCTGGCCGAAGTTCCGCAGTTTTTGTGGTGTATCGGGACGCAAAATGAAGAATGTGAAATACAGAACAATTTATGGTCAGAACAAAAAGAAAAAGTTCTGAAACCTTTCGATTTCAGAACTTTTCTTTGAATTCGGATTTTCCCGATTTGGTGGAGATAAGCGGGATCGAACCGCTGACCTCTTGAATGCCATTCAAGCGCTCTCCCAGCTGAGCTATACCCCCATATTCAGTTTGCTTTGAAACAGCTTCCATATTATAGCATATTAAACCGAAATGTCAAGGGGTTTTTGTGATTTTATTGGCGGACTTTGATTGATGCAGTCAAGGCAGCGATAATTTGTTCCGGCGGTATACTGCTTTTCGTTTGGCCGGGCAAGGCAGGAATATGGATGAAGCCTACCCGGGTAGGGGCGTTATGAACTTGATGGGGCAGGGAACAGAGTAAGTCATTGCACACAAGGGTGCCGGCATTGTTGGCAATCCTTGCCGCTTGTCCATAGACTGTGAGTTGCGTAGCACAAAAGAGCCGATTCGGTCCGGCAGCGGCTCTACAGCCATCCAGGATGGGTTGATGCTGTTAGGAATCAAGCCGGCAATCAGAAACTGTTTGTCCATCGTTTATCCTCCCAATGCGTTTTGCTGGTTACTCCAACATAACACGCAAACGGAAAAGAATCCCGGTCCAACGAGCCCGAAAGGGCTCGTTTTTTGCGTTCGATTGTTGTAGAACCTATGGAAAACCGCAGATACAAGGCATGAAAATGGTATCTTTCTTGACTTTTTTTGATGAGTAGATATAATAGTAATTAGTATAAAATGCGTGTACTATGCGAACTTCTAATAAAATGTAAAGTGAAGGTAGTTTTGCTATGACAAAACAGAATTTGGGAATTGATATTATCATCCCTGTATATAATGCGCTGGAAGATCTGAAGCTGTGCATGGAGAGCATCAAGAAACATACGGATTTGCAGGTCAACCGTGTGGTACTGATTGATGACCAAAGCCCGGACCCCAAGGTCTATCCATATCTGCAGAGTCAGGAGCAGCCGGGGATTGTGGTAATGCAAAACGAGCAGAACCAGGGATTTTCCGGAACTATCAATCGGGGACTGCAGTATTCTGACCGGGATGTGGTGCTGTTGAACACGGACACCGTTGTGACTGCCGGTTGGATTGAAAAGCTCACTGCCTGCGCTTACTCCGATAAAGCCATCGGCACAGTCACGCCTTTTTCCAACAATGCAACACTCTGCTCCATCCCTAATTTCTGCCAGGAGAACACCATTCCTTATGGACTGTCCATTGACGAATATGCCGCTATTATTGAACGCTGCAGCTTGAAAAAGTACCCAAGAATCACGGTTGCGGTTGGCTTTTGCATGTTCATCAAGCGGGAGGTTATTGACCGGGTAGGTTTGTTCGACCAGGAAACCTTCAAAAAGGGCTACGGCGAGGAGAATGACTTCTGCTGGCGTACGGAGCAGCTGGGCTATCAGCATGTGCTGTGCGACGACACCTATATTTATCACAGCGGCACGGCCTCCTTTGTAAGTGACGAGAAGAAGAAATTGGCGGCAGAGCACGAGGAGATTATTGAGCAACGGTATCCTGTTCAGAACCAGAGGAACCGGGAATATGTCCGGGACAATCCACACCAGTATTTGAGGACCAATGTGGATATCTATGCCAAGCTGGCAAACGGCAAAAAAAATATTCTGTATGTACTCCATGCGGATTTTCGTACTGATGTCATCAACAGCATCGGGGGAACCCAGTTCCATGTGAAGGATCTGGTGACCTATATGCGGAAAGAAAACAATGTGTTTGTGCTGGCGCGGGACAGAGAAGTGCTCCGTTTGACGGTTTATTTGGAGCAGGAGCAGATGACCTTTGCTTTCCATATCGGAAAGGCACCGGATTTTCAGCCCTTTTACAGCAAACCCATTGAAAATGTGCTTCGCCAAATTTTTGGCGCCTTTTCCATTGATTTGGTCCATGTGCATCATGTGTTCGGTCTGTCTTTTGATGTTTTCTCCGTTGCTAAGGAGCTGGGGATCTCGCTGGCATTGACCATGCATGATTATTACTTTGTGTGCCCCACCCTGAAACTGTTGGAAAACGGAAGAGTTTACTGCGGCGGCGAGGGAAAAGACTGCGCCGGATGTATGTGCAAAGAGCTGGGATATGCCCGACAGACAAATTATCTGCCGACTTGGCGGGAAGCGTGTTTGCGCGCAATGTCTGCCTGCGACACCTTAATCGTTCCCTCTCAATCGGTCAAAACGCTGTACTCGCAGGTGTATCCCACGTTGGCAGATCGGATTTCTGTCATTCCTCACGGCATGGATGCCTTCACGACGGAAAATAGCGGTTTCCGGAAAGAACCATCCACGGGCCTGACCTATTGTGTGGAAAGCGCCTTTGATGGCAACTACAGCATCAGCGGCTGGGCGTTCCAGGAGGGTGTGGACGGTCGCTACAGTGAAGTGTTTGTTTACCTGCAGGATCAGGACGGGAACGGTTGTGAATACCGGGCGTTGTCCATCAGCCGGCAGGATGTGGCCAACCAAAATGGCAACGAAAAATATACTTACAGCGGATTTCGGGTGCAGGTTCCCGACGGTTTCTTTACCTCAGGCCCGCTGAAGCTGCAGCTTATTATCAAAAATAACGGTGACGAATATTGCAGCGAGATAACCACGCTCAATGGATATGTAAAACGGGAAAAGGAACGCAGACGTGTTGCATTTTTGGGTGGTTTAAATGAAACCAAGGGCAGTAAACTTGCCTGTCAGATGATTAAGCAGAGCGGCAATCAATACGACTGGTACATTATCGGCGGCATCGGCGACCCGGAATTGCTGACATTAGAAAAGCATAACGTATTTAAAACCGACTGGTATAAACGGGAGAATGTGGGTGCGATTCTGCAACAGAACCGGATTGATTTGGTCTGTATTCTTTCTATCTGTCCGGAGTCCTTTAGCTACACACTCTCTGAGACCCAGTTGGCAGGCGTTCCTGTCTTGGCAATGGACATGGGTGCTTTGGGGGAGAGAATCAGCCGTGATCAAACGGGCTGGCTGGTCAGTCCCACGGCACAGGCGAAAGAGATACTGAAAAAATTGGAGGATATTTTCTCCGATGAAACGGCTTTCCGGCAGATGCAGGAGAAGGTGGCGGCTTTCCGGCATACCACCATTGCCCAAATGTGTGAGGAATATACCCGACTGTACAGCATGTTTCCATCCTCCCGGAAATCGGCGGTCGGCTTCGATGCGCAGGCAATATATAACGCCTATGTGCTATGCCAAATGGAGCAGACGGGTTATGGCAACACTTCCGATTTAGAGCTGATTCGCCGGGTCAATGAGTTGGAAACCACCTTGAACGAGATTCACTGCAGCTTGGAATATAAGATGCTGCGATATTTTAACGGCGAGCGTTTCCCCTTCAAGCGCCAGTTTAGATGGTTGGTAAGATTTGCATACAAGGTGTATGTGAAATTCTTCCGCTAGAATTCCTCTCCACAAGGAAGTGGAAACACCAAAGGAGAACATTTGAATGTCAAAATATGATTTTGAAATTGACCTTTCGCCTAACACCTCCACAGGTGCTATTCTCAGCCGGATTCCGGAAGGGGCGACTGTGTTGGAATTTGGTTGTGCAGCAGGCAGAATGACCCGTTATATGAAGCAACAGCTGAATTGCCGGGTTTACATTGTGGAGTATGATCGGGAGGCTTACCAAGTTGCCCGGGAATATGCCGCAGATGGCCTGTGCGATGATATTTTAAAGCTTGAATGGGCGGAGAAATTTCAGAATATTGCGTTTGATGCCGTCATTTTTGCGGATGTACTGGAGCATTTGACTGCCCCTGAAAAGATACTGGAGGCAGCAGGAAAGCTGCTGAAGGACAGTGGAAGTATCCATATATCCATTCCCAATATTACCCATAATGCCATTCTGCTTAAGGCCTATGACGAGCATTTTGATTATACGCCCACAGGCCTGCTGGACGATACCCATGTGCATTTCTGGGGCCTGCACAATATCGAGGCATTGGCAGATAGCTGCGGTTTGCATGTTCAAAACATTACAGGCACAACCTGTTCTGTATGTGATACGGAGCAGCAGGTGCAGATTGGGAAAAACCGACTGCTGGAGAATATTCTCCACGAGCGCCGGTGCGGCGAGGTGTACCAGTTCGTGGTAACCTTGTGCAAACACCGGACTGAAAAAACCACTTATATGTTTGAATGTCCAACCATCCCCAGCAAGGCATATCTGAATACCGGCAATGGGTTTAACGGGAATGAGGTTGTTGTGCTGACGGCAGAATACACCGGACGGGGAAGCTACCGGCTTTGGGGTGAAATTAAAAACGATGGCAATCTCCGGGGAATCCGGCTTGAACCGGTGGAGGGACAGAATTGCATCCTGCAAAATCTCTCTGTCTGTCAGGGACAGCAGAAGTTGCAGACAGCAGCCCCCGGAGCGGTGGAACTGGAGGACGGTCTGTGGTTGCCGGAGGAAAATTCTGCGGTCTATGTAGATATGCCCGCAGAAGGAGAATCTGTTACGGTTGACGGAGAAATCCTGCTTCCGGGTCAGCGGTATATGCAGCTGCTGGAACAAGCCTGTGCAAGCAGGTGCAAAAGCTTGCTGACAGAAACGCGGGACATTTCCGGACTGACAAGTGAAAATGAGGTACTGAAGCAGGATTTGTGGGCTTATATTTTCCTTGCGAACAGGAAAGAGCTGCGCACTCTGGATTTGGAGCAGCAGACTGCCGGGCTGAAGCAACAGATTGTGATAAAGGAGCAGCGTGTTGCGGAATTGGAGCAGACGGTCAGCCGGTACGAAAATATGAACATTATAAAATTGCGTCATTTTGTTGCCCGCATTGTGCGGGGCGTCAAACGGCGCATCAAGCGACTGCTTGGAAAATAGAAATTAAGGAGAACTTCCATGGCTAAGAAAAAAACGGTTGTAGCAGTGATGATTGTCCTGCTGGCAATCCTCTTGAACATATACATCTGCGTGTGGCTTCCGCTGGGTGAGAATGCTCTCGCGGGAAAGCTGTTGCTGTGCGCATTGGTGGATGCGGTGGCGGTGATTTGCACAATCAATGTGGAATCGTTGCTGCGTGTGCCTTTGGAAATTTTGAAAGACAGGGCCATGTTTTTGACACTGGTGAAAAATGACCTGCAGGCTAAGTTTGCAGGCTCCTATTTGGGCCGCATTTGGGCATATGTGCATCCGCTGGTTACCATAGTGCTGTACTGGTTTGTTTTTCAGTTCGGTCTGCGTTCCGGCAATGTAAGCAACCACCCCTTTATTCTGTTCTTAATGGCAGGCCTTGTGCCGTGGTTCTACTTTTCCGAGGCATGGAACGGCGCCTCCGCCTCTCTGCTGGAATACAATTATTTGGTGAAGAAGGTTGTATTCAATGTAAGCTTCCTGCCGATTCTGAAGGTGTGCTCGGCGCTGTTTGTCCATGTCTTCTTTGTGAGTGTTGTCATCATTTTAAGTTTGATTTACGGGTACGGACTGGATTTGTACCTGCTGCAATTGGTGTATTACATCCTGTGTATGGCCTTTTTGGTGGCGGGATTGGGGTATTTCACCGCCGCCTGCACCGTGTTTTTCCGGGATATGGCCCAAATTGTCAATATCCTTCTTACGGTGGGTATTTGGCTGACGCCTATTATGTGGAATCCTGTGGCGACCATGTCCGCTTGGGTGCAGAGAGTGTTTAAGCTGAATCCCATGTATTATGTTGTGGATGGCTTTAGGGACAGCCTGTTGGAAAAGGTTTGGTTTTGGGAAAAGCCTATGTGGAGCATCAGCTTTTGGTGTACGGCAATTCTCTTGTATTTGTTAGGCGTTAAGATGTTTAATCGGCTCAAGGTGCATTTTTCCGATGTGCTGTAAGGGGTGTGGAATATGGAACAAGTAATTCAAGTTGACCATGTGTCGAAGGTGTACAAAATATACGATTCCCCCAAGGACCGTTTTAAGGAGGCCATGGGTATCGGCAAAGGCAAGCAGTACCATAAGGACTATTACGCCCTGAATGACCTTTCCTTCCGGGTGGCGAAGGGGGAGATTGTGGGTGTTGTGGGCAGAAACGGCTCCGGAAAGTCCACGATTTTGAAAATCCTTACAGGTGTCTTGACACAAACGGAGGGTAATGTGGCGATTGCCGGAAAGGTGGCGGCTCTGCTGGAGCTGGGCGCCGGCTTTAATATGGAGTACTCCGGCATGAAGAACATCTATCTGAATGCGGCCATGATGCGTGTGAGCAAGGAGGAAATCGAGGCCAAAATCCCGGAGATATTGGCGTTTGCAGATATCGGTGATTACATCCACCAGCCGGTCAAAACATATTCCAGCGGCATGTTTGTCCGTTTGGCCTTTGCCGTGGCTATCCATGTGGATCCGGATATTTTGATTGTGGATGAAGCTCTGGCTGTGGGTGATGCTAAATTCCAACTCAAATGCATGGACAGATTTTTGGAATTTGTAAAAAAGGGGAAGACCATTTTATTTGTGACCCATGATGTAAATGCCGTCAAGCGGTTCTGTAACCGGGCCATTTGGCTGAATCAGGGAAAGCTGATTATGGATGGCAATACAGATGAGGTAACCGACCGGTATTTGGATTTCTTAAAAAGCGACTTGACCATTGATGAGTATTTGGCTCAGAATGTGGCACGCAGTCCGGCTGCGAAGGAGGATCTTCAGCAGATAGAGACAAAAGGCGTTGAGATGGCGCAGATTTATAATTTGCGGATGTACGATTCTTCCGGCAGGGAAATCGACGAGATAATCCATGGTCAGAAGGTGGTGCTGAAGGTAGGATATGTAGTGGCGGATGAATCCATCCCGAATCCGATTTTGGGCGTGGCCATCCGGAGAATTGATAACGAATATATCTGCGGCCTGAATACCAAGCTGGACAATGTGTCCATCCCGTGGAAAAAGGGTTATAATGAGGTCACTCTTACTTACCCCGGCTTCAATTTGATGGGGGGCGAGTACTACTTTGATGTAGGTATTTTTGACCGCACCGGCATTGTGAATTTGGATTACAGAGCAAAAATCAAGAGTTATTTCGTGAAAATGGACTACATTGCCGAAGGTGTTGTGGTGCTGGAGCATGAATGGAGTGTGAAGCAGTAACCATGAGCGAACAGACAAGGGCACAACAGGAAGGTGCAATCGAAAGGGAACGGCGGGATTACCATTTGGAGGACCCGCAAAGTATCCGCAATTACTACCGTTTGCTGCGCTGGGAGCAGAACCATCCCCAGCAGCAGGCGGAGCTTGCCTATCAGCCCCGCTTTTCCGTGGTGATTCCCGTCTATAACACCGTCACCGAGCAATTGGAGGCATGCTTCCAATCGGTGCTTGCCCAAACGTATGACAATTTCGAGCTGATTTTGGTGGACGACCATTCCAGCTGGGATAATGTCCGTCCTGTTTTGGAGCGCTATGCTGCAAATGTCCATGTAAAAGTTTTGTATAGAGCTACCAACGGCCATATCTCTGCGGCCACCAATGACGGCATTGCACAGGCAACAGGGGAGTTTATCGTGTTTATGGACTGCGATGATACCATCGAACCGGATGCCCTGTATGAATTTGCCAAAAAGCTCAACGAAAACCGGTCGCTGGACTTTATTTACAGCGATGAGGACAAGCTGACGGAGGATGGAAAAATCCGCCACCTGCCCTTCTTTAAGCCGGATTGGTCTCCGGATTTGTTCCTGAGTATGTTGTATACCAATCATTTGGCCGCTTACCGCACTGCCATTGTCAAGGCCGTGGGCGGCTTGCGGACAGAGTATGACGGAAGTCAGGACTACGATTTCACCCTGCGCTTTATGGAACATTCTGCCAACAACCGGGTGGGCCATATTTCCCGTGTGCTGTACCATTGGCGGGAGCGGAGGGAGTCTGCGGCATATGCTGCGACAGCCAAAAATTATGCCACCGAGGCGGCACGCAAGGCCAAAGAGGACTACATTCGCAGAAACCGGATTGCCGCCCATTTGGAATTTATTCCGGAAATGTGTCAATACAGGGTGGTATATGAACCGGTGGGAAATCCCTTGGTAAGCATTATTATTCCCTCCAAGGACCATCCGGCCATTTTGCGTCAGTGCATTGACTCTGTCCGCAGTTTCACCGCCTATCCCAATTATGAGATTGTGGTGGTGGACAATGGCAGCAGCGAAGAGAACCGGGCGGTAATTGCCCGTTATCTGGCAGATGTGGGTGCAAAATATGTCTATGAGGAAGTGCCTTTTAATTTCTCCCGCATGTGTAATCTCGGTGCTGCCAATGCCCGGGGTGACTATCTGCTGTTTCTCAATGACGATATTGAAATTATCGGGGCCCATTGGTTGGAACGGATGCTTGGCCATGCCCAACAGAGCCATGTGGGTGCAGTGGGCGCAAAGCTGCTGTATCCCCAGTCTACGCTGATTCAGCATGTGGGCGTATCCAATTTGGAAGGCGGCCCCCACCATAGCTTTCAAGGCTTGGACGACCGATCCCCCTGCTACTTCGGCTTGAATCGAGTGGACTACGACTGCATTGCCGTAACCGGTGCGTGCCTGCTGGTAGCAGAAAGCAAGTTCCGGGAGGTGGGTGGTTTTGACGAATCACTGCCGGTGGCCTACAATGATGTCAAGCTGTGCTTTGCGCTGCATAGCCGTGGGTATTACAACGTGCTCCGCAATGATGCGGTGGCCTATCACCACGAATCCTTAAGCAGGGGCTCCGACGACATTGATGACAAAAAGCTGATTCGCTTGAGCAAGGAGCGGGGAAAGCTGTATGCGGCGTTTGAGGAGCTGAAAGGTGCAGACCCCTATTTCAATGAGAATCTTGCGGCTTTCGCACAGGAGCTGTCATTGCGTCGGTATTATGACGAGGTGCAGGTGATGGATTTGTCCGACTGCGTTATGACAGATAAGGCAGGGGTGGATAGCGTCACCGTAAGAGACCGGATTCAAATTTTGGGGTGGTCTGTGATACCGGAAGAGCCGCATATAGAGGATTTGGAGCGATATCTGGTATTCCGGGATCCTTTCGGCAAGACCTACGGTGCCCGGGTGCTGGCGGCAGAACGAGCGGATGTGGCAGCACATTTTGACAATAAGGATTATTTGCTGGCCGGCTTTGAATGTGTGCTGCAAAAGGCTGATTTTCGCGCAGACATTCTGCCCTATCAAATGGGTGTATTGACGGTTGACAGGATGGGGAAGCGCCATTTATGCTGGTGCAGACACAGTGACGTTATCCGCAGCCCCAAACCTCGCCCCTATTTTGCCTTACCGGACCGGAAGCTGACTGATTTTTGCCTGCATACGGGTGGGGAAGATGTGCAGTGGTATGCCGATGAGTGCACTGCCCGTGAGGGCTATCATGTGATCCGAGGCTTTGCCTTTAAACGGGGTAACGACCACTACTGCTACGGAAAAACATTGATTTTGCGGGGTAGTGACGGATCGGTTCGGGAATATAAAATGCATGCCGAGGAACGCATTGATGTGGCCTACACCTTTGATCGGGAGCATTTTCTGTACTACACAGGCTATCTTTGCTATGTGTTCCACACTACGTTGGATTGCAGCAGGGAATATGACGTAATTATCCGCCTAAAGAATCAATTTGACCCCCGGGATGTACGGGATATCGTTACAGGCCAAAAGGTGTGCCTGTAATCACAGGAAACACAGAGAAGGTCCGGGCAGTGTGCCGGAGGGGTTTCGATCAGAGCGGTACGGTGTGAGGTATCTGCTTGTGCCGTCTTCTCTGCAGGTGGAAATGGAATTTGACAACGGCCTTCTAAAGTAAGCGATACTCGTTTTGTACAAGATAAGAGCACCGGAGTTTTCCTCCGGTGCTCAGACTGTCAAAGAAGTATTTTTTGACAGTCTGACAGAGGTCAAGAAAGCCCCAAAGACAAGCAAACGGGCGGCGTCGGCGTACATAGGTACGGTAGTCCGCCCGTTTGCGAAGTAAGTCAAAATCCCTTGCGTAGCAAGTATTTTCGCACCTTTGTGTCGCTTATATGCCCAATTGACGCATGAATCTGGAGAAAAGAACAACCCCAAATCATCAAAAATTGGATTTTGACGATTTGGGGGTTTATTGACACTCTGAGCACCGGAGTTTTTGCTCCGGTGCTTTTGATTTAGCTTTACTTTTGTCGCGTTTTAGGTTATAATGTAGTTGCGTAAAAGTTAAGGAGAGAGATGATTTATGACAGACAGATTTAGAAGACGGTTGGCAATCGTGCTTATTGTTGTGTTGCTTGCAACACCGCTGATACAACATTCAATCGCTGTAAAGTCGGCAGAAAACGGCTATCTTTCTTTGGAAGAAGCCGGAAGCGCTTTGCGTACCTATATGGCTGATCGGGTTGAAACCATCAATATTTCCTTTACATATAAGGATTCTCGTGCTTTGGACAGCACCCAACTGATGGGTGTTTTGCTGCAGGAAGCCTGTAAGCATACAGGCAAAGGCACGCAGGGTGAGGTGCTTTCCAATTGTTTTAGCACCTACAGCTATGGGGAATTTACAGACGATTTTGACGGTGTGCTCCATAAGGTTACTATTCAGAGTTTGAAGTTCCGCTACCGCACTACGGCGGCAGAGGAGCAGGCACTGACCCAAAAAGTGCAGGCAATTTTTGTGGAGCTGAATATTTCCGAAAAAACCGACTATGAGAAGGCGCAGCTTCTATATACGTATGCCTGCAACAATGTCCATAACTCGTCGGAATTCCAGGCAGGCTTGCTCAGCCCCGGCTCCAAGGAGTACGGTCATCTGTTCACCGCTTACAGCTTGGTTACCGGTAAAGCCACCGGAGCAGGTTTTGCCGCAGTGGTCTACCGTCTGCTGATGGATGCAGGCCTTGACTGCCGGATTGTCTCCGGAGAGGGGCATAGCTGGAACTTAGTAAAGCTGGCAGATGTATACTATTATTTGGATGCTTCTCTTGATGAGGGAAAGAGCACCTACTCCTGGTTCTTGAAGGGAAGCGCCGCATTCCGGGGTGATGACCATGTCTCCGATGCGATACCGCTTTTGCCCATCTCACCCTTGGACTACGGTGCGACTGCTGTCGTCCAAGACAGCGGCCGCTGTGGCGACAATTTGACTTGGACCCTTGCCGAAGACGGCACACTGACCGTTAGCGGCACCGGAGCAATGTGGAATGCAAAAGATAGAAACAGCTGGGAGAATACGCCGGACGAATACTGGGCAGACCTGAACGGCTATATCAAAAAGGTGGTTATCTCTCAGGGAGTCACCTCTGTGGGAAACAATGCTTTTTGGAATTGCCCCCAGCTTACTTCCGTTCAACTTCCCGATACGCTGACTGCTATAGGAGAGAATGCTTTTGCCCTTTGTGATAAGCTGGAAGTAATCACTCTGCCCAACAGTGTAAAAACAGTCGGTGTGGGTGCCTTCTCCCGGTGTGCCGGATTGAAAACCGTCACGCTTTCTACCGGTATGACCGAAATAGCAGCATCCCTGTTTGCAGGCTGTGCTGCATTGGAATCTGTGACCGTTCCCGGCGGAATTACCGCCATTGGCCTATCCGCTTTTGAGGGTTGCGTGAGTCTGAAAAGCTGCGCACTGCCCGATACCCTAATTACTATTGGCGACAATGCCTTCTTCGGTGCCTTTGATGCGTCTGCCGGTGTCTCCGTGACCATTCCGGCGAGTGTTACAGCGGTGGGGACAGCCTGCTTTGCTCAGTCCCATGTGAAGTCGGTCAACTGGCTGGCAAAGGCTCCGGTAAAGACCTGGACCTTCTATTTGTGCGAGTATCTGGAAGAAATCACTCTGTCCGATTCCGTAACCGAAATCGGAACCGAGGCGTTTTTCCATTGCAATGCGTTAAAAAATGTGAAACTTTCTGCGACCATTGCCACTATGGGCGAGGCTGCCTTTGCGCTGTGCATTGGTTTGGAAGAAGTTGCGATTCCCGGAACACTGAAGGGAATTCCGGCAGGTGCCTTCTTGGAGTGCACCAGTCTGACCAAAGTCACCTTCGCAGAGGGGCTTGAGACTGTCGGTGGCGGCGCATTTATGAGCTGTGGACTGGAGTCGGTAACACTGCCCGGTACTGTCAAAACACTGTGTGCATTTTCTTTTTGCAGTGACACATTAAAGAATATTGTATTTACCGGTGATATGCCGACAATCGAAGACGGTGCTGTAGGTACAGTGATCGGTTACTATCCCAGTGGAAACGCCACATGGATCGAATCCAAGCGGCAAGAGCATAAGGATGTGACCTGGATACCCGGACACAGCGCAGACGCACCTCATAACACCTCGGCTGCGTGGAGTAAGGACGACGAAAATCACTGGAAAACCTGCTCCGGCTGTCCAGAGATTACGAATTTTGGTGGTCATATCTTCGACAACGCCTGTGACACCACCTGTGATACCTGCGGTTACACACGGACAACCGAACATGTTTACGACAACGCCTGTGATACTACCTGCAATGTGTGTAATGCCTCCCGTGAGATAACCCATGCTTACGACAACAGCTGCGACACAGCCTGTAATGTTTGCGGTGCTGTCCGTGCAACGGAGCATGTCTATGACAACGGCTGTGATACTACCTGTAATGTCTGTGGTGCTGTGCGCGAGGATGCCCATACCTACGATAACACCTGCGACAAGGACTGTAACGTATGTGGCGCTGCCCGTGAAACGGAGCATGTCTACGATAACGGTTGCGATAAGGATTGCAACGTATGCGGTGCTACCCGTCAAACAGAGCATGTCTACGACAATGACTGTGACAAGGACTGCAACGTATGTGGCGTGACCCGTGCAACGGAGCATGTCTATGACAACGGCTGTGATACTGCCTGCAATGTCTGCGGTGCTGTCCGCGAGGATGCTCATACCTACGACAATACCTGCGATACTATCTGTAATGCTTGCGGAGCTGTCCGCCAAACAGAGCATGTCTACGATAACGATTGTGACAAGGAATGTAATGTATGTGGCGCTGCTCGCCAAACAGAGCATGTCTACGATAACGACTGCGACAAGGATTGTAATGTATGCGGTGCAACCCGTGCAACGGAGCATGTCTACGATAACGACTGCGACAAGGGCTGCAACGTATGCGGTGTTACCCGTCAAACAGAGCATGTCTATGATAACACCTGCGATACTGCCTGCAATGTCTGCGGAGCTGTCCGAGCGATAACCCACATCTACGACCACGGTTGCGATAAGGACTGCAACGTATGCGGTGCTACCCGTCAAACAGAGCATGTCTACGATAACGGTTGCGATAAGGATTGCAATGTATGCGGCGCTGCCCGCCAAACAGAGCATGTCTACGATAACGATTGCGACAAGGATTGTAACGTATGCGGTGCAACCCGTGCAACGGAGCACGCCTATACCCATGATTGCGATGCTACCTGTAATATCTGCGGTCAAGTGCGAAAGATTGAAACTGCGACTATGTACCGTTTATACAATCCCAATACCGGCGAGCATCTTTACACATTAGATCCTGAAGAACGGGATAATTTGGTGCCAATCGGTTGGCATGATGAGGGAATTGCCGGATATGTGCCCCTCGAGAGCGGAAAACCGGCATACCGTCTTTATAATCCTAACTCCTCTGATCACCATTACACAACATATGCAGAAGAACGGGATTTCTTGGTGACGATTGGATGGATATATGAGGGTGTGGGATGGAACACTGCTTATGAAGATTGCGTTCCTCTCTATAGACTCTTCAACCCCAACGAAACCATTGGAACACACCATTACACCGGCTTTGCTGATGAACGGGACTTTTTGGTCACTATTGGTTGGATCTATGAGGGCGTTGGCTGGTATGGCCTGCCACAGTAGGTAATATAAGAATAGCAAAAGAGGGTTGCCCAAATCAGGGCAACCCTCTTTGTGATCATTTCAGCGGTTTAATAGACCCAACAGATGTACGTCTGTCAGTGCCGGGGCGGTGTAGGTACCGTCTAAAATGGCATCCACATTGTCCGGGTCGTTTTCAATTTCCTTGGAGAAAAGCTGGCCGGTTTCCACCAAATCGCCTCCGAGATAGCCAATGAGCAGACAGGCGGCAATGGCGAGCTTTGCTCTGCAGAGCAGGTCATAGTCGGATACGGCCTGCAGCCAATAGCGGCATAAGAAGTACCGGAGCAACGCCTGATGACGGGCATCCCACCGGGGTGTGACAGCAGGTGCTTCCAGCCTTGCTTTCCACTGGGGTGTCAGAATTTCCAACTTCAAGAAAAAGTCCCGTAAGGCTTGAATACTACCCTTTTGGGCGAAGGCGGCAGCGTCAGCGAGGCAGTCCTCCGGGCAGAGAACGGCAGGGACACCGCCGTCCAGCTCTTCCTGCACCTCATGGGCATATAACAGCAGAACCGACAGAAGCTTCGGAAAGGGGAGGTGCGATGCTTCCATAAAGTCCAAAAATACCTTGCGACTGCGAAGCAGTACCTCCATTGCCCACGTGTCGTATTCCGGCTCCACCGCTTCCGGAAGGCTTTGGGTGACCCAATGGGCATCCTCTCCGGAAAGAATCAGCCGCGCGGCCTCCGGGCAGGACAGCTCCAAACCCAATTCTACAAAGCTGCCATAATCGTGGCGTAGGCGGGGGAATTCCCGACACACCTTGCACAGAGCATCATGCCCCAGCTCTGCCTGAATTCGGCACAGACCGTCCTGTCGCCACATAGGGCAGCGGCCGTCCTCGATGTTCATAACGGTTCCGTTATCGGTTTCCAGCAGTACTTGCCGCAACCGGTCGCCCAGTGGACCCGGTAGCCTGCGGTAAAAGGCGGCCGTATCTTTGTCCACATCCACACTCCACTCCTTGCAGCAGCTGTCCGGACACTGGGAGGCAATGCAGGAGAAACGGTCATAGTATTTTGGATAGCGTATTTCCATAAAACACCTCAAAAAGGGAAAGCGTGTGCTTTCCCTTTAGGTTTCTTCATCGAGTTTGAGTGCATAGAGGGCATCAATGGCATCCTGGAACAGTGTCTGGCTGCCGGCGATGGCGTCCTCGTAGACCTTTAGTTGGGCGTTTGCCTGTTCGGCCAGTTGGGCAAGCTGTTCGGCGGCGGCTTCAGCCTTTACTGTGGCATCAGCCAAAATGGCATTGGCGCGGGTGTTGACCTGCTGGGCGCGTTCTTGGGCAACACGTTCAGCCCGTTCAGCGCGGCGGTAAGCTTCCAGCTCCTGCTCAGGAGCGGCAGCCAGCTGTTTCTCCAGCTGGGCACATTTTTCCAGTGCGGCATCCAGCTGGGCCTGCAAATCGGTGTTGGGGACGGGTGCGGTTGCTGCGGCGGTTTTCAGCTGATTGTTCAGATGTTCAATCTGCGCGTTGTGCTGATTGTTTAAATATTCGATGTAACGAACCACATCTTCCCGGTTGAAGCCGTTGAGGGCGGAACGAAATTTTACTGTAGCCATAGGAAAACCTCCATAATGGGAATCTTTAAAGGGAGTATAGCACATTTTTGCCGGAAAAACAACTATTTTCAAAAAGAATTGGGAAAATGGACAGGGGAATTTTTGAAAACCCCTCTTTACAAACAGCAAAAAGCCTGTTATAATAGCCTAGCTTTGAATATGCGCC
>JBGVPJ010000064.1:0-8113 GCA_045126955.1 Faecousia sp.
TTGCGCATATAGTAGCTATAGATGTATTATAACAGGCATTTGGACGGGAGGCAATCATCATGGAGAAAAAATCTCAAGATTTTTCTATGGAAGAAGTCATGCGGTTGGCCAAAAGCCCTGCCGGGCAACAGCTGATTGCCATGCTTAAGCAGGCAGACAGTATCAAGCTGCAGCAAGCCGTTACACAAGCCAAAACCGGCGACTATACCCAAGCCAGTCAAACGCTAAGCACTATGCTCTCCTCCCCGGAGGCACAAAAACTATTAAAAGAGCTGGGGGGAAAATGATGGAGGATATAGAATCCAAATTAGGTGCCATTCTAGGCAATCCACAGATGATGCAACAAATTATGTCCATTGCACAAAATTTTCAGTCAGACCCGGATCCGCAGCCGTCTCCGGCGGATTCTGCTCCGGACATCGACTTCGCCATGGTACAGAAGCTGACCTCTCTTATTGGGAAGACCGGAATCGATTCCCAGCAGAAGGCTCTGCTCCATGCCCTTGGCCCCTACTTAAGCAACCAGCGAATTCACAAGCTGGAAAAGGCCATGCGTGCGGCAAAGCTGGCAGGCATGGCTTCCGTATTCTTAGGTAGTACAGGCAGGTGACAACATGTATAATCGCTACATCCCGCAGCAGGACGGCTCCCACCGAAGAAGCCGCATGGAAGAACCGCTTAGGCCTTCTTCCAATCCACCCAAGACACCCGCACCGCCGACACCGGAAACGCTCTGCTCCCCTCCTACTCAAGAGCACTGTCCGCCACCTGTAAGCAACATTGGCGGTTTTCTGCGTCATCTCATCCCCAAAGACTTTGACACAGGTGATTTAATTGTTGTGCTCCTGCTTCTGCTCATGGCCGGGGACAAACCGGAAGAGCGGAATACCGCATTGCTCACACTGGCACTGTATTGTTTTCTATAAGGACATCCAAGCCAAAACTCTGCATGAGAGTTTTGGCTTGGATGCTTATAATATAAGGTTAATTGGCTGCAGCACTTGATGAGGAAGGACGGATTTGCTTTTCTGCGAAAAAGCAAATCCGTCCTCAAGCACAAAAGACCGACACCAAAAGGTGTCGGTCTTTTGTGGCTGTTACGAACTATTTAGATGCCACTTGTTTTAACATTTATCTGCCTCTATATTCCTGTTTTAGAACCTCTGCCATTTCTTCAGGCGATTCCTGACAACCACCCGCAAGCCATAACTTAATAATGGCATTTAGACCATTTCTAAAAAATTCAATATGATACTTGATGTTACTATCAATATGTTCTTTTTCGGCTCGTCTTGCATCATATATAGAAATAAGGTGTTTGTCGTCATAACACAGCTTGAAATATGTTTTATAGAAAATTTGATTTTCTATAATATGTTTAAACATCTTCAATGCACCACTGCGCTCATTAAAATAATCGTAATCAGCAAACAGATTGCTAAAGTCATTTTCGAGTTTTTCTCGTGTCTTATCGGCAAGGTCGAATATATCAATGTAGTTTGCATAAAAGGTACTGCGGTTCAATTCTGTCATTATAATGAGGTCTGAAACAGTAATATCTTTAATTTCACGGGTTTGCAGTAGTTCTATAAACGCTCGTTCGATTTTTTCTTGTGATTCTCTGCGCCGCTTGTTGTTCTTTACATTCATAATAATTCTCCATTATTCCAACGCCTGTCGTTTAATTGTTGGTTGTTTTGCTTTAGCGAAAATATTATACTGTAAATGCAATAAAAACACAAGTGTTGGTTTAATGAAAGGAGATTTCAAAATGAAAAAGAGTAGTTTTGTTGCATTGATATTAGGAACTGTGAGTGGGGTGCTTTTCGCGCTCGGTATGTGTATGGCACTTCTGCCTGAATGGAACGCCTTTCAAGAAGGCATAATTTTCGGTGCTGTCGGTATCGTACTCAGTATTATCACGGCACTTATCTGGTGCAAGATGGAAAACAAGAAACTGCCGAAAATGAGTGGCAAAAATCTGTTCCGTACTATATACGCCGTCATTGCCTCTTTGGTGCTTGGCGTAGGTATGTGCATGTGCCTTGTATGGCAGCAAATCATTTGGGGTACACTCGTCGGTCTGCTTGGTATCCTTATGCTGATTGCTCTCATTCCGATGATTAAAGGTATCAAATGAAGGCATTCAATCTTATAAGAAGGCCTTATACAAGTCTTGCGTTTAACGCCGTTTATGCATTCGGAAACTGTATTATAGGTTTTATTACACATTCGTGGTGGTTTATTACAGTAGGTGCGTATTATACCGTACTTGCAATTACAAGGTTTTCTGTGTTGCAGGTTAAACGAAAAGCAAGTGGCAATTATGATACCGAGCTTTTTGCACGGCGCATTACGGGAATTTTATTGGTTGTACTTTCTTTCTGCATAGTAGGTGTGAACATAATGTCTGCTGTTAAAGATAGAGGCACCACTTTTCACGAAATTGTAATGATTACCATTGCCGCATACACATTTACCAAAATCACTGTTTCAATTATCGGTATGATGAAAGCAAAGCGTTCCGCTTCTCCGGTATTAAAGACACTCCGTAACATTTCACTCGCTGATGCGTGTGTTTCCATTTACACAATGCAAAGATCAATGCTCGTGTCCTTTCCGGGTATGAAAGCGGCGGAAATCTTATTACTAAACATATTTACAGGAACAGCAGTATGGATTGTCGTATTGCTTCTCGGAATCAATCTGATTGGAGGAAAATATACAGATATGGCTAAATCAAAAATTGTAAAGGCAAATAAAAAAATCGCCGAAGCAGTAACCGGCGGTTACAAAAAAATTGAAAAAGGCGTTGTAGATGGCTACAAGAAAATCGAGCAAGGTGTTGTTGGCGGTTACACTAAAATTGAAGATAAGTTTATAGATCTTTACCTCACTAAAAACGGTGAAACAGTAGAGGAAGCAAAGGTAAGATTAAAAGAGAAAAAATAAAAAAGGGCTGATTTAGTGATTTTGTTCTGCTAAATCAGCCCTTCACTTTTACTTCGATGGTTCGAATTCACCTTGTAGGTCGTTGTCATCTATGAAATTGTAACCTGAAAACAGGGATAAAAGTGCGAAAAGCCTTGATTTTTCAAAGCCTTTCGGTGCGGCATCTTTTTAGACCGCAACACTTGGTGAGGAAGGACGGATTCGATTTACATTTTCGCCTATGGCGAAAATTAAGGTATCGACCAGTGTTTGCACTGGTCGAAGCAATATGCCACCGGCATATTGCACTGCTATGGGTTCGAATCCTACTCCCTTAAACCAGAAAGAAGACCAATCCATTTGGATTGGTCTTCTTTCTGGTGGGGGAGGACGGATTCGAACCATCGAAGCGATACGCAGCAGATTTACAGTCTGTCCCCTTTGGCCACTCGGGAACTCCCCCATATGAATGAATTGTCTACACTCCGTTTGGAGCCGGTAGACGGACTCGGTCAACCAAGGTTCGCCTCGCAAGATGCTCGGCGGCAACGCTCGTCCGCGTTGCATTTTAATTGTTCGAGTCCATTTGAGCCTGGCTCACTGTGTGGAGCCGGTAGACGGACTCGAACCCCCGACCTGCTGATTACAAATCAGCTGCTCTACCAACTGAGCTATACCGGCGGCTCAAACAGAACATGCTTATTATAGCCACGTACGCCTGTTTTGTCAAGCATTTTTTTGATGAAATTTAAAAACAAATTGGCTGCATTTGACAAAGTCTTAAATCTTTCGTAAACCCTCCTGCAAGATGGTTGTTTTTCTTTGGCCAATATGTTACACTAGAGAAAACATTTCAAAAATCGGAGGTTTCTATCCGTGAGTAAGCAATCCACAACCAGACAAACAACACGGATGCCGTTCATTTGGAAGTCCGTCGTTGGCTTTTTGGTCTTATCTGTTTCTTTCTTTTTGCTGGAATATCTTGCCTTTCGTCTGATGGAGCCGGAGGACAATATGCCCCTTTGCTTTGGTGCGCTTTGGTCGCTGATGCTGACCTGCCTGATACTGTTCCTGCCCCGAAAGGCAGCCAGAATTGTATACGGTGTCACATACTTTACAATGTTACTTTGGACATTGGCACAGGCAGGCTACTATCAGGTATTTGACAAAATGATGTGGATATCCACCATTGCATACGCCGGAGAGGGTGCCGTCTATTTAGGAGATGTGTTTACGTATTTTTCTGTCCTATGGTGGGTCGGAATGGTCGTCCTGTTGGGATTGGGTGCTCTCATTGTGTGGAAATTCCCCAGAAATCCCGGTAAATTTTTGAACAGAATACCCTATTTGATCAGTGGTGCCGCTTTTATCGTAGGCCTGTCTGTTCTGCCGGAGATGGTGTTTCAAAGAGACAATGAGATTTGGGGCACACACTCTGAATATGCACAATCCTCCTCTTATCGGGCAGCCTACAACACCATGTTCGATGCCAAGCGTGTCTACGATTTTGCAGGCATTTATCAGCTCACCATGCGGGATATTTGGGTCAATGAGCTCTATCCCCTCACCCCCGGCTACCAGCATGCGGTAGGTCAACAAACCCACACTATAAACGACTATTTTGCCAAGCGGGGTAAAAAACAGGATAATTCCATGACCGGTGCATTTGCCGGCAAAAATGTCATTATGGTTCTCATGGAGTCCATGGACGACTGGATGATTACCCCGGAGGATACGCCCACCATTCTGCGCCTGATGAATGAAGGTGTGAACTTCACCAACTTCTACACCCCTGGCTTTGGCAGTGCCCGGACTCTAAATTCCGAGTTCTGTATGAACACCGGCATCTATCTGCCCACCACCGGTAGCTATGTCTTTGACTATGTGAACAACAATTTCAATCAGTCCATTGCTTCTCAGCTGACTGCCAACGGCTACACCAGTCATGTTTTCCACTACAACGACCCCGCATTTTACAGCCGGGGTGTGTTTGAGCCGGCTATGGGCTACAAAAGCTATGTATACTATGGGGATTATGTAGAAGATGAGGACAGGCTGTATGATGAGAATCTCCTCTTTGATCTGCAGGAAGTGAACGATCTGTTCTTCCGGGATGGTCCCACGTTCAATACGATTATCACACGTTCTGCCCACCTAAGCTACAAATACAACGAAGTGCTCAGCTATTATGCACTAAAGCAGTATCCTGAATACAGAAAGCTCTACGGTAGCGAAGAAGAGGACTGCGCCCGTGTAAAGGCCAAGCTGGTGGATGACATGTTTGCCCGCCTACTACAGGAGCTGGAGGCCAAGGGGCAGCTGGAGAACACAGTGATCATCGGTATGACCGATCACTACACCTACGGCTACAAAAATATGGAAGAGCTATATGCCCATTCCGGCGTTTCCCATGATTTACTGCTGGAAAAAACCCCCTGTTTCATTTGGTCCGCTGATGGTCCTCAACTGGAAGTTACAAAAGAGCTTAATACCTCTGATTTCCTACCCACCATGCTGAATCTTCTGGGCATTGACTCCCCCTACAACTATTTGGGTCAGGACGCCTTTGACCCATCCTATGAAGGCTATGTACTCTTCCCCGACGGCAGTTGGATTTTCGACGGTGTTGCCTATAAGGATGGAAATATTCTGATGAACGAGAAGGGCCGCGCAGTTTCTCAAGAGGAAATCAATGCCATGGCAGCGCTTTCCCAGGAATACCGAAACATCAGTAATCTTCTGCTTACCAGTAACTATTATAAATAGCGCCTGTTGCTACAACAAAATCCCCTCGGTTTGCACCGAGGGGATTTTTACGAATTACTTTTCGTTCTTGTAGATTTCCTTGAAGTACTTATAGGTATCTACCTTCAGTTCACCGCAGGCTGCCTCGTCGCAGGCAACGATGCCATCGGCATGCATCTGCAAAGCGCTGATGGTCCAAGCGTGGTCCACACCGCCCTCAACACAATGGCGAAGAGCACGGGCCTTATTATGGCCGGTGATAATCAACAGCACCTGCTTGGAATCGCAGACAGTACCAACACCCACAGAAAGTGCAGTCTTAGGCACCTTGTTGGGGTCGTTGTCAAAGAAGCGGGAATTCACGATTAAGGTGTCCTCCGTCAGAGCGCGAACGCCTGTGCGGGAAACCAGAGAAGTAAAGGGCTCGTTGAAAGCAATGTGGCCATCAACGCCACTGCCGCCCAAGAACAGGTCAATGCCGCCGTAGGAAGCGATCTTGGCTTCGTAGCGTGCGCACTCTGCCTCAAGATCATCCGCCATACCGTTGAGAATGTTGATATTCTCGGCGGGAATGTCGATATGATTGAAGAAATTATCGTGCATAAAGTACCAGTAGCTCTGGTCATGCTCACGGGGCAAGCCTACATACTCATCCATATTAAAGGTAACAACATTCTTAAAGGAGACCTTACCCGCTTTATTCATCTCAATTAGCCTCTTATAAATACCTAAGGGAGAAGAACCGGTAGGAAGGCCTAACACAAAGGGGCGATTTTCCTTGTGATTGTTGATAGCGTCAGCAATATGCTGGGCTGCCCAAGCGCAAGTATCGTCGTAATTGTTTTTAATGATTAATTTCATTTTTCTTCACGCTCCTATATTTTTACAATATCGCCGCCGAAAAGCACTCGGTAACACAGATAGTATACTCCTATCGGTTTATTTTTGCAATATTTTTTTGTAAATATACGCAGGAAAAATGCAGAAAATTTTGTTTGGTTTTTTACGCATTTAAACACATATCTTCTCGCCAATCTCAGGAATCCACACAGAACTATCTTTCCCATTTCCCACAGTCTGCTCCACCGTGTTCCATAGGCCATAAGGATCTGCCTTGCGAGGCGGCAGATGTAGCAGCACCATTCGGTCTGTGAGGCTGCAGGAAAGCTCCCACGCAGCTTTCGTGTTGCCATAGGCATAGGGGGCGATCAGCACATCCGGGCGGGGTAAGTCATTCCGATTTTTCCATTGGATGGGGGCAGCATCTCCCACAAACCAAACACATTGGCTGCCCTCAATAATATAGCTCACATGCTGCAGGCCCGGTTCTACCTTCCCTAAATGACGGCTTTCCACCGGCATGATGGTCACCTCCCCTACCCGCACTCTCCCCATATACAGGGACTCCGGCCCAAGAATGGGCCGGAGATTCTGTTTGCGGTATGGGAGAAGCAACGCCTCACTGCAATGGTCAGCATGGCAATGGGTAAATGCCAAGAGGTCGGGGGGATTTACAAGCAGTCGGTCGGCGATAACAGGCGGTGTAGGGAGATAACCCTCCACACTGTCACACAGACCATCCAGCAGGATAGAAACCCCGTCCAGCTTTAGGAGTACTCCGGCATTGGCGGTGCGTTGTATCTCCATAGGGTCTTACACGCCTTCCTTGGCGCGGCGAATGTGCTCTGCTTCGGTGCAGCCGGTGGTGGACACATGACCCTGAAGAGGTACCAACTTGTCGTTGATGGCATCCAAAATCCAGCTTGCCTGGGGGAAGAAGAACTCGTCGAACTCGTAGGGAGGAGTGATCCAGTTCTTTGCGCCGATTACAACAGGAGGTGCATCCAGATCGTCGAAGCACAGCTCGGTGATGTTACGGGCAACGTCATTCATAAAGCCGCCGCGAGCGCAGGCATCGGATACCAGCACTACACGACCGGTCTTGCGAACGGACTCAACGATCTTGGTGTAATCCAGAGGAGCCAGGGAGTGCAGATTGATAACATCAGCCTCCATGCCATACTTCTCAGACAGAGTCTTAACAGCATCCATTGCGCGGTACAGAACAGCACCCAGAGTCAAAATGGTGACATCCTTACCATCACGGACCTTGTTCACATCACCGATAGTGATTTCGTAACGCTCCTCGGGAACGCCACCCTCGTGGAACTGCTCGCCCACGTCGTAGATTCTCTGGCTTTCGAAGAAGACCACGGGATCAGTGCCCTTCAAAGCAGTCTCCATCAGACCCTTAGCTTCCCAAGGAGTTGCGGGGAAGCAAACCTTCAGGCCGGGGATATGAGCACACAGTGCGGTCCAGTCCTGAGAGTGCTGTGCGCCGTACTTAGAACCGACGGAAACACGCAGAACCAGAGGCATCTTCAGGATGCCAGCGGACATGGACTGCCACTTAGCCATCTGGTTGAAGATTTCGTCG
>JBGVPJ010000065.1:0-7636 GCA_045126955.1 Faecousia sp.
GAACCGAACCAAAAAAAGATAACATATACCCCCCTAATGTAGAAGCATAACTACATCAGGGGGTTTTGTTGTATCAAGAAAACCACCGGCAGTGCCGGTGGTTCCAAAAAGCTTTCGCTATGCCCAGTTTTGCCGCAGCGGAAAGCCTCCCCTGTGTAAGGGGAGGTGTCACGGTGTTAAGCCGTGACGGAGGGGTTGTACCCGTAGTGACAATCCCCCCAGTCACCGCTGTGCGGTGACAGCCTCCTTTATAATCAGAGCTTGGCACGATTGGTTGCGTTTTCCAGTTATTATTTTATAATAATTTTCCGTATAACCTCTTTACGAACCGGAAAAAGTGATGTACAATAATAGAGTTAAAATGGGATGGAATGGGAATCCCTTTACTGTTTGGAGGTTGGGCGATGAACTGCTTAAAATGCGGCAACAAAACGAAGGGCGACCAGGTGTTCTGCTCCCGCTGTTTGGAGGTTATGGAGACCTACCCGGTGAAACCCGATGTCCATGTACAGATACCCTCCCGTCGCACGCTCCCTGCCCCTAAAAAAAGCTGGCGTAGGCGAAAGAATTTGACACTTGAGGAACAGATTGAACTGCTACGCAGACGGGTGTATCGGCTTACCGCTTTGACGGCGTTGCTGGCAATTCTGTTAGGCGTTACCGCCGCGATGCTCTTTCACACGGTGAAAAACGACGGTGTGTTGGAGTTAGATTTAGGCAAAAATTACACGGTTGAAAGTACTACGGATTGATTGTTTCACGTGAAACAATCCGCAGAAAAATGTTTCACGTGAAACATAGAACAGAAAGGAAACCGCTATGGCAAAAATCATTGCTGTGGTCAACCAAAAAGGCGGTGTCGGCAAAACCACCACCGCAGTAAACCTCACTGCCGCATTGACGGATTTGGGCAAGAGGGTGCTTCTGTGCGATTTTGACCCACAGGCCAATGCCACCTCGGGATTAGGACTGGACAAGCGGAAGCTGAAAAATAGTGTTTACGATACAATTGTAAATGACGTCCCAACAAAGCAAGCCATCGTCAGTACCAAATATGGCGACGTTTTGCCCGCAACTGCTGATTTAGCAGGCGCTGCCGTGGAGCTGATTTCCATCGAAAATTCCAACGGACGGCTTAAAAAAGCATTGGAGCAGGTGGCAGAGGATTACGATGTGATTTTTATCGACTGTCCCCCCTCTTTGGAAATGCTTACCCTAAACGGCCTCACCGCCGCAGATGGCATTTTGGTGCCGGTGCAGTGTGAGTACTATGCGTTGGAGGGATTAACCGATTTAATGAATACCCTGCGTCTTGTAAAAAAGCGCATTAACCCCAATTTGGAGATTTTCGGTGTGGCACTGACCATGTTTGACGGACGAACCAATTTCTCCACCCAGGTGGCGCAAGAGGTACGCCGTCACTTTCCGGGAAAAGTGTTTGCGTCCGTTATCCCTAGAAATGTACGCTTGGCGGAGGCTCCCAGCCACGGTCTGCCGGTAACGGTGTATGACCGGCTCAGTAGGGGCGCTGTGGCGTATAAGGCCATGGCAGAAGAAATGAACAAAAAACTCTAAAAGAGGTGAATTTTATGGCAAAGGGTTTGGGCAAAGGCTTAGGCGCACTGATGGGCGACTATATGGAGGAATCCTCGCAAAAAAGTCCTTATCAAATGCTCCCGCTGCACAAGGTGGAGCCAAATCCCCACCAACCCCGTCGGGATTTCGACCCGGAGGAGCTGCAGGCACTGGCAGATTCCATCGCAACCCACGGAATCGTGCAGCCGTTGACTGTCCGGGAGCTGGAATCCGGCTATTATCAGATTATTGCCGGCGAACGTCGTTGGCGTGCGGCAAGAATTGCACAGCTGAAGGAAGTTCCTGCGGTTATCATAGAAGCGGACGACCGAAAGGTTATGGAGCTGGCGCTGATTGAAAACCTGCAACGGCAGGACTTAAACCCTGTGGAAGAAGCCGTCGGTTACCAAACTCTGATGGAGGATTATGGCCTTACCCAGGAGGAAACCGCCAATCGGGTGGGTAAATCCCGTCCTGCGGTGGCAAATATGCTGCGACTGCTGTCCCTGTGTCCCGATGTGCTGGACATGGTTCGGGACGGACGCCTCACCGCTGGTCATGCCCGTGCTGTGCTGTCATTAAAGACGGAAAAGCTGCAAAAAGAGGCCGCGCAGAAGATCTCCGCGCTGGATTTGTCGGTGCGGCAGGCGGAATTGCTGTGCAAAAACCTGCAGCGGGAACCCACTCCCCAAAAAGAAGTGACCTTGGCCGTGGATTATGTGGCAGAGTGCGAGAAAAAGCTGTCCAAGCACTTAGGCCGGGGTGTAAAAATCGCAAACGGGAAGCGGAAAGGCCGCATTGAACTGGAGTTTTATGATTCGGACGATTTGCAGGTGCTCTATGAAGCCCTGCTGAAGATGGAAAAATAAAGGAGAACGGCATGGAAAAGCAACTGTACAGAGCAAGAGAAGGCAAATGGCTTGCCGGCGTGTGTGCCGGTATGGCAACGTATATGAATCTGCCACCTGTGGTTGTGCGACTGATATTTGTCGCTATGGGCCTGTTTTGCGGCGGTGGCGTTTTAATGTATATTCTGGGTATTTTTATCATTCCCAAGGAACCCCTCGAGACTGACTCTCCCGAGGATTATGTGGATTTAGACGAAGAAAAGGATAACCAATAAGAGAAAAGAGGTATTCGCATGTTAGACATTCGAAAGATCAAGGAAAATCCCGACGCAGTCAAGGCAGGTTTGAAGGCCAAGGAAGTGGACTGCGATGCTGTTGTGGACAAGATTTTGGAGCTGGATGCACAAATCCGTGCCCTAAAGACCACCACAGAGGCCCAAACCGCACAGAAAAACAAGTTAAGCAAGGAAAACGGTAAGTTATTCGGCCAGAAAAAGGGTGCTGAAAAGCGGGGCGAGGACACTTCTGCGCTGGATGCACAAATTGCCGCCAACTCCGCCGAGAGTGTTGCGCTTGACAAAGCCATCGAGAACGAGACTGCTGAGCTGAAGACCCTCTCCGAGGAATTCCGTGTTGCCATGCTGAGCCTGCCCAACCTGCCGGATGAGGACTTGCTCCCCGGCGGCAAGGAGAACAATGAGCCCCTGCGGTACATTGGCAAAAAACCGGAATTTGATTTTGAACCCAAGCACCATGTGGATCTGTGCACTGATCTGGGTCTAATTGACTATGAGCGGGGCGTGAAGCTGGCCGGTGCCGGCAACTGGATGTACACCGGTATGGGTGCACGTCTGGAATGGGCATTGCTCAATTACTTCATTGACACCCACACCGCCGACGGCTATGACTTCATCCTGCCGCCCCATATGCTGGAGTACCAGTGCGGTGAAACCGCAGGCCAGTTCCCCAAGTTTGCCGATGAGGTTTATAAGATTGCCAACCCCACCGATGACCGTATTCACTATATGCTGCCCACCGCTGAGGCCGCTATTTGCTCCATTTACCGGGACGAAATCCTCACCGAGGCAGATTTGCCCAAGAAATTGTTTGCTTACACACCCTGCTTCCGCCGGGAGGCCGGCTCCCATCGTGCAGACGAGCGTGGCATGGTCCGTGGTCACCAATTCAATAAGGTAGAAATGTTCCAGTTCTGCAAGCCTGAGGATTCCGATGCCGCCTTTGAAGAGCTGGTCACCAAGGCCGAAAAGCTGGTAGAAGGTCTGGGCTTCCACTTCCGTACCGTGAAGCTGGCCGCCGGCGACTGCTCCGCCTCCATGGCAAGAACCTACGATATCGAAATTCTTATTCCCTCTATGGACGGCTACAAGGAGGTCTCCTCCGTGTCCAACGCCCGGGACTATCAAGCCCGTCGGGGCAATATCCGTTTCCGTCGGGGAGCCACCGGCAAGCCGGAATTCCTGCACACCTTGAATGGCTCCGGTCTGGCCACCTCCCGGATTTTCCCGGCATTGGTGGAGCAAAACCAGCGGGCAGACGGTTCCATCGTGGTGCCGGAGGTACTGCGTAAGTATCTGGGCGGCCTTGAAATCATTGAAAAGAGATAAGTCTCAAAAATATTATGTAAACCAACTAGGAGGAATTAGCAATGAAAAAGAACAAAAAGCCCGCATGGCTTGAGGAATTCAAGGCCTTTGCCGTTAAGGGCAATGCAATGGCTCTAGCCGTTGGTACTATCATCGGCGGTGCATTCTCCACCATCACCAAGAGCTTGACCAATGACCTGATCATGCCTGTTGTCAACATCTTCTTAGGCGGCACCGATTTTAGCGATGCCAAGATTCGCCTGCCCCGCATGCCTTGGGTAGAGGCCAAGTATGAAACCGTTGTCAACGCCGAGGGCGAAGAAGTGGTACAGGAGATCTACAACTATCTGACCTACGGCAACTTCATCTCCGCTGTTATCAACTTTCTGATTTTGGCCTTCGTGGTATTCTGGTTGGTCAAGGGCCTGAATAAGCTGGCTGAAGCCGGCAAGAGGAAGGAAGCTGAAGCAGCCGCTGCTGCAGAAGCTGCCGCCGCTGCCGCAAAGGCTGCCGAGCCTCCCGCGCCCACCGCAGAAGACCTGCTGGTTGAGATTCGCGACCTGCTGAAGGAGAAATAAGAATGAAACAGCGCACTGTGGCTGTGCTGTGTCTGTTGGCACTGTTGTGTCTGCTGGGCGGTTGTTCCGACCCGGTAGGTACATCCATTGTCTGTGAGGATTTGATAGTGACCCTTCCGGGAGATTTCATCGATCTTTCGGAGGGCAGCTATGCCCAGGATGCAGACCTGCTCTACGGCCGAAAAACCCTGATTGTGATGGGGCTTGCCGAGAAGAAGGCTGTGTTGAAAGAGATGACCCTGGAGGAGTACACCGCTTATGTAATCAGCGGCAATAAGCTGGATTGCACACCGGAGGCCTCCGGAGACGGCTATATTTTCCGCTATGAGGCGCCGGTGGGGGATACTACATATACCTATGTCACCGCCACCTTCGAGGGACAGACAAATTTTTGGATTTTCCAATTTTACTGTCCCAGCGCTAATTTCACTGAAAATGAGCCGGAAATCAAGGTTATTCTGGGGGGTATCCGGCCAAATCCCAATATAGGAAAATAACCGGTTCCCCACCAAATATATTTTATAAATTTGTTCCAACAAAAAAGGATGGATGAAGAAATGTTTAAAATTGTACACAAGCGAGAGCTCAACTCCAGCGTTACCTTGATGGAGATTGAGGCACCGTTCATTGCCCGGAAGGCAAAGGCCGGTCAGTTTATCATTTTCCGCATTGACGAGCAGGGCGAGCGTGTTCCCCTGACCATCGCCGGCTATGACCGGGAGAAGGGTACTGTTACCATTATCTTCCAAAAGGTTGGCTTTGCCACCAATGCGCTGGGCAGCTTGAATGAGGGCGACTACATCCGTGATTTCGTCGGTCCTCTGGGCAAGCCCACCCCCGTGGAAGGAAAAAAGAAGGTCTGTGTGGTTGGTGGCGGCGTGGGTTGCGCCATTGCGCTGCCCTCTGCTAAGGCTTTTAAAGAAGCCGGTGCGGAAGTGACCGTCATTGTTGGCTTCCGTAACAAGGATATTGTGATTTTGGAGGAAGAATTCAAGGCAGTTGCCGACAAATTTATCCTCATGACCGATGACGGCTCCTATGGCCGCCACGGCCTTGTAACCGCAGCTCTGCAGGAGCTGCTGGAGCAGGGCGAACAGTTCGATGAGGTTCTGGCAATCGGACCCATCCCCATGATGAAGTTCGTCTGCAAGACCACCGAGCCCTTCGGCACCCACACCTCCGTGTCCCTGAACCCCATTATGGTGGATGGCACCGGTATGTGCGGCGGCTGCCGTGTTACCGTGGGCGGCGAAACCAAGTTCGCCTGCGTGGACGGCCCCGAGTTTGACGGCCACAAGGTGGACTTTGCCGAGCTGATGAGCCGCAACAGTCTGTATCGCGGCCGTGAGGCGGAAGTTACCGAAAAGCACGCCTGCCGCATTGAAAAAATGGGCAAAGACTTGATTAAGTAAGGAGGAAATGCAAAATGGCAAACATGACTTTAACCAAAACCCCTATGCCTGAGCAGGACCCCAAGGTTCGTGCCCGGAATTTTAAGGAAGTTACCTTGGGTTATACCCCGGAGATGGCCATTGAAGAGGCCGGCCGCTGCCTAAAGTGTAAAAATCCCAAGTGTGTGGAAGGCTGCCCGGTAAATGTACGGATTCCCGAGTTTATCGGCAAGGTGGCCGAGGGTGATTTTAAGGCCGCTTACGAGATTATCACCTCCACCAACGCCCTGCCGGCCCTCAGCGGCCGTGTCTGTCCTCAGGAAACCCAGTGTGAAGCACGCTGTGTCCGGGGCATCAAGGGTGAGCCTGTTGCCATCGGCCGTTTGGAGCGGTTTGTGGCTGACTGGTACCGTGAGAATGTTAACGCTATGCCCGAAAAAGTGGAAAGCAACGGCAAAAAGGTTGCTGTTGTTGGCTCCGGCCCTGCCGGTATGACCTGTGCCTCTGATTTGGCAAAGCGCGGATATGAAGTGACCATCTTCGAAGCTCTGCACACCGCAGGCGGCGTGTTGGTCTACGGCATCCCCGAGTTCAGACTTCCCAAGGCCATTGTTGCCAACGAGGTCACTAAGCTGGAAGCACAGGGCGTCAATGTGATGACCAACATGGTCATTGGCCGTGTGCTTACCATTGACGAGCTGTTCGAGATGGGCTTCAAGGCCGTGTTTGTAGGCTCCGGCGCAGGTCTGCCCATGTTTATGAACATTCCCGGCGAGGCACTGAAGGGCGTTATGTCCGCCAACGAGTACCTGACCCGTACTAACCTGATGAAGGCTTACGACGAAAATTACGACACCCCCGTGGTAAAATCCAAGGCGGTTGCCGTGGTTGGCGGCGGTAACGTGGCAATGGATGCCGCCCGCTGCGCTATGCGTCTGGGTGCGGAAAAGGTGTATGTGGTCTACCGCCGCGGCGAGGCCGAAATGCCTGCCCGTCTGGAGGAACAGCACCATGCCAAGGAAGAAGGCATCGAGTTTAAGACGCTGTGCAACCCCACCTCCATCATCGGCGATGAGAACGGCCGTGTCTGCGGCATGAACTGCATCCGCATGGAGCTGGGCGAGCCGGATGCCTCCGGTCGCCGCCGTCCCATCGAGATTCCCGGCAGCGAATTTGTGCTGGAAGTAGACACCGTAATCATGAGCTTGGGCACCAGCCCCAACCCTCTGATTCGCTCCACCACACCCGGCCTTGACACCAACCGGAAGGGCTGTCTGATTGTCAATGAGAGCGAGATGACCACCCGTGACGGCGTATTCGCCGGCGGCGATGCGGTCACCGGCGCTGCCACTGTTATTTTGGCAATGGGCGCCGGCAAGAAGGCTGCCGCAGCCATCGATACCTATCTGCAGAATAAGTAACTAACCGTAGAAACCCCGGATGGCTGTACCATCCGGGGTTTTTGTATAAAGAAAACCACGCGTTAGACGCGTGGTTCAATAAAGCCTATGGCGGTGAGCAATAAAAAAGATACAGACGATGTTATGGAAAGGAGTAAGCAGTAGTGATAAAGAGGAAAGCCTCCCTTGTGTAAAGGGAGGTGGGTTCGCCGCAAGGCGAAGCCGGAGGGATTGTAATGA
>JBGVPJ010000066.1:0-2377 GCA_045126955.1 Faecousia sp.
TCAAGGTACACGCAAGAGCATTTCCGGGGATTGTGCTATGGATTTGCCTTACACTCCCCTTTGTCACAAAATGAAGGTCAAAAACGAAGCTCGTTCAGGAAAATAATTATTTTTTGTTCAAACTGCTGCTTGTTGTACTGCATCGCACGGTCTGTAACACCATACTTTTGTGCAAGTTCATGAGTGCATTCCCGATAACGCTCAGCAAGCACTGCATCTAACAAATCTGCAGCCCAGGGTTTCCAGTTAGCCAGTCGAACTCGCAGACTATCCATTTCTGCGTTTTCGATAGCTTCCTGCTCAACATTTGTTTCGGCAGGAATGCAATCATGCATTGTTAAGGACTCATCGATGGGATTGGCAGCATCAAGAGAAATAATCGTGTAGAGTTTTGCATACTGCCTATTCCGATGAGAAGCAACATACTGCCGCCGCCATTCCAGATATTTCGAGTAGTCGGTTTCTATGTACATTACATCCAGTTCCCCGCCTTCAGGGATGCGGTCAACGATGAAGTGCCGCCGCTGCTCCATAGGGAGCTTGGCGTTGGCGATGGTGATAGCTTTGTACTGCTCCAAAGTTCCCATTACCAGGCAGGTTTCTCCGTTTGCGGACTTGTCCATGAACAAATATGTGGTTTTCATTATCGTGATCTCCTTTGGTGTGAAATTTGGGTGGGCCAAATTTCGGAGATCACGGATATTTCGCTACATAGCAGAGCCAGCGAGTTTTCATAAGCATCCTTTCCGCTGTCAGGCGGGTTTGAATGCAAAAAGGGCATGACAAACACAGCCTGATAGCTGTTTGTCATGCCCTAACTCGAAAGTCCTCGTTCTCACCTCTCTCTGGGGTGGATGCAGGCTCTTTTCCGGCTTGCTTTACCGACATGGGTCGGCGTGTCCGGCGGTTGAACTATGTACGAAACATAATTGATTATTCTTTTGTGAGACTGATTAGAAATTGCTTGGAGCATTTGGGGCATTTCAGGATTACACCATTGCTCCGTTTCCGGGGGGAATCGCCCTGGATTGCTATTGCCATAGCTTTTTCTCCAATGGGCTTATCGCATAAGCGACCTCGTTTGCAGGCTGGACATTTCACATGGTCCGATTTCATGTTGTTCGGCTCAAAAATAGATTCTATCAATAGCACTCCAATCACTTCCTTTAATTGAATTAGGTACAGAGAAAGTGCTGGTTGTAGCCGTGAATATTGATCTATTTAACCCATGCACCTCCATCTGATAAATGTTCCTCAGTTTTGGCAAATACTGAGGGGTTTCCCCAGCGTCATTATATAGACAGAGAAATAAATATTCTGTTGTTTTGTGTCGCCCTTTTGACAAAATATCCTTTGCTCGGAGTGATATAATGCTGCGGGTCACTGTTTCGCTTGGTAGAAAACAAAAAATCCGGGACGAATACACGGGTATGGTAGTACCCGTGTGATCGCCCCGGCTGTGTGGTAGCTGATCCTCTATATAGAGGATGCCCCGAAGTGCTCAGTTAGCGCATTTGAGATTATTGGAGGGGTAGTTGCTGATGGGATATGCCTTATGGCTATCAAAATCCCACATGATGGTTCTCCTGCATATTGGACAGTGAGATGATATCTTGCCGCTGGCACCATAGGACAGAATCTTAGCCTTTTGGCATACCGGGCAAGTAAGAAATGCAGTTATCTTTTCGTCATTCATAATGCTCTCCTTTATGCATTTCCCTATAGACTGGATCGTACATGGCGACATAAGCCGCGAAGGTGTTCACATGAGCCACAAGCCGAGACCGAATAGAATAGTCAGTAGGAGCAGAAGCCAAGCAGCAACACACTCCAGACAAGGCATTATACGCAGCTTGCTCCTTGCAGATGGAGGTCCAATAGTCATGGAGCCAGTAGAGCACTGCTTTGACGGCCTGCAGCCGTTGGGTATCATCGTTGTCCATCCGAGACTTCTGGAGTGCTGCGATTGCTGCATCAGCTTCGACCTTTGCCTGGGCAGGGATTCGATCAAGTGCTTTTAACTCTGCAATGCCATTCTTCATCACAGACCACAGATCTTCCATTGAAGTGCGATCCGGGTCCAGGATTGCGGTGGAAAGGGCGACGGTAATCGTATCAACCAAGCCCTGGGTATGCTCCTTCAGCTTCGGTGCGCGATGAATGATACTACTACGCAAATAGCCGGAGATATTTGCAATTGCAAAAGATACCCGCTCCGGGGAGCCATCGTCTTTTTCTAATCCTGCGGCTGCCATTTTCAGAATATCATCAGCCTGACTGGTAATCTTCAGAGGCGGATTATTTGCATTTACCACGACTTCTACCATTTCTGCGTCAAGAGCTTCGTCGACTGTGGGGGCGGGAGTATCGAACAGAT
>JBGVPJ010000067.1:0-5376 GCA_045126955.1 Faecousia sp.
AAATAGCCATTCTCATCCACGGTGCGCCGCTCCAAAAGGGTATAATAGTAATTTCCCTCCGTGCTTTTTTCCACCAAACCCATATCCGTCGGCTTTCCCGCCCCGTCTCTACCGAAAATCAGCACACGGTCGCGGGGCACAAGGGTAAAGGAAAACCCTGCTCCCACAGGGCAGGGCTTGAGATAGCACATACCGCCAACCAGCGCCAGTTGGGTAGCCAGCCGTTTTTTCTCGTCCAGATTTTTTAACAGCTCTGCACCAAATGGTGTGCCGGCGGTTGCCTTATACTCTCCGAACACAGCCTTCACCAGCTTGTTCACCACCGTATAGGGAATCCTCTGACAGGCATCTGCATGCTCGTCGGCGGACCCGTCGTAATACATGGCAAACCATCGTCGAATGGCCTTTCGCATCGCAGGGGTTGTCTTATCCCACATACCGAAGGCCTGCTCATAATTATAAATACTCATACCTGCCCTCCGTGATTTACGATGCTGATGCGCTTATTGGCCCGCAAACCCACCTGCATTCCCTCAATGTAAGCCTCCAGTTCATGAACTTTCTGCCGCAACGCCAAATTTTCTCTCTCCAACTGCCGTTTCTCCGTCAGCAGAGTCTCTCTTGCCCACATGGGCAGAAAATTATTCTGTAACCATTTTTTCATTTCCGTTTCCTCCGATTTTACTTCGTATTTCCCTGTCCCTGCGCAAAATGGTGGCGCAGAAATAGCGAATATCGTCCATGGCGTGGTCATTTTCCTTCCATACCCGATCCATCTCTCCGTTCTCCTCCCAACGGTAGAGGGAAAACTCCCGAAGGGTATCTGTGCAGGCCGGTGAAAATTGCAGCACACCCTCCCGAAGCAATTCAGCCACCAGACGAATTCCGTTTAGTACCTCATTTTTTGCCTTCCGCACGGCAAATACCCCATGGGCACGGATCGTAGCAATAAACGATGCCGCCGAGGGGTCCACCACCACAGTTTCTACCGGCAATCCACCCGCCAGCTCCACCAATGCGCTGTGGTACTCTTCGTCGGTGTACATTCTGCCGGTTTCCCGTCCGCTGTGGTAAAACTCCCGTATCCGCACCGCCCGACCCCTGTCCACACACCAAAGGCCTGCGGAAAAGGGATTTCTTGTACCATAGTCCACAGAGATGTAGTACCGCCCGCGGCTGGGAATGTCCTGCACAATGTGCCTGTCCGGCTGAAAGTCGTATACCAGTCCCTCCGCCATGCACCACTGCCCCAGCACATACCGGCGGTAGAAGACACCGGTGTACATCGCCTCATACCTTTCCTTGATGGCAGGATCCAATCCGGGATTGTCCTCCATGGTAAAATGCAGATGCAGCAGACTTTTTTCTTTTGCCTTACAAATCCACTCCTTATACAGCCAATGCTCCGGCCCCTCGGGATTGCAATTGAACCACAGCTTGGACCCTGCCACCGAGCACCGTGCGCAGGCCTGTTCCACAAAGGAGCGGGGCATCAATGCCGCCTCATCCAGCAGCACGCCGGCAAGCGTAATTCCCTGAATCAGCTTGTAGGCACTCTCATCCTGTCCACCGAATAGATAGTAGGTGTTCTGCCGTCCCTCCCGGTCGGTCACCACCAGCTTATTCTCGCTGCGGTTTTCCCGAATCTCCAGCACATCCCCCAGCCAGTCATGGAGATTGCCCACAATGTTCCGCCGCAGAGCACCGATGGTCCTGCCGCACAGGCCGAAACAGCGCCCGCGGAAAACGGTCATGCTCCATAGGAAAAACCCTGTCACCATGCTCAAGGTTTTTCCCGACCGGATGGCTCCGTCGCAGAGAATCCCCTCCATGGTACGCAGCCCCGGGCGGTTCCACCAAGTCATCGCCAGCATCTGCCGCTTACTGAAGCTCCGATACATCATGCGTGTCCACCTCCTGCCGTGTCGCCTGCAAAATTGCCTCCAGTAGATTGTTTTCGTTCAGTTCCTGTTGACTTTCCTTTCCCTCGAACAGACCAAAATGCTTGCCCAACAGCTCCAACGCCTTCATCTTGTCGTAGAACTTTACCTTCATTCCGGTACCGGATTTTTCAATGGATGCAATGGCCGCCCGTTCCAGAGGCTTTAACCTCTCCTTCAGCTGCACATCCCCATTCTCAATCACCATGTAATCCGGCACCCGTGCAAAGCCGATGGCCGCCAGCTCCCGCATAATCTGTTCCGGAGAAATCTTTTTTCCTGCCATAACCCCGCAGCATCCCCTCCTCTCCATAATAAAAGCGGTGCAACGGACCATTTGGGCCCTTTGCACCGCCTGTTTTTTTACTTGTCTACTATTGGCACTATCATATTAACACACAAATACGGAAAAGTCTTCCCGTTTTTTTACCAACCTTTTGAAATTTCCTTTACACACGTTTTGTGCCAAACACTCGATTCCTGCCCGGTCACGACCGATTCCATCTGCCAAATTCAAATACACCGGCACGTATTTTCCCGGCACCACATTATAATCGTGCTGAAATTCCTTAAGGAGAAAACCATCAATCACCGCAGGTCTGCTGTGTATTCGTTCAGCATATTCAAAAATGCTTGAACCGCCCGGGACATATATCTATTTTTCTTGTAATAAAAGCTTACTTGCCGCACCGCATCCTTGCCCTCCAGTTTATAGAACAGCAGGTTGGGAACCTCCGGAACATTTTGGATCAGACTGTCGCCCACAAAGGAGATTCCCATACCGTGACAGCAAAGATTGTAGGCTGTGATCTGCTGTGACAGCTCCAGCTTGCACTGGGGCTCAAAATAATATTTACGACAAATGTTCATCGCCCGCGTACGGGTAGAGTTGCCTTCGCGGAGCAAAAGGAATGGCTGGTCTTTGAAAGCTGTCATCGGCACCGAGGGGGTGCTGTCTAGCAAGTGAAAGCCCTCTTTCACATCTGCTGCGGAAAAGGCATAGTCTGCAACATCCGTGTTACAGGAAAAATACTTTGGAACGGCCAGTAACAGATGCTCCTGCCGCAGCACCTTCCGCTCAAACTCCTCCAGTGTCCGGACACTGTTGTCCAAAAGCAGATCCAAAACACCGGATGATAATTTTTCCTTCAGTTCCAGAGTTGTTCCTTCCACCAATTCCACATGGATATTGGGATATTGCTCCGTGAACTGTGGCAGCAGCGATGGCAGAACAAAGGAAATGTAGAAATTGGTACCGCCAATGGTTAGAGAACCGTTTTTCATCAAATTTATGTCGTTTACATAATTCTGAAAACTCTTTTCAACATCCATAATTGACTGGATACTGTGAATATACGCCTCTCCTAACTGTGTCAATGTAATTGGGTTGGTACTGCGGTCAAAAATCGGCGCGCCAATCAGCTCTTCCACCTTTTTTACAGCAGCACTGAGAGAAGGCTGGCTGATATACAGATTTTTTGCAGCTCTGGAAAAACTCATTTCCTTGTATACTTCAAAAACATATGCCATAGATCGAAACATATTGCCACATCCTATAGTTTGTAGTCTATATATTAGATAACAATATTGGTATTTGAAAATATTGTATCACAGAGGTACAATACTTGCAAGCACAAACAATACACACTTGGAGGAAAAAATGGATACTATAAATAATACTCGTTCTGAACGCGACTCTATCGGTGTGCGTTCGCTGCCCCGGGATGTATACTACGGTGTGCAGTCCCTGCGTGCTTCAGAAAACTTCAATATCACCGGTCTGAAAATGCATCCGGAGATTATCAATTCCGCTGCCGAGATTAAAAAGGCCTCCGCCATCACCAATGCAGAGGTTGGCCTTCTTGACCAGAAAATCGCCGATGCCATCGTCCAGGCCTGCGACGAAATCATCGACGGCAAACTCCACGATGCCTTTATCGTGGATGCCATCCAGGGCGGTGCCGGCACATCCCTGAATATGAATGCCAACGAGGTTATTGCCAACCGTGCCATTGAACTGCTGGGCGGTCAAAAGGGCGATTACACCCTGGTAAACCCCAACGATCATGTCAATTACGGCCAGTCCACCAATGATGTATTCCCCTCTGCCGGTAAGATGGCAGTTCTGAAATTATTGATCAAAGCGCAGATTGCTCTGGAGCGGCTGTGCGCCGCCTTAATCGTTAAGGCAGAAGAGTTTGACGATGTAATCAAGATGGGCCGTACCCAGCTGCAGGATGCTGTGCCGATCCGCCTAGGTCAGGAATTTAAAGCTTACAGTGAGGCGATCCGCCGGGATGTAGCTCGGATTGAGCGTGCAATGGACGAGATGCGCTGCCTGAATATGGGCGGTACCGCCATTGGTACCGGTATCAATGCAGACGAGATGTATCTGCAACGCATCGTTCCCAATCTGGCCCGTATCTCCGGTCTGCGGTTGGTCCAGGCATCCGATCTTATTGACGCCACACAGAACCTGGATGGCTTCGTAGCCGTTTCCGGTGCAATCAAAACCTGCGCCGTGAACCTTTCCAAAATGTGCAACGACCTGCGTCTGCTGTCCTCCGGCCCCCGCTGTGGCTTCGGTGAAATCAACCTGCCTGCCAAGCAGAACGGCTCTTCCATTATGCCCGGCAAGGTAAATCCTGTCATTCCCGAGGTCGTCAATCAGGTCGCTTTCAACATTATGGGCAACGACCTGACAATTACCATTGCTGCCGAGGCAGGACAGATGGAACTGAACGCATTTGAACCCATTATTTTCTGGAATCTAACACATGCGGTAGAGTTTTTGACCTATGCTGTCAACACACTAATTGATAACTGTATTGTAGGCATCACCGCCAACCGTGAACACTGTAAAGAGCTGGTGTACAACTCTGTGGGTATCATCACCGCTTTGGCGCCCCACCTAGGTTACCAAAAATCTGCAGAGATTGCCAAGGAAGCCATCAAAACCGGTGCATCCGTCAAGGATCTGATACTGGAGAGAAAGATTATGGATGTTGAGCATTTGAATAAGGTGCTGGACCCATATGCTATGACTACCCCCGGTATCTGCGCTGTGGAACTGCTGCGCAACAAACAGGATTAAGGCCATCTCCATGCCTTGCTGCATTCGACAGATGCACAGGCCCTGCAATTGCTATCGCAGTTACCGACACTGCCCACACTGCCGGCGTAGCAAGGACTTATCGCAGGATACATATTGATTTGCTAAAACAAAGCCCAGAGGACGATGCGATCCTCTGGGCTTGAAATTTAGCATGGAATGTCTTTTCTATAAATAAAAAATCCGAACACATTCCCAGTGGAGAAAACATTCGGATTTTTCATATATGGTGGAGACTAATGGACTCGATATACATTTTCTTCCGCTGTGGCGAAAGAAAATAGTTGTAGCCGCCAGTGTTTGCACTGGCGGCAGCAACAGTCC
>JBGVPJ010000068.1:0-2730 GCA_045126955.1 Faecousia sp.
CCGTTTTCTTTCAGCTTGAAAACATTTTCCAGCATAAAAAATACGATCCTTTCTTATGTTTTATTCCGGAACTCCGGATAATACACTCATTCTACCACCTTTTTCCCTAAATACAATTGGGAGAGGATCCGAATTTATGAACAAAGCATGTCCGCTTTTTGGCACTTTGACAGCAGAACTGCCCTGCATTTCAGCAAGGCAGCCGGGATTATTCAGATTTCCGCAAAATTCGCGCCGGGCATCCCACCAGAGTCACGCCTTTTTCGTAACAACTCTTGGTAACCACCGCACCGGAGCCGATGGTCACATTGTCCGCAATGTATACGTCACCCACCACAATCGCACCGAAGCCCACATCTACGTTGTTGCCCAGCACCGGTCCCTTCTTACCGGAAAGGTCCGTCGCAAGACAGCCCTGGCCATGGAACGTGCAGTTCTCCCCCACCTTGGCCTCACCACTGATCATGGTCGGGCCGTAGTGCCAGAAATGGGTTCCCTTACCGCAGGTATGGGCATAGACCAGAAGACCCAGACGAGATCCCAAATTATTCTTCTTCCGCCGCCAATAGTAAGCCAGTAGCTTGTTGGGTGCCGCTTCTTCTCTGCGCAGGCATTTTACAAACTTCCACACCAAATAGTTATCTTCATGGGTAACGCGGCTGATGAGATAATGCTTCCAGTCCCGGAAGTAAAGATTCCATTCATATTTCAGCACAGGATTCATGGCAAACGCTCCTTTTTCTGTTTCTTCTATGGTACCGCATCCGGCTTGCTTTTGCAAGGCAGGAATAAAGAAAATTTATGAAGATTATACTTGACAGAACGTCAAATAGGTGCTATAATACGGCTCGTGGTGATGAGAAACACCCGCTTATCTATGGGCCTTTAGCTCAGTTGGTTAGAGCCTCCGGCTCATAACCGGATAGTCCCGGGTTCGAATCCCTGAAGGCCCACCAGTTTTTAACAGGCCTTCGCCTGAATATAATATATAGGGGTATAGCTCAATTGGTAGAGCGGCGGTCTCCAAAACCGTAGGCTCAGGGTTCAAGTCCTTGTGCCCCTGCCAAAATTGGGAATTCGTAGCGTAAAGCAACGAATTCCCAATTTTTGTTTTTATAATAGTTTGATATTTGGTATCTCAGATTTTCCAAAAACCGTTCTGAGCCTACGGTCTCGCCAAAAAGGAGAGATCACCATGCGAATGAAACGAGTAGTTGAAAAATGTACATTGAGCAGTGCCGCAGCTGAATTCTATGCATTCAAACGGGCACAGAAAATCCGGGAGCGAACACTGTACGATTATCAGAGGTACATCGAGCCCTTTGTAGCACAGTCCTCCAATTCCATGAATGTCACGGTTCTCAAACGGGAGATTCTGGCATACTTCGCCAACATCCCCACCACAAGTCCAGCACGGTACAACCACCCATACCAGTACCTCCATGCACTCTTTTCATGGTGTACCAAACAAGACTACCTCCCCTACAACCCCTTTGACAAGCTGGAACTGAAAAAGCTGAAAGACGAAGGAAATATCAAGCCTGCCACCATTGAGGACATACAGCGGTTCCTGAAGTGCCTGGACAAGCATAATTACGTTGAGCTTCGAGACTACAACATTACAATGGTTATGCTTGATACGGGAATCCGAACCAGTGAGATTCTGGCTCTGCAAAACAGTGACTATAATCCTGAACTGCAATCCATTACGATCCGTCCAGAAGTCGCAAAGACCTGTAAGAGCCGCACCATCTACCTGTCCCCTACCACCAACACGGCTCTGAAAAAATTTCTGAAGGTCAAACCAAAGGAATGGGAAAACTGGCTGTTCCCTACCCGTGATGGCTTGCAGATGGAAACCAACGTACTGGGACGGAACTTCCGTAGATACTGTGAACGCTCCGGCACAAAGTTCTCCCCCTACCAAATCAGACACAGCTTCGCTACCTTTTGGCTCCAAAACGGTGGAGATCTGTTCACGCTCCAAAAGCAGATGGGACATTCAGATCTGAGTATCAAAATACAAAGCCTAGTCTCAGGCAAATGGTATGAGGCACATTATCGATATTTAATTAGTCAAAGTATGCAACCAGGTGCCTAAACTGCTAAAACCGCAACACAGCAAACACCTAATCTGTTCCTGGACACAAACTACATACTGACAGGTGCAGAGCACACTACCATCAGAGATGGCGCCGTCTGTAGTCGCAGCCAGCAAACTCTCATCTAGCCAAAGGTACCTTTTTCACGCCAAGGGCGGCACATCTGGTACTATCATGCGCAGACAGAGAGTTTTGCGCTAAGAGATTGCAGATAGCGTGGCTCACAAAACCTCCCAGCACAACTGGTGCTATAAGCAACCCTTGTTCCACATAATGGAACGTAATTATCCTATCATACTATGTATAATTTGTCAAATAACGGTTAGGGGTGTTTTAGCACATGTGAGAGATCAATCAACAGCTTAACATCCGATTTCCTACAAAAAGAGGAATCGGTGTAAACCAATTCCTCTTTCTCGATTATCAAGCAGCCAGTGCATTCGCATTGATCTTCTCAATGATGGTCTTGATTCCAAACCACAGAGACAGATCTGTGAACACTTCCACAATGCTGCCATTATCCGTAAAGGGAGCATCCTGCAGCACAGAAAGATCCTTCATGAGGCCGTTGTGAACAATGTATTCCACGATCTGGTTTACAAAGTAAATCTGATTGCTGTCCAGGTAA
>JBGVPJ010000069.1:0-4345 GCA_045126955.1 Faecousia sp.
TTGTTGTACTACTCTGTATCAGAGAATTGTTTGGATGGATAAGAGTGCGTTTTTCTCTTTCCTGGTGCTTGGCTCAAAGAATTGCCAAACGGTGCGCCGCTACGCAAATCTCCTTGCTGGTTTTTGTTGCCTGGATCATGCTTCCCTTGGTTGTCCTTGCCTGTTTTCGGGGATCAAATGTCTATGAAGTATTTTGGATTTGTGTCGTTGGCTTTGTAGCGACTTCAGCTTTCGGCTTTTTGTGCCTTTGGAAGTATGGCAAAGATCTAAGCCACTTCCAAAAACAGCTTAATAACTATCAGAATGGCAAACCAATCACTGTAGGTGATGGTGCTTTTGCTCAAACTGAAGCACAGCTTTTGGATGTGCAGGCCCAGCATGAGGAAGCTGTCCGCACTGCTGTCACCAGTGAGCGATTCAAGGTCGAGCTGATTTCTAATGTTTCTCACGATCTCCGCACACCGCTTACCTCCATTCTTGGCTATAGTGAGCTTCTGCAAAATGAAACACTATCTCCCGATGGGCGGGAGCAGCTTCGCCGCCTGCATCAGAAGGCTGGTTATATGAATGACCTTGTGGAATCCCTCTTTGAACTGACCAAGGTTTCTAGCGGTGTTGTGGAAAGTAAGAAAGAGCAAATTGATCTTGTCCGATTGATGGAGCAGACCATTGGCCTGTTTGACGATCAGCTTGTGAGTGCTGGCCTTGTTGTAAAACGCAGTTATTGTGCTGACACAATCCCTGCCATTACCGATGGGGCACGGATGCACCAAGTATTTGCCAATCTGCTGGGCAATGCAATCAAGTATGCCCTTGCAGGCACCCGGATTTACTTGGAGGTCAGAGAAACAAATAGCAGTTATCTCATTCGGATGATGAATACCGCTTCCTACGAAATGGACTTTAAGCCGGACGAGATCATGCAGCGTTTTGCCCGTGGTGACAAAGCCAGATCCACAAAGGGTAGCGGCTTGGGCCTTGCGATTGCCCAGACCTATACAGAATCCGTTGGCGGCTCCTTCCGGGTGAGTGTGGATGGCGACCAATTCAGCGCCATCGTTGAGCTTCCTAAAAACTGAAAGAAACTTGTAAGAATTATCCCAATTTTATGAAAGACACCTCTTGTACCATGTCGGTACAGGAGGTGCTTTTTTATGCCCAAACGAGAACCGGGATTGGATTTGCTGCGGTGCATCGCATTGCTGTTCGTGGTGACTTTCCATTCCTTTTTGAATAATGGCTACTATTCGGAATCGCAGGTTGGCATATCTATGTGGTTGGCAGGTAGTTTTCGATGGCTTAGCGTGAGCTGCATCGGTCTGTTCCTCATGCTGACAGGCTATCTGAAATCCGAGAAAACCGATGTAACAGCCTGTTACCGTGGACTTGTGCCGGTGCTTCTGGGTTATTTACTTGCTGCTGTTATCTCCATTCCTATCCGCCATTTCGTTTTCGGTGATGTTCAGACTTTTTCTGCTTGGCTTACCCGCCTGTTCAGCTTCAGTGCGGTCTACTATGGCTGGTATGTTGAAATGTATATCGGACTGGTTTTGCTGTGTCCCTTTGTCAATATCATTTTGCGGCATTTGCAAAGCACAAAGGCTCTGCTAGGCTTTGGGATGGTCATGCTGGTTATTACTGCGCTTCCAGGGGCAACACCGTGGGTGGTTTTTCCGGACTATTGGCGCAGTATCTACCCACTTACTTATTACATTTTGGGAGCCATTGTGCGCCGGATTCAACCAAAGATCAATCCTTGGCTTGGCATCGTCGGGGCCTTAATAATGTCTGCTATCTTGGGAGCTGCCACGGTACTTTCGACAGAGGGCAAATTAAGCGAAGCGCTGACATGGGAGTTCCCGGATCTGTGGATCGCATTCATTGTTGTGTGCCTTTTTGCGGCTTTGTACCGGGTTAGAATCACATCTGCTTTTAGTCGTATTCTCGCTTTTGGAGCAAGTGGCTGCTATGGAGGATACCTTTTATCTCACCTGTTTGATGCTTGGTGCTACAAACTGATTCCAAACTGGAGAACCCCAGAGCATTATGCGCTTATTTTCTTTGGCATAACGATTCCCATTTTTATCGTTTCACTACTTCTGGGTGCATTGCTTGAAAGGGTAAATAAATGGCCTTTCACAAACAGAAAGGGGGCTTCAAAATGCCCGCATTAAAGAGTAACACAAAGATACAAATTGCGGATATACTGCGCCACATTATCCTTTCCTGGCTATTAGCTGTTCTGATAGAGTATCTCATTCTCCCCAGCGAACTGCGGGATTTGGCAGAGTTGGATGGTCTAGCACAGATGTCCTTTGTCCGGGTAATTGGAATCACCTGCGGGATCGCCGCCCTGCTGACTGGAATATCCTTCTTTGTTAAGACAAGGAAGATTGAGCGGTGGTGCATTCTTGCTGCATTTGCGGTTCTTGCGATTGCAGCACTGCGGGCGTCAGCTACATGGGCTTTCCTTGTAGTCTGCGTATTGGTACTGGTGATCTTGGCCGTTTTCGGTATCTATGGCTGGGAGAAAACTCCCGAGCCTGTTGCCGAGCCAAAGAAAACGCATAAAGCGTACATCTGGATCACCGTGGGATTGTCCGCTGTTTTCTTCCTGTTTGTCAGTGCTTGGACAGTATGTCGGGTGTACAGCTTCAGCTCTCCAACATTTGATTTTGGCATCTTTTCTCAAATGTTCTATCACATGAAAGAGTCTGGCTTGCCGATGACCACTGTGGAACGGGATGGTCTGCTTTCACACTTTGCAGTCCATGTTTCTCCAATCTACTATCTCATGCTGCCGTTTTACTGGCTGGTTCCGACCCCTGCTACCTTGCAGGTGCTTCAAGCGGCGGTCATAACCTCGGCGGTTATCCCTCTTTGGAAAATTGGAAAGCACCACGGCTTGACCGGGGCGCAACGGATGCTAGTGTGTGCAGTGTTGCTTCTTTACCCGGCATTCTCCGGCGGTACAAGCTACGATATTCACGAAAATTGTTTTTTGACTCCGCTGATTCTCTGGCTTTTGTATGGCATCGATAAAAAGAGTATTACTATTACCGCTATTACCGCTGTACTTACACTGATGGTCAAAGAGGATGCAGCAGTTTATGTGGCAGTAGTTGCCCTATGGTTGATCGTCAAAACTGTTCTGCGATTCAAAAAGCTGGATGTGCAGAATTTCATTACAGGTATTGCGTTACTCGCTATTTCTCTCGGTTGGTTCTTCCTTGTCACTGGGTATCTTGCAAAAAGCGGTGACGGTGTTATGACCTACCGATACAGCAATTTTATGTACGATGGCTCGTCCTCGCTGATTACGGTCATTAAATCTGTAATTCTGAATCCCATGAAAGCCGTCTACGAAAGTGTCGATACAGAAAAACTGTATTTCATTGCGATGACACTTTTGCCGCTGCTGGGATTGCCGCTGCTGACAAGACGGCATGAGCGGTACATTCTGCTGATTCCCTATATCCTGGTCAACCTTATGTCTGACTACCAGTATCAGCATGATATTTTCTTCCAGTACACCTTTGGCTCCAATGCGTTCCTGCTGTATCTGACTGTGGTAAATCTGGCAGACTTGAAAATCAACTGGCAACGCATTTTTGCCTTGGTTGCAGCTACCATTGCAAGTGCTGTATGCTTTGGTATCGTTGTGGTGCCCAAAGCCATGAATTACCCGGTGCAAGCGATTCAGTATCACGACTATTATCAGAATATCCGTGATACCTTGGACACGATCCCGGATGGTGCATCGGTTACTGCCACCACATTCTATACCACCCATCTTTCACAGAGGAATGTTCTCTATGATGTTCGCTACTGCTCCCAAGAGCATCTATTGGAAACTGAGTATGTTGTCCTAAAGCTGTCCGCAAATAGCGACTACAAAAAATACGCGACAGGCGGCAAAGACAATGGGTTTGATAATCTTGTGAAGCTGTTGGAGAAAAACGGGTACACAGAATATGAATCCCTAAATGATGTGCTGGTAATCTACCACAAGGAACAACCGGAAGATCCACCAGCCAATCCGGTTATCTCCACACAGATAGCATCGATTCCTTTTGCTGATCTGGAACCGGGGGCCGGTGTCGTTTCTGAACAGTACATAGAAGTTAAAACTGATGGTGCGACCATCGAGTACAGTATCACCTATGTGAGTCCTCTTATCCGATTAGAGGCTGGGCTGATGCCTATTGGTGGAGAGGATTATATCCTTGAAATTGAGAACGGATCTGCATCGGGTGTGTTTGAGAATGTACCAGCCGGTGAGTATCATTTATTTGTTCGGAATATAGGCTGTATACTTGATTACGAGGAACGGCCTGTTGCGGCA